>QBMO01000020.1:0-25221 GCA_003242075.1 Alphaproteobacteria bacterium
CAGCGGCACGTGCTCGATGACGTCGGCAAGGTCGGCCGGGCCGAGTTCGGCCAGCAGCCGGCGCAGCAGCGGCGCGTCGTGATCTCCGGCAGCGCCGATGACGCGGGCGATGAAGCCCGAATCCTCGGATGGCGTGGCGCGCGCCTGCTCAGCCGCCGTATCGGTCTCGGTGTTCATCGGCGGGCCGCTTCAACGTGTGGAGAGGAATGTGTTCGTGCCCCTCCAAAGCGCCGCGTCGCGCCGTAGGTCAACCCCACACGTGCGTCAAAATCGATCTGGACATATACCCCCATGGGGTATGATAAAGCGGCCATGCGAGATCGAACACACTTGTTGAACCGCCTTAAACGCGTCGAGGGCCAAGTGCGCGGCCTCGCCGGCATGATCGAGGACGGCCGCTACTGCATCGATGTGCTGACTCAATTGCGCGCGGCGCGCGCGGCGCTGACACGCGTCGAGCAGTTGATGCTCAAGGAACATCTCAACCATTGCATCGAGAGCGCCATCGTCAGCGGCGACGCCGGACAACAGCGCAAGAAGGCCTCGGAGTTGATCGAGTTACTGGTCAGGAGCGAGAAATGAACGTCTGGATCGCAACGCCAGCGCTTTGCCTGGCCGTCTGGGCGGGGCCTGCGCTGGCGCAAGAGCATCAGCACGACCACACGCTGCCCGCCCAACAGCAACAAGAACCGGCGCACGAACACGGCGCGATGCCGGCGGGCCACGACCAGCATGCCGAAGACCATTCCGGGATGCAGCATGGCCGCCACGACGCGATGGACTCTATGAGCGGGCTCTATGGCCCCTACCCGATGGGGCGCGACGCCTCCGGCACGGCGTGGCAGCCGGATGTCTCTTCACACGGCGGCGTGCACAGCCAAGCGGGCGACTGGATGCTGATGGGGCACGTGATGCTCAATGGCGTCTATGCTTGGTCGGACGGGCCGCGCGGCGATGAGGAGGCGTATGTGGCCGGCATGATCATGGGCTCGGCGCGGCGCGCCATTGGCGCGCGCGGCACGCTCAATCTGCGCGCCATGCTCTCGCCTGATCCGTTTATGGGCGCGGACGGCTATCCGCTCCTATTCGCAGCGGGCGAAAGCGCCGATGGCGTCGAGCCGCTGGTGGATCGCCAGCATCCGCACGACCTGTTCATGGAATTGTCGGCCTCCTACGCGCACCGCATCAGCGAAAACTCTTCGGTGTTCGTCTATGGCGGCCTGCCCGGTGAACCGGCGTTCGGTCCACCGGCCTTCATGCACCGCATGGCGGCGATGGATTCGCCGGAAGCGCCGCTGACCCACCATTGGTTCGACAGCACCCACATCACCTTCGGGGTGCTGACCGCCGGCTACATCCATGGCGACTTCAAGCTCGAAGCATCGCAGTTCCGCGGCCGCGAGCCGGACGAGGATCGCTACGACATTGAGAGCGGCGATCTGGATTCGACGGCGGTGCGCCTCTCTTGGAACCCGACCGAGAATCTCTCGGTGCAAGCATCCTGGGCCGATATCGAAAGCCCAGAAGCGCTGCACCCCGACGAGGATGAAGAGCGCGTCTCGGTCAGCGGCATCTATACGCGCCGCATCGGCGAACACGGCTGGTGGTCCGCCACCCTCGCCTTCGCCAACAAAGAACGCAGCGACAGCGTTTCGCTCGACGCCTGGCTCACCGAAGCCGCCTGGCATCCCAACGATCGCTGGACCGTGTTTGCGCGCGTCGAAGCGATCGAGACGGATGAACTCGGCGTGCATCACGGCCCGGTGGAGGACGTTCAGCGCTTGAGCCTGGGCGCGATCCGTGATTTCCGCATCAACGACAACGTCGTCTTCGGCGTCGGCGCGCTGGTGCAGCAGCATTTCGCGTCGGATGCGCTTGAGCCCAGCTATGGCGGCGACCAAGAAGGCGCGATGGCGTTCGTGCGGCTGAAGATCGGATAAAAATCCGCGCGACCTCTGTCGGCGGCGTGCGCGCTGGATCGTCTTAAAGCAAGACCTACCCATCCAAGGGATTCTTGCATGACGCTCAAGCTCTACGAATTCGCCGTCACCCGCTCCGCCCGCGTGCGCTGGACGCTTTTGGAGCTGGGCGTGCCGTTTGAAAGCGTGGCCGGCGAGGAGGCGTTCGCGCATCCCGACGTCGCCGCCATCCATCCGCTCGCCAAGCTCCCCGCGTTTCGCGACAATGGCCGGCCGCTGTTCGAGAGCGCCGCCATCTGCACCTGGCTCGCCGACAGCCATCCAGACGCAGAGCTGATTGCACCGTCCGGCCAGTGGTCGCGCGCGCTGCACGAACAATGGACGTCCTTCACGCTGTCAGAGATCGAAGCCTATCTGTGGCACACCGCGCGCAACCTCTTCATCCTGCCGGAAGCTGAGCGCCTGCCGGTCGTCTTTCCGCAGAACGAAGCGGCGGCGAAACGTGGCCTCGCGGCGCTTGATGCGGCGCTGGCCGGCAAGGACTGGCTGATCGACAACCGCTTCTCGGTTACCGACATTATCGCCGGCTTCGCGGTCGCCTGGGCCTACACGCTCGGCATGACTGAAGGCATGCGCAATGTAAGCGCGTATGCTGAGCGCATCTTGGCGCGTCCGCTCTGCCCGTATGGCGCGATGAAGGACGTGGCGGCGGCTGAACAAGCGAAGGCGGGAGCAGCATCATGAAAGCGAGCGCATCGATCTGGGCTGGCGGTGTGTTGAGCGGCCTGTTTGCGCTTTTCATTCTGGGCGCGTCGGTCGCGCCGAAGCTTATGGGCATGCCGGTGGCTGAGGAGACGATGGCGCAGCTGGGCTGGCCGGCGGGGCACACGCTCTGGATCGGCGTGCTCGAACTGAGCTTGGTGCTGCTCTATCTCTTCCCGCGCACCAGTGTGCTTGGCGCAGTGCTTTGGATGGGTCTGCTTGGCGGCGCGATGGCGACGCAAATTCGCGCCGACAGCCCGCTCTTTAGCCACCAGCTCTTCAGCCTCTATCTCGGGCTCATCATGTGGGGCGGTTTGTGGCTGCGCGACGAAAAGCTGCGCGCGCTGTTTCCTTGGCGGCGGGCGGGCGTTTAGCGCGCGTCGCGCCAACACCTGATAATGTCCGCGCTGGTGTTTTCGATCGCTGGCGTACTGGGCGTGATCGCGAAGATCGTTGCGTTCACCAAAGCCGCTTGTTGGCAAAGGCTTTGCCAGAGCCCGACTTCAGATATCGCTCAAAGGCGATTGCTCGCTTCTCATCTTCAAACGCCCATTAGCCGACCAATCGCCATGGCCGGAATTTTGAAGTGTGAGGGGAATCCCCCTTGTTGTGAGCCTTCAGTCGAGCGCTCACATCAGTGGTGAAGCCCGTGTAGCGCTGGTCAGGGCGGACCTCGCTCACAATCATATAAACGTAGAAAATCATATAAACGTAGAACATGAGTCATCTTAGGCCGGAGGCCCTCCTTCGCTAAAGCTTCGGAGGGCAGCCTTCGCGTATCGGGGGTGTGGGCTGGCCTGCCAGCCGTAGCGCGAAGCGCGAAGGCTGGTGCGCTCGAGAGGACTCGAACCTCCACGATGTTACTCGCTGCCACCTCAAGGCAGTGCGTCTACCAATTCCGCCACGAGCGCATTTGAGCGCGGGGGGTTACCAGACCCGCCCGCAACGAACAAGGGCCGGAGCTTGGCTCCGGCCCTGCCGCATCAGGTCATTAGGACCCAATTATTGAGAATAGAGCTCCGAGATGTGGAGCTGGGCATTTTCCAGGCGAGCGCCGCCATAGGTGCCGACCCAGATTTCATAACGGCCAGACATCGGACGGTTGAAGCGAACCATCGGGTTGAGGCCGTTCACGCCGCCGTCGTCATCGCAATACCAAGTGCCGTCCGGGGCGTTGACGACCAGGGTGGTGTCCGCGCCAGAGGCGACCGAGAGGATGAGCGGGTAGCCGCCGCCTGCGTTGTAGTTCAGGCGAACGTCCGGTGCGTTGGTGATGAAGCCGCGGCACGACGAACTCAGACGCTGAGCATCGAGATTGCCGCCAGATTGCAGATTGATGACCTGCGGATCGGGCGTGAAGCCGTAGTTGAGGTTCAACGTGCCGTAGTTCGGCGCGGCGTTGAAATCTTGCGCCGACGCGATGGAAGCGGTGGCGACAGCAGCGAGCGCGACGCCAGCGGCGACGAAGCGAGCGATAGGAGACATAGGTATTTCCCCGGTTTCGCGCGTCGGGCTCTGACGCGCAGTCTAAACGATGGCGTCCCGCGCCTGAGCCGTACATGAACAGATCGATAAGGTTGCGTCTACCCCCTAGAACGGGTGAGCAACGGGCGTTCTACGCGGCGGCGTTGAACTCGTGCACGTCAGCCGCTTCGGTGACGGTAATGCATAACCGATCGCCCTGGATGGTGATCTCGCCCCGCGCGATTGGATGGCCGTTGGCGAGGATCCAGAGTTGGTCGCTCTCCTTGGTGTCCAGCGGAATCACTGCGCCGCGGCCCATGCGCAAAAGCTGCTGCATCGGCATGCGGCAGCGCCCGAGGACGACCGCGAGTTCGACGTCGACGTGATTGACCTGGCTTTTGTGCGACACCTGACGACCCCATTTGATTCTGCTCTAGTCGAACCGGAAAGGGTTGCAGGGGCGTGAACGAACGAGCGGCTATTGGCTGGGCGGTGTCGCCAGGGCTGGTTCAATATGAGCCAGCAGTCACGGCGATGGAGGCGCGCGCCGCCGCAATCGCGGCGGGCGAAGCCGGCGAACTCGTTTGGCTCTTGGAACATCCCCCGCTTTACACGGCCGGCGTCAGCGCTAAGGACGGCGATCTGCTCGACCCGACGCGCTTCCCGGTTTTCCGCAGCGGCCGGGGCGGCCAATTCACCTATCACGGCCCCGGCCAGCGCGTGGCTTACATCATGCTCGACCTGCGCGAGCGCGGGCGCGACGTGACCAAGTTCGTCGCCGATCTTGAACGTTGGATCATCGGGGCGCTGGGCGAGTTCAACGTCAAGGGCGAAGTGCGTGAGGGCCGCGTCGGCGTATGGGTCGAGCGAAAAGGCCCCGGCTGGGCGCGAGAGGACAAGATCGCCGCCATCGGCGTGCGCTTGCGAAAATGGGTGAGCTTTCACGGCATTGCGTTGAACGTAGAGCCGGACCTGGAGCATTTTTCCGGCATCACACCGTGCGGAATCAGCGCGCCGCAATTCGGCGTCACCAGCCTCGTGGATCTCGGCTTGCCGGTGACGATGGCGGATGCCGACGCTGCCCTGCGCGCCTCTTTCGAACGCGTGTTCGGCGCGACGAAAACAACGGCGCCGCCTTTGTGACATGCGATTCGCCGCTTCCGGGTAGCGCGCGGTAACGAACGTTACCTACGCTTCTGGCATGAGTGATTCCGCCTTCTCGCCGCTTTTCTCCAGCGACTTTGCTGACAAGGCCCTCCGCGCGACGACGCGTGACGGCTTGCTGTCAGTGGCTGACGTCACCGCGAATGTCCGGAAGGCGACATGGACGCGCGTCGGCTTCGCGGCGGTGATGGCGGTGCTTTCGTTGGCGGTGTTGCCGCCTGTAGTCGCGGGCGGATGGCTGGCGCTGATCGCCGCGTGGGAGTTGGTGATCCGCGTCGCGATTGAGGCTCGTGTTGTTACGCCAGCCGCGCAGCGATCTCAGCAGGAAGGCTTCTACTGGCTGGCGGGCCTGCATTTCATCGGCGGCCTCGCCTTCACGGCTTATCCAGTTCTGGCATGGTCGACCGGCGACGCGATCGGCATGGTGCTGGCGACGGCGTGGATCTGCAGTTCGGCGAACCATGTGTTCGTGTATTTCTCGCCAAATCGGCTGGTGACGTGGGCGTGCCTAGGGCCGGTTGCACTCTGTGCGCTCGTTGCGCCGTTCACAGTCGCTGGCTTTACGCTCTCGGCGCTGGTCGCCTCGGCGACTTTGGCGGCGCTCATAGTATCTGCTGGCATGATGGGCTTTGCAGGCCGAGGGCGACAGCGCGCGCCGCTACGAAGGCGCGGGGCTTGGGCTCACTTTGGTGCGCCGCCTAGCGCGGCTCATGGACGGCGATGTCACGCTGGTCAGCACGCCCGGCCGGGGCTCGACCTTCACGCTCTGGATAGACGCCGGGCCAGCCTGATCGCTTCTTTCGGGGCGCCTTGCGTCCAAATCCGCTTCGCGACGCATCTGTGTCAGCAACAGGGCAAGATAAGCCCGAACATGGAGCGTACCGATGGATGCCGAAATCTTTGTGCCGTTTACGTTTTTCGCCTTTCTTGCAGCGGTGATCCTGATCCCCGTGCTTGCCAAGGAGCGGACCAAACGCTCGGCCCACGACCTCATCTCCCAGGCCATGGCGCGCGGCCAACCACTGGAGCCGACGCTGGTTTCGCAACTCACCCAGAACATGCTCGATGAGGGCAATCGCGCCCGCAAAAGCTTGGGCAATGGCGTGATCCTGCTGGCGCTCGCGGTCGGATTCCTTGGCGCTGGCTACGTTATCGACGGCTACGGCCACGACGACGATGTCATCCGCGGCATGGCCGTCCCGGCCGTCATCCTCGGCACCGTTGGCGCGGCGTTCATCCTGCTCGCAATCGTCGACTACACGACCAAGAAGCGGACCTAAACCACCCGAACCCTCAGGAAGGCCGCGCCCGCCAGCGCGGCCTTCTTTGCGTCTGTTCGGCGCTTCGGCCGAAAGCGGCCTATCTGACGCCCCATTGTCCCGCCAGAATGGAGAGGTCGTTATCGGGGGTGCTTCCGTGAAATCTTGGCTTGCCGCCATCGCTCTGCTTGCCGTCGGCGCCTGCGCCTCACCCATTGCGGCGCCGCCAGCCGAGGCGCGCGAAAGCGTTTCGCTGACGGTCGGCGAGTGGACGCAAATCACCGCTGAGCCAGTGATGCTCGGGCTCGAGCGCTTCACGCCGACATGTTCCGACGCCCCCGGCGCCGATCCGGCCTACTCGTTTTGGGCGCGCCGTGGCACCGGGAACGGGCTCGTCATCTTCTTCGATGGCGGCGGCGCTTGCTGGGACGATCTCACCTGCTCGGTGCCGTGGCTGGCGACAGGCCGCACCGATGACGGCTTCTACAAAGCGGAAATCCTTCCCACTGATAATCCGAACCGCTTCGGCGGCATCTTCGTGATGAACAACGAACGCAATCCGGTGCGCGACTGGAGCTTCATCTATGTGCCCTATTGCACCGGCGACGTGCACCTGGGCTCGAACACACAAACCTACACCGACGTCGATAGCGGCGAGCCATTCGCGATCGAGCATCGTGGCGGCGACAATTTCCGAGCCATTCTGCAATGGGCGCGCCGCAACATGGCGACGCCTGAGCGTCTGTTGGTGACCGGATCGAGCGCCGGCGCTTATGGCGCGATTGGACACTACATCCGAATCCGCGATGCTTATCCGAACGCGAGCGCGGTGCTGCTCGGCGACGCAGGCCAAGGTGTTACGACGCCGGACTTCTACGATCTGCGCAATGCGCGCTGGGGCTATGAGCCGCCGCGGGCGCTGCGCGGCGTCGATACGGACTCTGTTGCGCGATTGGCCGAGATGTACCCCAACGATCGCTTCGCGCAGTTCACGACCGCCAACGACCGCACGCAAGCAGCCTTCTATGCACTGATGGGCGTCGATGACGCCTGCCGGGCTTGGCGCGAAAAGATGACGCGCGATCTCACGGCCCGGCAAGCGGCGAGCAATTTCCGCTCCTATGTCGGCGCCGGCGATGCGCACACCATCCTGCGCGCGCCGGGCTTCTATACCGACGCCAGCGGCGGCGAGCCGTTCCTCGATTGGTTTGCTGCTTTGGTGAATGGGCCGGGCGCGGAAAACCGGGCCTGCGTCGACTGCCTGCCCCCGCCATCGCGCTGCGGATTCTGAGGCTACTAATGCTATTGCTAATCGTTCTCAGTCTCTGCTAGGTGCTGTCCCGTCGGAACGACGGGGAGATCGGGCGGATGAAGCGGGAATTTTTGCGGGCATGGGCGCTGGGCGCGACCATGCTCACCGGCCTGGCCAGCCCGGCCTTTGCTCAAGTAACCGAAGAGGGCGAGCCGATCACCGTGATCGGCCAGCGCCCCTCCTATAGCGACCGCGAAACCTCCACCGCGACGCGCACCGACGCCGACCTGCGCGACGTGCCGCAATCGGTGACCGTGATCACCGACGACCTCATCCGCGATCAAGGTATGCGCACGATGGCGGACGTCGTTCGCTACGTACCGGGCGTGACCATGGGCCAAGGCGAGGGCCACCGCGATGCGCCCACAATCCGCGGCAATGCCACGACGGCGGATTTCTTTGTCGATGGCGTACGCGATGACGTCCAATATTATCGCGATCTCTACAACGCCGAGCGCATCGAAGTGCTCAAAGGCTCGAACGCGATGATCTTCGGCCGCGGCGGCGGCGGCGGCGTCATCAATCGCGTCACGCGTTGGGCCGACTGGTCGCCCGTGCAGGAAGTGTCGCTGACCCTCGGGTCGGACGCACAGACGCGCGGATCGGTGGACTTCGGGGCAGCGCTCACCGACAGCGCGGCGCTGCGCCTCACCGGCGTTTACGAAGACTCCGAATCGTATCGCGATTTCGTCTCGGTCGAGCGCTACGGCCTCAACCCGACGGCGGCGTTTCGCCTGTCAGACGATACCACGGTGCGATTTGGTTACGAACTCTTCCGCGATGACCGCACCGTCGATCGCGGTGTGCCGTCGGAGAACGGTCGCCCGTGGGAGGGCAGCAATTCGGCCTTCTTCGGCAACCCGGATCTCAGCCACGCGGAAACCGAAGTCGATCTGTTGACCGCGCGTTTCGAACACGAATTCACGCCGAACCTCACACTGCGCAACACCACGGTCTATGCCGACTATTTCAAGTTCTACCAGAACATCCACGCCAACTCGGCCGTGAACGGCTCCGGCAATGTCGCGCTCCAGGGCTACAATTCCGGCACCAATCGCGAAAACTTCTTCAGCCAAACCGATCTTATCTGGCGCACGACGACGGGCGGGATCGGGCACACAATTCTCGCCGGCTTCGAATTCGGCCAGCAACAGACCGCCAATACGCGGTCTCCCAATTTCACCGGCTTGGGCTCGGTCAATGTGGCGGCGCCGACGACGAGCATCACTGGCGTCATCCCGACGCCGCTACAGACTGACAACGACGTCGATCTCGGATTGGCGGCCTTCTACCTGCAAGACCAAATCGTGCTGAACGACCAATGGCAGATCATCGCCGGCGTCCGGTTCGACCGCTTCGATCTCGATTTCGACGATCGCCGCGCCGCCAATGCCGACTATAGCCGCGAGGACGATCTGGTGTCGCCGCGCGTCGGCGTGATTTACCGGCCGATTGAACCGCTCTCGATCTATGCAAGCTATAGCGTCTCCTACCTGCCGCAATCGGGCGACCAGTTCGGCGCGCTCGACGCCACGACATCGACACTCGATCCGGAAGAGTTCGAAAACATCGAACTCGGCCTGAAATGGGACGTGTTGCCGCAACTGGCGCTGACGGCGGCGATCTATCGCCTCGACCGCACCAATACGCGCGCCATCGACCCTTTCTCCAGCCTGACCGCGCTCACCGGCGCGCAGCGCACGGAAGGTTTTGAGATCGGCATCGCTGGCACCGTGAACGATCGCTGGGAGATTGTCGGCGGCTACTCGCATCAAGAGGCCGAAATCACCCGCACTACGACCGCCGCGCCCGCCGGGCGGATCGTGCCGCTGACGCCGGAGAACACCTTCTCGTTGTGGAACATGGTGCGCGTGACGGACCGCCTCGGTGTGGGTGTTGGCGCAATCTATCAGAGCGAGTCGTTCACTTCGATAAGCAACGCGGTCGAGTTGCCGTCGTTTACGCGTGTGGACTTGGCGCTCACTTACGCCTTGACCAACAATGTCGAAGCCCAGCTCAACATCGAGAATATCCTCGACGAGGACTATTGGGCGACGGCGCATAACGACAACAACATCATGCCAGGCTCGCCGACGGCGGCGCGCTTCACCTTGCGCGCTCGGTTTTGAGTTGGGCTGGGTTGACCGCGAACGCGGCAGTTCGCTCTTGACGGAGCCCCGCGCATTGGCGTTCTGATGCGCGTGTGCCTGCCCCCACTATTTTCATCGACGCCGACGCCTGTCCGGTGAAGGAAGAAATCTATCGCGTTGCGCGGCGCACGGGCTGCCCGGTGCAGGTCGTGTCGAACAGCTTTATGCGCACGCCGCCGGATGTGACGCTTACGGTTGTCGAAGCTGGCCCAGACGTGGCCGATGATTGGATCGCCGAACGCGTGCAGCCGGGCGATATCGTCGTCACCAACGATATCCCGCTGGCGGATCGCACACTCAAGGCCGGCGGCGCGGCGCTTGGGCCAAACGGCAAGGCATTCACCCAAGGCTCGATCGGCGCGGCTCTGGCGCAACGCGGAATAATGGAACACCTTCGCTCAATGGGCGATGTGGTCGGCGGACCGAAGCCGTTCACCCAGGCGGATCGCTCGCGCTTTCTGTCGGCGCTAGACGCCACGGTGACGAAGGCCAAGCGCCGACTGTAGGCCCGCTTGAAGTGCGGCAGATGAGCACTGTCTGAGCAAACGATTCTGTTTATACTCACATCGCAACACATAGGAGCGCGCGCTTGCGCCGCGAGGCTTGGTAATTCTTCGGTTCAATGGATTTTTTCGATTGATGTCCAATGCACCAAGTTCCTCAGGCGACACGGCGCCGGAATCGGCGGAAGCAAAGCCCGAGCTTGAGCTAACGCCGCCGGCCAATACCGTGGAAATGCGCGACGAACTCCCCTACCGCCTGCAGCAACAGGCGTTGTTGGGCGAATTCGGCCGCTTCGCGATGCAGTCGCGCGACCTTGACGACATTTTACAGCGCGCCGCCGAACTGTGTGCGAAAGGGCTGGAAGCGCCGTACGCCAAGGTTTTGGAATACACTCCCGAGGGCAATCAACTCGAAGTCCGCGCCGGCGTGGGCTGGGAAGCGGGCACGATCAATGAAGTCGTGCTGGGCGCCGATATGGAGTCGCCTGCGGGATACGCTTACCACACCGGCCAATCGGTGATTTCCAATCACCTCCACGAAGAGGCGCGCTTCCGCACGCCTAAGCTGCTCGCCGACCATGGCGTCAAGCGCGCCATCAACGTGCTGATCGAACGCAGCAATGACAGAACTCAAAACTACGGCGTCTTAGAAGTCGACAGCCCGGACGCCGGGCAGTTCGATAGCACCGACGCGGATTTTCTCGCGGTGTTCGCAGGCCTCCTGGGCATCGCCATCGAGCGCCAGCAAGCGGACGCGAAGCTGGCGCGCGCGATGGAATATCAAGGACTGCTGACACGCGAGATGAGCCATCGCGTCAAGAACAGCTTGATGTCGGTGGTGAGCTTACTGCGCGTGCAAGCGCGCAGCGCCCAAACGGACGACATCAGTTACGCGTTGGACGATGCCAGTGCGCGCGTGGAAACGATCGCGCAGGTGCATGATCATCTGTGGCGCGGCGACGCCATCAGCTTCATCGAGCTCAGCGATTTTGTCGGCGAGCTCTGCAAGAAGATGAACGAGACCGTTCCGGCGCTGACGATCACGTGCAAGGCGGATGCACTCGTGCTTTCCGCCGACAACGCAGTGCCGCTCGGTCTGCTGATCAACGAACTGGTGACCAACGCCTCGAAGTACGCCTACCCCGCTGGCTCCGGCGTAATCGCGGTGTCTGCGCGCAAACGTGGCAAGAACCTGGAGATCGTCGTCTCTGATCAAGGTATCGGCCTGCCAGATGGCTTCGTAATCGACCAGCCGCGCAAGAGCCTCGGCTTCAGATTGATCACAGGCTTTGTGCGCCAACTCGGCGGCCGCTTGCTGGTCGAGAAGAACGAGCCCACTGGCGTGCGCTTTACGGTCGAAATGCCAATGTTGGACGACGGCGACTAGCAGTCGGCGTCATTCATCGATCGCTTCGATGCCTTGGCGCTTCAGGTCCTCGATACTGCTTTTCATCTTCGCCAGCACCTCCGGGCTGTGGCCCTGCCATTCAGCGACTTCGCCAACGATGCGCAGCGGATAGCGTGTGCGGTAGGATTTCGTTGGGTTGCCGGGAAATTTCTTGTCGGTGAGATTGGGGTCGTCTTCGATGGAGCCCGTGGGCTCAACGATATAGATGCGCTCGCGCCCCTCGCCCACCGCAAGCTCCGCCCCCCAGATCGCCGCTTCGAGCGTTGCGCTCAGATAGACGAAGTTCGCTTTTCGGCGGCTGCCATAGTTCGAGGTGAAGCCGGGCGCGATCAGATCGCCGAGGCGCAGGTCAGCGCGGGTGCCGTGATAGTAGATTGGCGGGTTTGAAGCGTCTGCTGTCATGCGCGGCGATGTCAGACAAAATTAGTGCGCGCACAATTCTTGAAGGCAATTTGTTTGTCCCCATTTCTGTGGGGGCAAGGGAGAGCAAACTTACCGGACTGCGCTGCGGTCTTCCGCTATCCGCCCCTAACCCAAATCAATCATCTCATCCGCCGTAACGTGCAGCGGCGTGATCACGCCATTGCGATCGGAATCGGTGATGTTTTGGTTTTCCAACTGCGGGACACTCACGACCCCCAAGCACCGCTCAATCCAGGGGCGGGTTCATCGCCGTAACGGTTCGATCCCTTCGTACCGAGAGCCATAAGCAAGACTAAGCCACCCAGTGCTCCTGGGAGAGCGAAGAGCCACAGCACCGCACCGCCGAAGAGCAAGGGCAACGCACCCAGCAAAGGCGCCACCAACGCGACAAACACAACCCACCCGCTAGCGCCGATGTCGTGCGCGCGCCGAACACCTAACGACAGCAACACAGGCAACGAAATCACGCCCGACATGGCGTTAGCCGCTTCGAACTGCGGCCCGGCTATGTATCCGAAATGGGCAGGCTGGTCGTAGAGACTCGCCATAATCCAGATCGTCAAAATCTGCGAAAGGACGCCTACGGCGATGATGCCGACAAGGAATTGCGAGCGGTTGATCCGGCCTCGTAGGCCAAATATCAGGTTAGCCCAACTCAATCATCACCTCGTCCGCCGCAACGCTCGCGCCCGCAGCCACGTGCACCTTAGCGATCACACCATCACGCTCGGCGCGGATGATGTTTTGCATCTTCATGGCTTCGACGACCGCCACGCCCTCGCCGCTCTTCACGTCTTGACCGGGCTTCACATCGACCGAAATCACCAGGCCCGGCATCGGCGAGACGATGAGCTTTGAGGTGTCGGCTTTTTCCTTCTCAGGTATCTTCTTGAACAGTTCGGCGCCGCGCGGCGTGGCGACGAGCGCGAGCACGGTGACGCCGCGATGGCGGAGCGTGTAGCCGCCGGGCGCGGTCTTGATCTTCACCGAGAAAGGCTGGCCTTCGAACTTGCCGCTGATGATGCGCGCGCCTGGGCGCGTCGTCGTATCGATGCGGTGCTTCTTGCCGTCGATGGTGACGGTGGCGCCGGCGTCATCGAGATCGACGCGGGTCTCGTGATGCACTTTGTCGAGGATCACGGTCCACTCACGCTGCCAGCCATTGGCGCCCCCATTGATCTGGCCGCTGATTTCGCGCGCGCGGCGCGCCGTGAACGCACGGGCGATGGCTGCAGTGGCGATCAGGAGCTTTTCTTGCTTCTCAGTCGGCGCCACGCCTTGGAAGCCGTCGGGGAAATGCTCTTTGATGTAGGCGGTGGTGAAATCGCCTTTGCGGAAATCCTTTTCCTCCATCACCGCGCCGAGGAACGGGATGTTGTCGGCGATGCCGTCGATGAGGAAATTGTCGAGCGCGATCGCCTGCGCATCGATGGCGGCGATGCGGGTCGGCGCGTGGGTAATGAGCTTGGCGATCATCGGATCGTAGAACATCGAAATCTCATCGCCCTCGCGGACGCCGGTTTCGTTGCGCAGCGTGACATCGCCAGTCTTGCCTTCGGCTGGCGCTTGATACGCACGCAGGCGCCCGATGCTCGGAAGGAAGTTGCGGTACGGGTCTTCGGCGTAGATGCGGCTCTCGATCGCCCAGCCTTTGATCTTCAAATCCTTCTGCTTGAAGGCGAGCTTCTCACCGGCGGCGGAACGGATCATCTGCTCGACCAGATCGAGGCCGGTGATCATCTCCGAAACGGGGTGCTCTACCTGAAGCCGCGTGTTCATCTCCAGAAAGTAGAAGCTCTTATCGGCGCCGCTGGCGACGAACTCGACCGTACCGGCGCTATCGTACTGCACCGCGCGCGCCAACGCGCAGGCCTGCTCGCCCATCGCCATGCGCGTCTTTTCATCCAGCAACGGCGACGGCGCTTCTTCGATGACTTTCTGATTGCGGCGCTGGATCGAACATTCGCGCTCGAACAGATGCACGACATTGCCGTGCTTATCGCCCATCACCTGGATTTCGATGTGGCGCGGGGCGGTGACGAATTTCTCGATGAAGATGCGGTCGTCGCCGAACGCGCCTTTCGCCTCGGCGCGCACGGCGGGAAAGCCCTCTTCAACATCCTTGCGATTGAACGCGACGCGAATGCCTTTGCCGCCGCCACCGGCGCTGGCCTTGATCATCACCGGATAGCCGATCTCTTCGGAGATCTGGATGGCGTGATCGGTGTCCGCGATCTCGCCAATGTGGCCTGGCACGCACGAGACGCCTGCGGCCGCCGCTGCCTTCTTGGATTCGATCTTGTCACCCATGGCGCGGATGGCGCCGGGATTGGGGCCGATGAAGACGATTTTCTCGGCCAGCAAACGGTCGGCGAATTCGGCTTTCTCGGAGAGAAAACCAAAGCCCGGGTGAATGGCCTGCGCGCCGGTTTGCTTCGCGGCGGCGACGATTTTGTCGATAACGAGATAGCTTTCCGCAGCCGGCGACGGGCCGATGAACACGCCCTCGTCCGCCATATCGACGGCGAGGCTGTCGCGGTCGGCTTCGGAATAGACGATGGCGGTTTTGATCCCGAGCCGGCGCGCGGTGCGGATGATGCGGACGGCGACTTCGCCCCGGTTGGCGATCAGGATTTTTTCAAACATGGGGGGCGTGCTTAGCGGGCTTTCATGGCCCCGTCATCTGGGTAAGCTCGGACAATGAATCGACGCGAGATCATTGTGGGCGCAACCGCGCTTGCCGCCTGCGGCCCGGCGGAGAGCCAAGCCACAGCCGCACCCTTCCCGATGCGACGCGGCGTCAATCTGGGCAATGCGCTCGAAGCGCCGAACGAAGGCGACTGGGGCTATCGGATCGAGTTGCCGCACCTCGACGCCATCCGCGACGCAGGCTTCGACGGCATACGCCTGCCGGTGCGCTTCGACGCGCATGCGGGCGCCACCCCGCCCTATGCGTTTGGCGGCGATTTCTGGCGGCGCATCGATGAAATCGTGGAATACGCGCTCGGCCTCGAACTCATGGTTCAACTCGACATGCACCATTATGAAGGACTGATCAGCGAACCGGAGCGGCAGCGCGATCGCTTTCTCGGCATGTGGGCGGTGATCGCCCAGCATTATCGCGGCGCGCCGGCTGGGTTATTCTACGAACCGTTCAACGAACCCAACGGCCGCCACTGGGGCGCGAGCGCGCTGATGGCGCTGCAACGCGAACTAATCGGCGTGATCCGCGAACGCGACGCGCGACGGCTGATCGTGCTTGGGCCGGGCAATTGGCAGAACATCGACGCGCTGCGCACGTGGCGTCCGCCAGAGGGCGAAAACATCGCGGTCAGTGTCCACTATTACGAGCCGCACGCATTCACCCATCAGCGCGCCGAATGGTTGGAAGATGCGGCGCCGGTGTTCGAGCGCGATTGGGGAACCAGCGACGACCGCGCACAAGTCAGCGACCACGTCGCGCAGGCTGCACGCTGGAGCGAGCAGCGCGGCTTTGCGATGCAGCTGGGCGAATTCGGCGTCAATAACGCCGTCGGCGTTCAGCAGCGGGCGGCGTGGACACGCGCGGTGCGGCAGGCCTGCGAGGCTAACGGCATGGGCTGGTGCGTCTGGGATTTCGCCGGCGCGTTTCCAATTTGGGACCGGGATGCGAGCGCGTTCATTCCGCTTATGCGGGATGCGTTGTTCGCCTAATAGTCGAACATCTTCTCGTCGCGCTCAGCGCGCTTTTTGGCTTGGGCGAGGATATGCGCGGCGAGTTCGTCGCGGGTGAGTGAGGATGTGACGCCGCTGGGATCGAGATTGTGCTCGGCGACGAGGACGCGGAGTGCGGTGAGCTCTTGCGATGCGAGGGCGGCGACGAGTGCCGCTTCGCCGTCCTTCTTGTAGAGGCCGGCGGGATTGATGCTGGGTGTTTGCGACGCGGTGTCAGCCAGCGCGGCGACGGCGTTGCGCTTCTTGGCTTTTGAGCCGGAGCTGACTGGCGCTTCTGGCTCGCCCCCGCCCGCGCTTTGCAGTGAGGATTGAACGTCCTCCACCACCTCATCCGGCACATCGCGGCGGCTTTCGTGGACGCGCAACACCGCATCCAGACGATTTGCGAAATCGGGATTGCGCTTCGCCTCGCGGCGAATTTCATCGAACAGGCGGTCGAGCGTCTTGTTGAGGCTCATAAGGCGGGCGCGAGCTCCACTTTGCTCTGAAACTCCTCACCCATCTTTTTCACGGTGCTGGCCATGGCGCCGTATTTTTGCTCGAACGTGCGCGGCGTTTCCGACCATTCGGCGGCTTTGGCGATATCGACGTGCTGGGGAATGCGCACGTCAAACATGGCGTCGCCGAGATTGTCCTTCAGCAACTGCGCTTCCGAGCGGTGCAGCGAGAAAGTCTCGTCGTACTTGGTGGCGAGCACCATGAGCTGAGAAGCGCCACCGCGGCGTTCGTTGATCAACCTGAGCGCCCGCTTGCGGAAAGTGATGAGGCCGAGGCGCGAGACGTAATCGGGAATGGTCGGCACCAGGATCGCATCGGCCGCGATCAAAGCAGCCTCGGCAAAGAGCGAAATGCCGGGCGGGCAATCGATCAAGATGTAATCGTAATCGTTGATCACCGTCTTCAATCCATTGGCGAAGCGCTCGCAGATCCACTTCTGGATTTGATCGATGTGGAAGCCCCGCTTCACGAAATTCTCGATCATGTCGCGTTCGACGATGCGGAATTCGGGCGCTGCGGCGCAGAGCGCCACATCCGGCTTGCCCTTGAGATCGCTCACCTTGGCTTCGATCAAAGATTTGAACGGCTTTGGCTTTTGCTGAACGATGTAGCTTTCGAAGAAAAAGTCGAGCGTGCGTTCGGCTTCGCGCAGCTTGTTCCACTTGTCGGGACCGGCGGCCATGATCGATGCGTTGGTCTGCGGATCGAGATCGATGACCAGCACGCGGCGGCGCTGATGGTGTGCCAATGTTTCGGCAAGCGAAACGGTCGTCGTCGATTTACCGACGCCGCCCTTCATGTTGATCACCGAAACTAGTCGCGCGGGCATGGCCTCGCCCCTCTCAAATATGTTGCCGTTGTGAGCGGCGGAAGGTCGGTCCGGGAGGGTTAGTTTCCGGTAAAGACGGGTCAAGCGCGGCTGGCAGCGTTGCCCACTGCAATCCGAGGACAAAACTCAGTCAGCGTTCAGTGCAGGGGCGCCAAAGTTTGTCCCGAGGGTAGTTGAGACACACGTCGAAAGACCGTCTCGGGAGCACTTCCACAATGAAAAACAAGCTGTTCGCGGCCGCTTTAGCGGCGCTCACATTGGCATCGGTCGGCGCCGCCAGCGCACAAGACTATCGCCGCGGCCCGCCCGGTGGCGGCCCGAGCCACGATCAGCGTTGGGATCGCGAGCGCGCGGAAATCACCGTCCGCAACAATGGCCGGACATTTAGTTTCAACCGCGGCGACCGCATCTTCTACCGGTTGCTGGATCGGCCGTATCATTTCAGAGCCGGGATGACGTATTCGTACACCGACCGCTGCAACCGCCAAGGCTGTGTCGTGTTCGTGTTCGATGGCCGCAGCCGGCGTCCGGTCGATCGCATCTTCGCGCCGCACTTGCAGGATCGCCGCTACGCTTGGCGCCAGGCGCGTGGCTTTGACGGCGCCTATGCACGCTTCGGCCGGTTCGACCGCGACGAGCGCGGCTGGAACAATGATGACGACCGCATGTATCGCGAAGGCCGCGATGGCCGTGGCGACAGCCGGGGTCGTGACGACGATGATCGCGGCGACCGCGACGGACGTGACCGCGACGGACGTGGTAGCGACGGACGGGGCGACCGTGACGACCGCGATCAGCGCGATGGTCGGCGTGACGGCGGCCTCGAAGGCGGCCCAAACCGCCCGCGCTAATTGGCTCTAGTCGACAAGAAGAGGCGTTCGCTCACAAGGCGGACGCCTTTTTCTTTGTGTCGCTGACAACTGAGTTCCGCGCTCAGCGGCGGTTCAGCTAACGGGCGGCATTATCGTCACATGCCGCTTTCGAGCGGCTTTGGGAGCGCAGTGTTATGAAGAAGCTCGTTGCCGCTCTGGCGGCTGTTTTCACTTTGGCCACCGCTGGCGTTGCGTCGGCGCAGGATTGGCGCGGCGGCGACCGCGATCGCGGCGAATGGCGCGGAGACCGCGATGATCGCGGCGGACGCGGCGATCGCGATTGGGATCGTGACAATCGTGGGCGTGGCGAAATTGTCGTGCGCGACTTACGCGGCCGAATCCACACATTCGATCGGCGCGACCGCGAATGGGATACGATCATCCGCAGCCCGTTCGGCTTCCGCCCCGGCCCGACCTACGTCTACACGGACGAGTGCCGTCGCGGCGAATGCCAGATCCACGTCTACGAACGCGGCAGCCGCCGCCCCGTCGCCGCGATCTGGGCGCCGCCGCTGAATAGCCCGCGCTATTTCAGCTACCGCGCGCACGAAGACTTCGGCCATCGCCCGCTCGGCGGCAGACCGCGCCACTATTGATCGCGACTGATCGACAAAAAGAAGCGTCCGCTTAGGCGGGCGCTTCGTTGTCGTGGGCGATGGGCTCACCCATCAGCACCAGTTCCTCCGCGCCGGTTGGATGCACGGCGCAGGTGATGTCCCATTGCGCTTTCGTCAACCCTGCTTTGACGGCGACGGCGGCGAGCTGAATCTGCTCTGGGCTGTCGACGCCGGCGATATGGACCCCGAGCACGCGATCGGTTTGCGCATCGACCACCATTTTCATCAGCACACGCTGTTCGTTCTGCGCGATGATGTGCTTCATCGGGCGGAAGGTGGTGCGGAAGACTTTGAGCTTGTGGCCTTTGGCGCGCGCCTGCTCTTCGTTGAGTCCAACTGATCCAACAGGCGGGCGCGAGAAGACGGCGCTGGCGATGTCGGCATGATCGAAGGCGGTCGGGCGGCCGTGAAACTCGGTTTCCACGAACGCCATCGCTTCGCGGATGGCGACAGGCGTCAGGTTCACCCGATCGGTGACGTCGCCCACGGCCCAGATCGAGGGCACGCTGGAGCGGGAAAACTCATCCACAGCAACGGCGCCGCGTTCGGTGAGGCGCACGCCGGCGGCTTCAAGCCCCATGCCGCTCGTATTTGGCTCGCGCCCAATCGCCCACATGACGTGATCGGCTTCGAGCTTCATGGAGTTGGAGAGCGAGATGAGTTTGCGGCCGTCGCTCAGCCCCGTCACCTCCTCGATGGTCGAGCCGCAGATGATTTTCACGCCGGTACGTTCGAGATCGGCTTGAACGTGCGCGCGGATGTCGTGGTCGAAGCCACGCAGGATGCGCTCGCCGCGATAGACGATGGTGGTCTCGACGCCGAGGCCGGAAAACACCGTGGCAAACTCCACCGCGATGTACCCGCCGCCAGCGATAACGATGCTTGCGGGCAGCTCTTCCAATGTGAAGGCGTCGGTCGAGGTGATGCCGAGCTCTTGGCCTTTGATCTCGCTCGGGCGCAGCGTGTGGCCGCCGACGGCGATCAGGATGCGCTCGGCGGTGACGGAGCGGCCCTCGCGCGTGAGCCGCACGGTGTGGGGATCAACGACGATGGCGCGGTCGTCGATCATCTCGACAGCGGCGGCTTCCAGGTTCTTGGCATAAAGACCCGAGAGCCGGTTGACTTCGTCTTGAACCGCGTCGCGCAAGGTTGGCCAATCGAAGCGCGCCCAGTCCACGGTCCAGCCAAAGCCCTTGGCGTCGCGGAAGCTCTGTGAAAACTCGCTGGCGTAAACGAAGAGCTTCTTCGGCACGCAGCCGCGCAGCACGCAGGTGCCGCCGATCTGGACTTGCTCGGCGATGGCCACTTTCGCGCCGGCCTTCGACGCCAGCCGCGCCGCACGCACGCCGCCGGAACCAGCGCCGATGACGAAGAGATCGTAGTCGTATTTCGGCATAGGCCGCTCCGGCGCGCTAGTGCGCCTTTTTCATATAGGCGGGCAGCCAGCTTTCGTGAGCGGCGCGGAGGTCTTCGAGCGAGACGCGCTCGCGTTGGCCGCCGGCGCCCAGATAGCTGATCTCGCGCCCGCCCGCTTCGCCAACGACGAGGAAGCTGACGCCAGCGGCGCGCGCTTTGGCCTCGAGCGCGTCGGCCTTGTTGGCGGGTAGCGCGATAAGATAGCGGGCTTGGTCTTCGGCGTAGAGGAAAGCCGCGTCGCTCAGATCGCCTTGATAACCAAGCGTCACGCCGACATCGGAGGCGAGCGCCATTTCGGCGGCGGCGATGGCGAGACCGCCGTCGCTCAGATCATGCGCGGCACGAACTGTGCCGTCGGTAATGAGCGTGCGGACGAAGTCTCCGTTCTTTTTTTCAACCGCGAGATCAACTTTCGGCGCAGCGCCGCCGAGCTTGAAGAGATCGCGGGCATAGACACTCTGGCCGAAATGGCCGGTCGTTTCGCCGATCAGTACGAGCACATCGCCTTGGCGGAGCGCATCGGCTGTCGCGCGGCGGTCGAGATTATCGATGATGCCGACGCCGCCGATGGCGGGCGTGGGCAGAATCGCTTGGCCGTTGGTTTCGTTATAGAGCGAGACGTTGCCGCTGATGACCGGGAATGCGAGGTCGCGGCAGGCTTCGGCCATGCCTTCGATCGCATGCACGATCTGGCCCATGATCTCAGGGCGCTGCGGATTGCCAAAATTCAGATTGTCGGTCACCGCCAGCGGACGCGCGCCAGTGACGGTGAGATTGCGCCAGGCCTCGGCGACCGCTTGCTTGCCGCCTTCATAAGCGTCGGCTTCCACGTAGCGTGGGGTGACATCGCACGTCATCGCCAGTGCGCGCTTGGAGCCGTAGAGACGCACGATCGCGGCGTCGCTGCCGCTATCGGCGAGCGTGTCGCCCATGACGTGGCGATCGTATTGCTCCCAAATCCAGCGTTTGGAGGCCTGATCCGGTTGCGCGAGCAGCGTTGTCAGCGATTGCGCGAAGCCGGGATAGTCGGAGTTGAGGCGCGCCTGCTCAGCGTCGGTAAGCGGAATCGCTTTCAGCGGCTGCACATAGGGCCGCTCATATTTCGGCGCTTCATCGGCCAGCGGCCCCAGCGGGATGTCGCAGACGATTTCACCGTGCCAGCGGAGCGTCAGATTGCCGGTGTCGGTCGTCGTGCCGATGACGGCGGCGTCGAGGCCCCACTTTTCGAAGATGGCTTGCGCTTCCGCTTCGCGGCCCGGCTTCAGCACCATGAGCATGCGCTCTTGGCTTTCGCTGAGCATGAATTCGTACGGCGTCATGCCCTCTTCGCGCGCCGGCACGGCGTCGAGATCGAGCAAGATGCCAGCTTCGCCCTTCGAGGCCATTTCGACGGAAGACGATGTAAGCCCCGCCGCGCCCATGTCCTGAATGCCGATGATCGCGTCGGTCGCCATCAGTTCGAGACACGCTTCGATGAGCAGTTTTTCGAGGAAGGGATCGCCGACTTGCACGGTGGGGCGCAGGCCGTCTTCGCCTTCGATGAATTCCGCGCTCGCCATCGTCGCGCCGTGGATGCCGTCGCGACCAGTCTTGGCGCCGACATAGACGACGGGGTTGTTCGCGCCCTTGGCGGCGGCGGTAAAGATTTTGGTTTTGTCGGCGATGCCGAGGCAGAAGACGTTGACGAGAATGTTGCCATTGTAGCGGGCGTCGAAATTAGTCTCGCCGCCAACCGTCGGTACGCCGACACAATTGCCGTAAAAACTGATGCCGCTGACGACGCCGTCGACGAGCTTGCGCGTCCTCGGATGGCTCGGTTCGCCGAAGCGCAGCGCGTTCATGATCGCGACCGGCCGCGCGCCCATCGTGAAGACGTCGCGCAAAATGCCGCCCACGCCGGTGGCCGCGCCCTGGAACGGTTCGATGAAGCTCGGGTGGTTGTGGCTCTCCATCTTGAAGATGGCCGCCAGCCCCTCGCCGATATCGATGGCGCCTGCGTTCTCGCCCGGGCCGTAAATCACGTGCGGCGCCTTGGTCGGGAATTTCGCCAAGTGGACGCGCGTCGATTTGTAGGAGCAGTGCTCACTCCACATCACCGAGAAGATGCCCAACTCGGTGGTGTTCGGCGTGCGGCCGAGCTTTTCCAACACGAGGTCGTATTCGTCGCGGGAGAGGCCGAATTCTTCGGCGAGGGCCAGAGTTCCTGGCGCGAGCGGGTCTAGGGACATGGGGGCGAGATAACGTGTGTCGGCAGGCCCCGCAATTGGCGGCCGGGCCGCAGCGCCGCAGGGCTCCTTCCCGCGCCGGAACGTGGCGGCAACTCGACAAGGGAGGCCTTGCGCCTTACTCCCTGAACCAACGAGGAGCCCTCCCTATGGCCATGCGCGAAGTACCGCTCTCAGACATCCAGACCCTGGTCGGCACCGAGCTTGGCGTTTCCGACTGGCTGGAGATCACCCAGGACCGGGTCAATCGCTTCGCCGACGCGACCGGCGACCATCAATGGATCCACGTCGATATCGAGCGCGCCACCAAGGAAATCGGCGGCCCGATCGCGCACGGCTATCTGATCGCCTCGCTGATCCCGTTCCTGGCCAAGAACATTATCAGCTATTCGGGCGTCAGCCGGGGCATCAATTACGGCTCCAACAAAGTCCGTTTCACCAACATGGTGCGCGTCGGCGCCCGCATCCGCATGCGCGCTAAGATGCTCTCCTGCGAGCCGCGCGGCCCTGGCCTTCAAGTGATCAACGAATTCACCATCGAGATCGAAAACGAAGAACGCCCGGCCTGCGTGGCCGAAGTCGTGTCGCTGATCTATCCGAGCTGACGTGCTGACCTTCGTCGAAGCGATCTCGCTGGCGGGAGATCGGGCCAAGCAGAACGATGATGCGCTGGGGTTCTCAGGCGGCCGCGCCTGGGTGCTCGACGGCGCGACTGATATGCACGGCGCGCCGCTCACAGGCTGGGCCTCGGACGCCAGCTGGATCGCGCACACCGCCAACGCCGCGCTTTATGCGAGCGATAGCGCTTTGGAAATGCGGGACGTTGTTCGCACAACCAGCGCACTGGCGGCTGCAGCGTTCGCACGCATCAGCGAAGGCGTGAGCTATGAGAAGTGGCAATCGCCGATCTCGTCCCTGCTCATGATCGAAGTGACAAGCGCCGGCATACGTGGCCTCGATCTCGGCGACAGCCGCGTGTTTGCACTGAGCGCCGATGGTGCGGTCCATATCGCCGGCGGCGTTGTTGGCGGGCGCGATGCCGAAGCGGATACGGCGGCCAAGCAGACTGACGCCGATAAGCCGTTGCTGCAACGCACCGCCACGATCGACATGCTGCGCCGCAATCGCGCCAGCTTGAACCGGCCCGGCTCACATTGGACATTCGGGATTGATCCCGCCTGCGCCGATCACGCGCGCGCATGGGCGTTCGATCTCGCGCGCCCCGCGCACGTGCTGCTGATGACGGACGGTTTCGCAGTTCTGGCCGATCAATATGGCGCTTACACGCCAGAAGGCTTGGTGCGGGCCGTCGTGGAAAAAGGACTGCAGGAGCTCGGGCGGGAACTCCGCGCCATCGAGGCGGCGGACGCTGGCGGGGCCAAGCATCCGCGCTTTAAGGCGAGCGATGACGCGACTGCGCTGCTGCTGCGGCTATCCTAGTCGTTGACGCAGGCCGCAAGCGCGGCGAACACCGGCCGTCGCA
Organism: Alphaproteobacteria bacterium; assembly: GCA_003242075.1. Taxonomy (GTDB): domain Bacteria; phylum Pseudomonadota; class Alphaproteobacteria; order Caulobacterales; family Aquidulcibacteraceae; genus Vitreimonas. The sequence continues at coordinate 24,019 of QBMO01000020.1, forward strand.
TTGCCACCTTCCTGCGCCACCACGGATGCTTCCATGACCATGCCCACGCCGCCCGTCGCCCGCATCGAGCCCAAGCGGATCCAGCAATTGGGGCGCGTGCGCGTCGATAATTATGCGTGGCTGAAAGACAATAACTGGCAGCAAGTGATGCGCGATCCGTCGCTGCTGAAGCCGGACATCCGCGCATATCTCGATGAAGAGAACGCCTATCGCGAAGCCGTGATGGCGCCGACGGCGGCGCTGCAGGAGCGCATCTATCAGGAGATGCGCGGCCGCACAAAGGAGGACGATAGCTCGGTGCCGTCGCCGGACGGGCCTTGGGAGTACTATCGCCGCTTCGTCACCGGGGCACAGCACCCGGTGCATGCACGCCGGCCGCGCGGGCAGGAAGGACCAGAGCAAGTGCTGATCGATGTCGACGCGCAGGCGCAGGGCAAGACGTTTTATAAGGTCTTGGCGGCCGAGCACTCGCCGGACCATGCGCTTTATGCGTACGCCGTCGATGAGCAAGGCTCGGAAATTTTTTCGGTGTATGTGAAGGACCTAGCCTCAGGCGAAACGCTGGCGTCGCCGGTGACGAATTGCACCGGCGATTTCTGCTGGTCGCCCGATGCGCAACACCTGTTCTGGGTGTTCAGGGACGACAATGGCCGCCCGGCGAAAATCTACCGCCGCCCCGCGCGCGGCGGCGAGGACGTGCTTGTCTATGACGAACCGGACGACGGATTCTTTGTCGGCATCGATCAGAGCGAAAGCCGGGACTTCATCGTCATCCACGTAGGCCACCACGCCTCATCGGAAACACTGCTCATCCCGGCCAACGATCCGACGGCGACGCCAATCGTGTTCTCGCCGCGTGTGGACGAGACCCTCTACAGCGTCACGCACTGGGATGGGCGCTGGTACATCCTCACCAATGCCGACGGCGCGGTGGATTTCAAGATTATGGTCGCCGATCCGGGCCGCACCGATCGCGCGCAATGGCGTGAGTTCGTGCCGCACCAGCCTGGGCGCTACATTACGGGGCTCGGCGCGAAGAAGGATTATCTCGTCCGCGCCGAGCGCGAGAACGCGCTGCCGCGTATCGTGATCCGCCATCGCGCTGGCGACGAGCATGCGATCGCGCTGACGGAAGAAGCGTTCAACCTCGAGCTTGCCGGCGGCTTCGAGTACGACACGCCGACGCAGCGTTATGTCTACGAC
>QBMO01000020.1:25231-25892 GCA_003242075.1 Alphaproteobacteria bacterium
GTCTACGACTCGCCCACGACGCCGATGCAGTGGTTCGACTATGATATGGGCGCGCGCACGCAGGTGCTGCGCAAGACGCAAGAGATTCCGTCAGGTCACAATCCCGCCGACTACGAGTCGCGTCGCTTCTTCGCGACGGCGCCGGACGGCAAACAGGTTCCGATCACCGTGCTGATGAAGCGCGGTACGCCGCTCGATGGTTCGGCGCCGCTGTATCTTTATGGCTACGGCTCGTACGGCATCAATCTCGACGCCGATTTCTCGATCCGGCGCTTTTCCATTGTCGATCGCGGCTGGGTGTACGCCATCGCGCACGTGCGCGGCGGCGCCGATATGGGCTTTGGCTGGTATCAAGACGGCAAACGCTTCGCCAAGAAGAACAGCTTCACCGACTTTATCGCCTGCGCCGAAGAGCTGATCACGCGCGGCTATGGACGCGCTGGGCGCATCGTCGCCGAGGGCCGCTCCGCCGGCGGCTTGCTGATGGGCGCGATTGCAAACATGCGGCCGGATTTGTGGGCCGGCGTGATCGGCGGCGTGCCGTTCGTGGATGTGCTCAACACGATGAGCGACACGTCGCTGCCGCTGACGCCGCCCGAATGGCCCGAATGGGGCAATCCGTTGGAAGACACGGAAGCCTACGACTACATCGCCTCCTACT
>QBMO01000020.1:25902-35846 GCA_003242075.1 Alphaproteobacteria bacterium
ACAAATATCGACGCAAAGCCCTATCCAGCGATCCTCTCCACCGGCGGTCTCACCGATCCGCGCGTCACCTACTGGGAGCCGGCGAAATGGGCGGCGAAGCTGCGCCCGCATACGACAAGCGGGCGGCCCATCCTCTTGAAGATGAACATGGGCGCGGGTCATGCCGGCAGCGCTGGCCGTTTCGAGTTCCTGCGTGAACTGGCGCACGACTACGCGTTCGCGGTCAAAGCGATTGGCAGCGAAGAGGCTGGCGGGCCGTTCTAGGCCCGAATGCCAAACCACCGCGCGCGGTGGATGTCTTCGATATTGTCCTCGTAGCCGGAAATGTCCGGGTGGACGAGATTGGTCGAGTTGATGAAGACGCTGCAGCAGATCGGCGCTTCACGCAGCAGCAGCTCTTCGGCTTGCAGCATGAGTTGCGCGCGACGCGCGTCGTCACGCTCGACATCTGAATCACGGATCAGCTGGTCGTAAATCGGGTTGTTGTAACCCGGGTAATTCTGCGCGCCGGTTCGGCTTTCGAACAGATAGAGAAAGTTTTTGGCGTCGTTGTAATCGCCGATCCAGCCGCCGTCGCCGCAATCGAAATTCTTGGCGCGCAGATTGGCGTAGTGAACCTGGTTCTCGACACCGCGCAGCTCCACCGTCACCCACGGCGCAATCGCGTTCCAATCGTTTTGCGCCACGACTGCGACGCGCGGATTGTCGCTGGTGTTGCGGTGCGAGAAGGCGAAGCGCAGCGGATTGTTGGGGCCGTAGCCCGCTTCGCGCAGCAGCCGCTCGGCTTCGCGCTTGCGCTCTTCCAGGGGCTGACCTGCCCAGGGATAACGCGCCGTTGTCGCGTAATTATAAACGCCTGGCGGGATGAACTTGTACGCTGGTTGCTCGCCGGTGCGGTAAATTTGGCTGGCGACGAAATCGCGATCGTACGCCATCGAGATGGCTTGGCGTACGCGCGCGTCGTTGAACGGCGGACGCGTCATGTTGAACGAGAAATAGTTCACCGTGAGATACGGCGACACGCGCACATAACCTGGCAAATCGCGGCGCAGCACTTCGACTTGGTTCGACGGAAAGCGCGTCGCCCACCCTGCTTCGCCGCTCAACACGCGCCGCGCGGCAGCCTGCACGTCGTTCTGCGGATAGAAATAGAGGTGCTCGAGTTCGACGTTCTCGGTGTCGTAAAAACGTGGGTTCTTTTCGAGGTGGATAATGTAGTTCGACCACCAGCGCGTCAGCTTGTAAGGCCCGTTGACCTGAATATTGGCCGGCTTCACCCACTCATCGCCGACACGCTCGTACACATGTTTCGGGATCGGGTACGCGGTGTAGTGCTTCAGAAGCTGTGGCAAGTACGGCGCCGGGTGCTCGAGGCGGATTTCGAGAGTCAGATCGTCGATCGCGGTGACGCCGAGTTCATCTGGCGACAGTGCGGTCGTGCCTTCCGGCGGATTGTGGATCAGCTCGGCATTTTTGATCGGGTAGAGGAACGACGCGTATTGAGACAGCGTCTCCGGCGAGAGGATGCGCCGCATGGCGAAGGCGAAATCGTGCGCGTCGCAGGCTTCGCCGTCGGACCAGGAGGCGCGGCGCAGGTAGAATGTCCATGTCAGAAGATCTTCACTGACTTCCCAGCGTTCGGCCATGCCAGGGATCGGCTCCGAATTCGCGTCCTCGGTGGTGAGACCAATGAACATGTTGCCGATAATGTTGTTCTCCCACGAGCCGGTGGCTTTGTGGGGATCGAGCGATAGCGGCTCGGACGAGTTGGCGATGTCGAGCGACTTGCGTGACTTGTCGAAGCCGACGACGCGGGCATTGGCGCAAGCGCCAAGCGAAGCGGCGGCGCCGAGGCCGGCAGCGCCTGTCAGCAGTGTACGGCGGTTGGTGGAGATCGGCATCTTACCTCTCCTTCGGATCGAGCGCGTCGCGCAGGCCGTCGCCCAGGAAGTTGAGCGCCAGCAGCGTGACGAGCATGGTGACGGCCGGCGCAAACAGCATCCAGGGCGCCTGGATCATTTGGCGCGAGCCGTCGGAAATCAGCCGGCCGAGCGAGGTCAGCGGCTCCTGCACGCCCAAGCCGATGAACGACAGAAAGCTCTCGGCCAGGATGATTACCGGGATATTCAAAGTTGCGAACACCACGACCGGCCCCAGCACGTTCGGCACGATATGGCGGAAGACGATTTCCATGGGCTTTGCGCCTGAAGCGCGCGCCGCTTCGACGAATTCCTTGCGCCGCAGCGAAATCGTCTGGCCGCGAACGATACGCGCCATGGTCAGCCACTCGACCGCGCCGATGGCGGCGAAAATCCACATCAGCTTCACGACCGGATCGGGCGTGTTCACCACGGTCATAAGAACGATGACGAAAAACACGAACGGGATGGCGTAGAGCACATCGACAATGCGCATCATCACGTCGTCGACGATGCCGCCGAAGAAGCCCGCGACGGCGCCCCAGGTGACACCAATAGTGAGCGCCACGACGGTCGCAGCGAGGCCGACGAGCAGCGAGATGCGCAGGCCAAAGATCAAGCGCGCGACCATGTCGCGGCCTTCGGTGTCAGTGCCGAGAAGGTGCCAGTTGGCTGTGGTCGGGCCGATGCCGACGCTGTCGCGGAAGATGTCGTCGATCTTGTGGACCCAGAGCATCGGGCCGAAGGCGGCAATCAGAACGAGAATGGCGACCACGTAGAGGCTCACCACCGCCGCCGGATTGCGCATCAGGCGCCGGCGCGCATCCTCCCACAGGGAGCGGCCGCGAATGCCCTTCGATACGGGAACGTCGTCGAGAAGAATGTCGGTCATGCCGTGCGCGTCCGCGGGTCGAGCACGCGGTACATCAGGTCCGCGGCGAGGTTCATCAGGATGATCAGGAACGAATAGATCAGCACCACGCCCATCACGAGCGTGTAGTCGCGCTGCTGGGCGGCGTAGACGAATTGCTTGCCGATACCAGGCAGCTGGTAAACCGTCTCGATCACGAACGAGCCGGCCATGACGCCCGCAAGCGCCGGGCCGACATAGGAAACTACCGGCAAAATCGCGATCGGCAGCGCATGGCGCCAGATCACTTGCGCCTCTGGCAAGCCCTTGGCGCGGGCGGTGCGGATGGCGTTGGAGCGCATCGCTTCAATCATCGAGGCGCGCATCAGGCGCGAGACGATGGCGATCAACGGCAGCGACAAAGTCACGATCGGCAGAATGAGGTAAGCGAGGCCGAATTCGTCGCGGTAAAGGCCTTGGCTTGGAAACCAGCCGAGCTGCACGCCAAACAGCAGCTGCATCACAGGCCCGACAACCAGTGGCGGCAAACACACCCCGGCAATCGCGAGCGCCATGACGGCGTAATCTTGAATCTTATTTTGCCTAAGCGCGGCCATCACGCCGAGGCCGCCGCCGACCAGCAGCGCCAACGCCATCGCGCCCAAACCGAGCAGCGCGCTGGTTGGGGCGCCTTCGGCGATGATCTCGATGACGTTCTTATCCTTGTAGGTCATCGACGGACCGAAATCGCCGCGTATCAATCCGCCGCCTTCGTCCGAACCAAAGATGTAACGGGCGAGCTGTTCGCCCACTGGTAGATCGAGACCGAACTTGGCTTGCATGCGCTGTTCGATTTCAGGCGGCAGCTGGCGCTCCAGCGTGAACGGCCCGCCCGGCGCGGCCTTCATCAGAAGAAACGCAGCCGCAACGATCGCGAGCAAAGTTGGAATTGCGACGAGGATGCGCCGAACGGCGAGAGCTAACATTCGTGCGTATTCCGTGGCGCCGACGCAGCGGCCAAATCGCGCGCAACCTTGCTTCCTCGGCAAGGCATGTCAACGTGGGCTCATCATGTCAGAGTTCCACAGCGTCACGGCCGACTTTTCAGTCGCCGCTCAGATCAGCATCGAAGACGTCGCGCGCGCCGCGGGGGCCGGCTTCCGCACCATCGTCGTCAACCGGCCCGACGGCGAAGACGCGGGCCAGCCGACCCACGCTGACCTGAAGGCCGCAGCCGAGGCGGCTGGGCTGAAGTTCGTGTCCCTGCCCTATACCGGCCAGACCCCGCCTGGCGTGGTCGCTGAGACAGCTCAACTGCTGGCTGAGACGAACGGTCCTGTTTTGGCCTATTGCCGGACCGGCAAGCGGTCGATTATGGCCTGGGCCCTTGCTGAGGCCCTCACCGGTAGCCGCACCCCAGACGAAATAATCGCCTTGGCTTCAAAGGCAGGTTACGATCTGGCTGGGGCTCGGGGGGCCTTGGACACTTTAGCGCCGAAATCCTAGCCGACAGGCGTCAGCAGTAGCCAAGCCGTCTTTAGCAAGACGATCAGGGACAGGGCGACAAGCACCGTGCGCACGCGATCCAACGCGAACAGACAAATGTTGAAGGCGGCGTCCATGGCGCCCCTCAAAGCAAGCCTCGGGCCGGTCTGAACCGATGACCGATGTAACGCCTCGCGTGTTTCAGACCTCCGGCAAGGTCTGGCTCAAGGACTTTGAGTTCGGGCTGACGGGCCTGACCGTGCGCAAGACCGGCGCACGCGTCCCCTATTCACCATCGGTGATCAAGCAAGTTTACGCGTGGTTCGCCTACTTCTTTTCAGCCCAGCGCATCGAGCCGGCGACGCCGCATTTCACCATTACGTTTTCGCCCGAGCGTGCGCGGCCTTGGTATTTGATCTGGGCCGTGTCGCGCGCAGCCGGCGCCAAATACGTAAAGGATGCAGCGCTGGCCGACGTGGTGATGCAGTTCGAGGACGCCACTTACAGCCCCAACGATCCGCCCACGCGGATCAAGGCGGGCGCGAAATTGGTGAATTTCGGGGCGCGCGATGTTTCAAAGACGAACGTCTCGCGCGCCAGCGCCGCGGCGTTCGGCCGGCCGCTCGCGATCGACCCGACCACGCATGTCGGACCTGCGGTGGAGAAATCGGAGATTAACGCAGCCCATGATGGGCGCATCGTGCAGTGCCCGACGCAGCCCATTCCGGGGCGCGTCTATCAGCGCGTGATCGATAACCGCATGGCGTCCAATCCGGACCTGGTCGAGGATCTACGCACCTGCACGGTCGGCGGCAAAGCCGTGTGCGTGTTCTTGAAACGCCGGCAAGTAACCAAGCGCTTCCTCAATACGAACACCGATGTGCAATTGGCGCGACCGGAAGACGTCTTTTCTCCGGCCGAGCTTGAGCAGATCAGCGCGTTCACGCGGGAGATTGGCTTGGATTGGGGCGGCGTGGACGTGTTGCGCGAACGGACCGACGGTTCGCTGCATATCGTCGACGCCAACAAGACCGACATGGGCCCGCCCATCGGCTTGAACCTCCCCGACAAGATCATCGCCACGTGCATGATGGCGCAGGCGTTCCGCACCTTCGTGCGCGGGCCACGCGCCTAAGGGCAGCGAAGAGATGGCGTATAAAATCCCGTTCGTGCGCGACATGGACTTTGTCTATGAGGAAGCACAAGCCGTTAGCCCGCTGATCCGGCGGCTAGTGGCGAACAATCCGGGGCCGTTCACCTTCAGAGGCACGGGCGTTTACATTATCGGCCACGGCGACGTGGCGATCATCGACCCCGGCCCCGACGACGAGGCGCATATCGAGGCGCTGCTGCGCGCGGTCGAAGGCGAGCGCGTCACGCACATTCTCGTCACCCACCGCCACATGGATCACAGCCCGGCTGCGCATCCTTTGGCGGCGCACACCGGCGCCAAGGTCTATTCGAGCACCATCCCGCCAAAGCCGAGCGATTGCGACACGCTGCGGCTGGAAGCGTCGGACGATCATCTCTTCCAGCCGGATATCAATGTCAGCGACGGCGATCGCTTCACCGGACCAGGCTGGACCATTGAGGCGGTGTTCACGCCGGGGCACACGACCAATCACATGGCCTATGCGCTGGTCGAAGAGAATGCGCTCTTCCCCGGCGACCACATCATGGGCTGGTCAACCACCGTGATCGGCCCGCCGGATGGCGACATGACCGCCTATTTCGAGAGCCTCGAAAAAGTCCGCGACCGCGATTTCACCACGCTCTGGCCGACGCACGGCCCCCCCGTCACCGACGTGCGCCCGTTCGTGCAGGCCTTTATCGATCACCGACGCGAGCGCGAAGCGCAGATCATCGCGCAGATGCGGGCCGGCAAGACATCGATCAAGGATATGGTCAGCGTGATCTATGCCGACGTCGATAAACGTCTGCATCCGGCCGCCTGCCACTCCGTGCTCGCGCACATGATCCGGCTGGTGCAATTGGGCCGCGTCGAGTGCATGGGCGGCCCGCCGTGCGTCGATAGTCTGTACGCGCTGAAAGATTAGCCCAACCGCGACCTCTCCCTTGAAAAGCGAGGGTGTCAGCTTGTGCGAAGCGCAAGCTGACGGGTGGGATGACGGCGCAAATGTTTGCTGATTGCGGTGCTGCCGCCCCGCACGTCGCAAAGCGAGCTTTGCGACACCCTCCCCTGGCAGGGAGGGAACGAAAAACCCGCAGACACGAAAGCGGCCCAGGCGAGGCCCGGGCCGCTTATTGGCGGCGACCTAGTCCATGAGGGTGTGGACGGGGGGAAGTACCTCAGAGTCTGCGGTCGTTTGGAGCAATGAACGCCGCTCGCCGCGAGCGGTTCCGCGTACAATAGGGCCAAGAAGCGAGGGCATTCGGCCGGCAGTTACCAACAGAGTCCTATAACTGTTGCTCACATTGGCCGGGGATTCTGTTTTGCTTTCAACGGCAGTTCCGGAACGCAGTCAGAACCTGCGATGTTGACGATATCCCCTTCGGGTGCATGCTCTCTCAATCCTCTTGCGGACGCATTTTGCGCGCGCAGGAGATGAAATTGATCCAAATTCTAGAAGCAATATCTGCTGCATGCGGAATGGTCGCTGCGGTTGCAGCGCTGTTACTAGTAATCACGAAAAAGCGCGACTGACTGCGCGCCATGGCTCGTTCTCACTTCCACTCCGCAAGACTGCTATTCCGCCGCTTGCGTGCTCGGCAGCCGGTAGTCCTTGAACGTTTCGCGCAGCGCCAATTTGTTGATCTTGCCGGTGGCGCCGAGCGGGATTTTTTCTGTCAGCACCACGTCGTCCGGCATCCACCATTTGGCGATTTTGCCGTCGAGATAAGCGAGCAATTGCTCCTTCGTCGGCTGCGCGCCCGGCTTGGGCTCGATGATGAGCAGCGGCCGCTCGTCCCACTTTGGATGCGCCACGCCGATGACCGCCGCATTGGCCACGCCTTCGGCGCCGACGGCGATGTTTTCGATATCGATCGAGCTGATCCACTCGCCGCCGGATTTGATCACGTCCTTGGCGCGGTCGGTGATCTGCATGATGCCGAGTTCATCGAGCGTGGCGACGTCGCCAGTATCGAAGAAACCGCAAGCCTCCAGGCACTCGCCGCGTTCATTCTTCGCGCCGGCATTCTTGAAATAGGAGCGCGCCACGGCCGGGCCACGCACCAGCAGGCGCCCGAACGCCTTGCCGTCATGCGGCTTCTCGCGGCCCTCATCATCGACAATCTTCATATCGACGGTGAACAGCGCCCGGCCTTGCTTGAGCTTGGCTTTGATCTGGGTTTCTTCGTCGCCGGCATAGTGCTCGGGGAGCAGTTTGCCGATGGTGCCGATCGGGCTCATCTCGGTCATGCCCCAGGCATGGATGACCTCGACGCCGTAATCTTGCTCGAACGCACGCAGCACGCGCTCCGGCACGGCCGAGCCGCCAATGGCGACGCGCTTCAGTGTCGAGAGCTTCAGCTTGTTTTCCTGCATGTAGTTCAGCAGCATCAGCCATACCGTCGGCACAGCGGCGGTGAACGTCACCTTCTCGCCTTCGAGCAATTCATAGACGCTCTGCCCGTCGAGCTTGGCGCCCGGCATCACCAGCTTTGCGCCGCACATCGGCGCGACGAAGGCGATCGCCCACGCATTGGCGTGGAACATCGGCACGACCGGCAGCACGACATCGTTGGCGCCGGCCCCGAAGCAATCGGTCTGATTCGCGGCCATGGCATGGATGACATTGGAGCGGTGCGAGTAGAGCACGCCCTTGGGATCGCCGGTTGTGCCTGACGTATAGCAGAGGCCGCAGGCGGTGTTTTCATCGAACCCGCCCCAGCGCGCGTCATATGGCTGGCCGGCGATGAAATCCTCGAACGCGACGACGTGGGTTGAATTGAGCTTGGGCGCATGCTCGCGATCGGTCAGCGAGACATAGGTTTTCACTGTCGTCAGAAGCGGCGCGATTTTATCGACGATCGGCGCGAAGGTGGTGTCGAAGAACAATATTTGGTCTTCGGCGTGATTGATGATCCAGGCGATCTGTTCGGGAAAGAGGCGCGGGTTCACCGTGTGCAGAACAGCGCCCATGCCCATGGCGCCGTACCAGACTTCCATGTGGCGCTCGGTGTTCCAGGCCAGCGTCGCCACCCGATCGCCGAGCCGCACGTCATGGCCCTGCAGCGCGTTGGTCACCTGCTTGGCGCGCTTCCAGATCGCCTCATAGGTGGTGCGCGTGAGTTGCCCGCTCTCGACATTGCGCGTCACCACTTCGCGGTGGGAAAAATTCTTCGCTGCGTGATCGAGTATCCGATCGACCGTCAACGGCCATTCCTGCATTAGCCCAAGCACGCGCGCCTCCCGATTTATCTCGTTGGGGCCGAGTTAAGCGGAGATTGTGAGGCGCGGCAAATGCCGCGTCAGCGCAGCCGATCAGGCGGCGTTGGCGCTGCGGACCTGAGACACGGTTTCCGTCGGCGGAAAGGCCGCTTCGAGGCGAGCCTGCAAGGCGCGCGCATCCTCGCTGGCGATGGGACGCCAGGTCACCTGCAGCGCGCGGCCGAATTCAGCGGGCGCGGCCAGTTCCTGATAGATCGGGCGCACCACGCACTGACGCGCCGGCGGCCAGAGCGAAGCGATCAGCGCGGTGAGCCTGAGCGGCAAGGCGTTGCGATTGAGCGTGCCCTCATTGGGCTCGTCCACGGCGGGAACCAGCCGCCGCTCGTGCTTGGGCGCGCTCGGCGGCGCGGCGCGTAAGGCCAGTGCCGCTACGGCGATGTCGATAACGCGCAAAGCTGCCTCCCTGCGTCCACTGTCCCGCGATTCGGCTTACCCAAAGCGTAAACATGGCGGCTATGGTGTGGACGCTCAGGAGGACGCGATGCAGTGGCGGGTTTTAGCGGTTGCGGCATGTGTGTGGATCGCCGGTTGCGCGCGCGAGCCGCAGGGGCCGGTTAGTTTCGGCCCCGACGCAGAAGCGATCATTGCGGCCGAAAGCCAATTCAATGAAGCAAGCGCCGCGCGCGACGTGGAGCGCGTGATGGCGCTCTACCATTCGAGCGCCATGATGATCAGCCCGAACGGCCAATGGATGAACCCTGGCGACATTCGCCGCTACTACGAGGCCATGGCCGCCGACCCGAGCGCCCGTCTGACCGTGGAGCATGCCAGCGTGACTCAAGTCGCCGCGACCGATGGGCTCGCCTATTCCGCCGGCGGCTACAGCGAAATCCACGCCGCCAGCGAAATCGGCCAAGTGCGGATCAGCGATGGCCAAGCCGTGCGCGTCTGGAGGCGAGAGGACGGCGCCTGGCGGATCGTGGTCGAAACCCGAACGCCGCAGAGTGTGCGCGTAAACTAGGGATAGAGCCGCGCTTTGCTCCACGGCGCACCGACGGCGTCGCGCGTGAAGGTCAGCCGGTCGTGCAAACGAAACGGGCGGTCGCGCCAAAACTCGATCGCCAGCGGCGCGATGCGCCAGCCGCACCAATGTGGCGGGCGCGGCACTTCGCCGACGCCATATTTCAGTGCGAACTCGGCAATCCGTTTTTCGAGCGCCAACCTGTCCGGCAACGGCCGCGACTGGTCGCTGGCCCAGGCGCCCAGCCGCGCGCCGCGGTCGCGGCTTTGAAAATAGGCGTCGGCCTCCGCCTCGCTGACCGGCTCGATCAGGCCA
>QBMO01000021.1:0-14172 GCA_003242075.1 Alphaproteobacteria bacterium
GCGCGCTGATCGCCGCGCACCGTGAGTTGGCCCTGGGAGAGCGAGATGCGCCGGTCTGTCATGTTGCCGGTAAAGTCGCGGATCGTGCCATCGACTGAGAAACGCCACGCCTCGAATGGCGCCTCGCGCACCATCGGCCGCTGGATGCGCAGAGCGACGTTGGCGCGCCCGGTTGCGGTGGCGGCATCGACGGGCATGCGTTCGCCTAGACCAATCGGCTCTTGCGCCAAAATTTCCAGCACGTTGCGGGCGCTGCCATCGACGCGCGCGCTGATTGTGGCCATCGCGCCGCGCGGCTTGAATTGCGGAATCTCGACGCGGCCATTGGTGATGGCGAGGCCGTGAATGCTCGCCTCCGGCACCGTCATCTCAAAACTGTTGCCGCGCAGAATGCCCGACCCGCGCGCGTTCACCACCGGCGACATGGTCGAGACGAACTGCATCGACGCGCTCGCCACGTTGAAGCGCACATCCACCGCCTCGTTCCGCCAGGCCTCGGCAACGCGGTCGGACGGACGAATGTCCAGTCTGGCGACGATGTCGGTCACACGTCCGCCCTGAACTGATCGCGCCAGAAACTCGCGCGCGCTCTCACCCACGCCCATCGGCCAAACTTGCGTGATGACGCGCGCATCGACCGCGCCATCGACGCGGCCTTCAAGTTCGAGCCCTGTGCGCATGCGGCGATCTTCGCCCACGCCAGCCGCCGCCCAATAGAGACGCCCCGTCGCGTGCAGCACGCCTTCGCCGGTTTGCGCCGTAAGTTGCGTAAAGCGGATGCTGGGCTCGGCGCTGACGATCGAGCCGACGAGACGCACGTTCGAGAACGACACCGGCTCGGAGAACGTGCCCGGCATCGCAAGACGCATCGCCGGCAGGGAAATGTCGAACGCCGCCGGCTGATCCGGCGCGGCGCGGATGATGCGCGAGACGTCGCGGATGCGAACTTCGCCGTCGATGCGGGTGCGATCCCCAGCGAACGCGATTTCATCGATGATCAACTCGTCGCTATCGATGTCGTAGCGCCCGTGCAGGCGTCCGCCCTCGAGATCGAAGCGGCCGTCGCCCATCGCCGCTGAGCCCGCGCCGAACGCGACATCGCCTTCGAAGCGATTGACGCCGACATTGCGGTCGAGCCCGATTGAGATTGTCGCGGTCATCGGCGCGTCCAAGCCGCCGAACGGCCCGAGCGCGTCTTGCGAGAAGACAGCGCGCGGCCGCACGTTCTCGGCCCCGAATTCGATGACGGCGCTGCGGAAGCGCGTGTCCGTGGTGATGCGCAGGCTGGCCGGCGCCATACCGTCAGCGCCTTCCAAGCGCGCAACAGCCGCCAGCGTCAGCGTGCGGCCACGGCGGGCCAGATCGAAATTGGCGGCGTCAGCCGTCCAGCGCCCGCCGCCATCGTTGATGATGAGCAGATTGGCGCCGCGCACGCTAACCTCGCGCAAGCCGCCGCCCGGGCCGACCGGCCGGAACGCCGCCTCCATGCTGTCGAGCACCCGCGCGACACGCTCTTCGAGCGTCTCGCTCGGCGGCGGCGGATCGATGATGATGTCGGCCGGCGCGCCTTCGGGGCCGAAGGCGATATGGAGGGCGCCGTTCACCTTGCGCGTGAACGTCATCGCCCCGCCGGTGAACTCCGCCCGCCGCAGCGAGATGCGTCCGATAAAGAGCGGCAGCACATTGAGCTCGATGCGCGCCCGCTCGAGCTCCGAGAGCACGCCGCCGCGTCCATCCTCGATGGTGATGCCGACAGCCAGCAATTCGAGCCCGTTGCTGCTCCAGGCCAGCTGCACGCCCTCGATGCCGACCGGCCGCCCGCCGCGTGCGGCCGAAAGCTCGGACTGCACGTGTTCGCGCATGGCGTTGAGTTCGATCGGGCCTTGGCTCAGCCGCCACCACGCAATGCCGACACCGATCGCCAGGGCGGCGACCAGCGCGAGCAAGATCTCGACAGCAATTAGCGTCGAGCGGCGTATCATCCGCACAGCTCCAACGCCCCGCCGCGATATCTAGCGCGGGAAGCCAATTCATAGCAAAGCAAAGCCCCAGCGCTCGCGCAGTGGGCGGAGCGGCGGACGGCCCTTTGGCCGGCGCCCCCCGTCATTGCCATTGGGAGGCCGGACTTGGCGAAAGAACTCAAACCTGGCGACCCCGCACCCCCCTTTGATTTACCAACGGCCGGGGGCGGGCGCGTTAGCTTAGCGGGCTTAAAGGGCCAGCAGGTCGTGCTTTATTTTTATCCTAAAGACGACACACCTGGTTGTACGCAAGAAGCCCTAAGCTTCACTGAAAAGGCGAAGGCCTTCGCAAAAGCGAAGGCCACGATCGTCGGCGTATCCCGCGATAGCGTCGTAAAGCATGACAAGTTCGCGGCTAAACATGGCCTCACGGTCACGCTTGCGTCAGACGAGGACGGCAAAGTCTGCGAACGCTACGGCGTCTGGACCGAGAAGAGCCTCTACGGACGCAAGTTCATGGGCATCGAGCGCTCGACCTTCCTGATCGACGCCGCCGGCCGCATTAAGCGCGTTTGGCGCAAGGTGCGCGTGCCAGGACATGTGGAAGACGTCTTGAAAGAAGTTAACGCCAAGCCGGATAAATAGGCGCTTTTTACTTAATAGGCGCAGATTTGGCGTGGTTTTCGCAGTCTAATCGTTAACAACCCTGAAATTCCTGTAAACGGCGCCTAGGCACTGTTGCAATTCGGGAGGGTTTCGGGTTTGGTTGGTTCCGGCGGGGCTAAACGACATTTTTTGGTGCTGAAGTTAGTGGGTGGCGGCGGACCATGAGCCAGTTCGGATCACGAGCGCGGGCGTTTTTCGACCGCATGTTTCCAGAACGACAGATTTACCATCGTAGCGGCGGCACCGTTCGCTACGTTTCTTTATCTCCCGGTAAGCAAGCCCTTTTGGCCCTGAGCGCCGTCGGCATCGCCGGCTGGTGCGTTTACGCCACCACCAACACCATCCTCGAAGGCCCGCAAGCCACGGCCTCCAACGCCGAAATTGAGCGCGAACGCGCCAAGTATGACCGTTGGCTCAACGAGTCCCGCGCCCAAGCCGAGGCCGCCCAGGCCCAGCTCGACGAGCGCTCCCGCCAGTTCGACCGCGCCACCGCTGAGTTCGAGAGCCGCCACGAAGTGCTCCGCTCGCTGTTGGAATATGCCGGCGGCTCCGGCCTCCAGCTCGCGGCCTCTCGCCCGATCGAGCGTGACGGCGCCCGCATCATCATGGCCGCCTCGGTCGATGAAGCCGAAGCCCGCCAATCCCGCGCCATCACCTCTGAGTCCTATCAGGTCCAAACCGTCGGCTTCCGCGCCCGCGGCGAGCGCCTCGAGACCGACCAGGAGCAAACCCTCGCCGAGCTGGAAGACCAGGTCGTTGAGCGCTCCGAGCAGACCCGCGGCGTCCTGCGCCTCACCGGCGTCTCGATGGCCAACCTCGAAGGCACTGAGAGCGACG
Organism: Alphaproteobacteria bacterium; assembly: GCA_003242075.1. GTDB lineage: Bacteria > Pseudomonadota > Alphaproteobacteria > Caulobacterales > Aquidulcibacteraceae > Vitreimonas. The sequence continues at coordinate 3,465 of QBMO01000021.1, forward strand.
GCCAAGGCGGCCCGCTCGTGCCGCAAGATTTCGTCGCTTATCTGCGCGACAGCGGCCTGAACCCGGCCTTCGCCCAGCGCGTCGCCCAGGTCGCGGCCCGCATCGGTGAGTCCCGCCGCCTGGGCGCCATTGCCGGCGCGACGCCGCTGGCCGCCCCGGTCGCCGTCGATTACCGGACCACCTCAGGCTACGGCCAACGGATCGATCCGTTCAACGGCCGTCCCACCTTCCACGCCGGTCTCGACCTCGCCGCCTTCGAGCGCGCGCCGGTCGTCGCCACCTCCCCGGGCACCGTTTCCTATGCCGGCGTGCGTTCAGGCTATGGCAATGTGGTCGAGATCGATCACGGCCACGGCTTTAAGACTCGGTACGCACACTTGCGCGATATCCAAGTGCAACGCGGTGATCGCGTCGCCATTGGTCAACGCGTCGGCTCGATGGGGTCTACGGGGCGAAGCACTGCAACCCACCTTCACTACGAAGTGTGGTTCCGCGGCAGGGCGGTTGATCCTGTGAATTTCTTGAGGGCAGGCCGGCATGTTCACGAACAAGGGTAGACCAACAGATTCGAGCGTGCCTGCTTTGCCTGATCCAACCATCCAACGTCGTTCCGCCCCGAGCCGCAGCGGCATCGCGTCGATCATCGCCAATGGCGTGAAGATCACCGGCACGATCGAAGCCGATGGCGCAGAGCTGCAAGTTGATGGCGAGATCGAAGGCAACGTTCGCGGCGGCTCCGTCACCGTTGGCGACACCGGCATGATCAAGGGCGACATGGTCTCCGAAAGCGTGACCGTGCACGGCCGCGTCGAAGGCTCGGTCCGCGCCCGCAAGGTCATGCTCGCGCGCAACGCGCATGTGCTAGGCGACATCGTCCACCAATCGCTCTCCGTCGAGATGGGCGCCGTGTTCGAAGGCCAGTGCCGCTATCTGCAAGATCCGTTGTCGCAATCGGGCCCGGGCACGCCAGCTGCGCCGCAAATCGTGCAAACGCCTGAGCGTCCCGCGCAGCAAACCTCTTTCGGCGGCTCCGTCTTCGGCGAGCCGAGCAACGATGACCGCATGGTCTCGGGCGTGATCGTCACGGGCACGTCGAACTGATTTTTCGTTTTGGGTTGGAATACAAAACTCAAAAGCCCCGGCCTCGCGCCGGGGCTTTTTTCTTGGTCAATCCAGTGCAGTACTTGCGTCAAATATTATAGCGCCTGTCGCGAGCCGACGTCATTTTTACCGCATGGGCGACAACAAGCGGCGGGGGCCGCCTCCTTACTGGATACCGGCTTTGCTAGCGGCTGCCTGGGTGGTGGTGACGCTCGCTTGGTTTTGGTGGGCGTTGAGCCACTGACTCGGGATGCGGGGATAGAGCGCCGCCAATCCGACCGGGTTCGCAGCGGCTTTATACTGCCGCTCCATGTCATTGCCCCAAGATCATCGCAAAGCGCCGCTTGAGCTATGGCGCGCCGCCGGCGCCCTCCTCCGCACGCTGTTCAATCTCTTCGGCGCGCCCGAAGAACTGGCGGCACGGCACACCATCACCGGCCCCACCTATCGCTTGATCCTCAACTGGCTGCACTGCGCCGAAGCGCTGATGCGCCACCTTCTGTTCATCGAAGCCAGCGCCCATCCGCGCGGCGCGGCGAGCAGCGCGAAACGCGCGCACGCCCAACGCCAAAGCCGCGAGATGAGCTTCGAAGCCGACAAACCCGAAGAATGGCGCGTGAGTTTTCGGCTATGCGCCGACGACCGCCGGCTTCCAGCCGGCAAGAGACTCTCGACGCTCACGGCGCCACGCCGGCCTCAATCCCTCGCGCCGACAACCTTCCACTCCGCCTGGCCGTTAGCCGAGCGCTTCGAAGCGCTGCTGCGCGTTCACAACGATCCCGCACCCTTCGCGCGCCGGCTAGCCCGCCGACTCCACGCCGCGCCGCGCATCATCGCCACGCTGCTCAACGCACCCGCTCAACTGGCGCCGCGCATCGGCGAAGAGATTTTCGCAACGCTTCGCGTTTTCTGCGGTCAAACCAAGCCAGTCTTCGATTCAAGCTGACGCGCGCGCTCGCTCGTCACTCGCTCTCAGATGCGCGCTCGTAATCGATGCGCATCAACGCAACCCATGCGCCATTCTCGAACCGCTCCGACACCGTGCTGAAGCGCTCGCCCTCAATCGTCCAGACCGAGCGGAGACGCTGCTCACTACCATCCGCGCCGCGATACGCATGCGGCGGAAACAACAGCCGCCCCGCCTCCGGCGTCATCACGCCATTGCTGCGCCCGCCATCGCTAGCCGCATAGGCCCACACGATCTCATGCTGCGCCTCATCCCAATGATAAGTCGTCTCGCCGGAATACGTCGTCGGTTGCACCGTATGCACATCGACAACATGTGCGCCGAGCCGCTCAAAGCAGCGCTCGTCATAAATGTTCGGCTGCCCCTCGAACGTCCCGCGCCAACAACCGAGCAGCGGCTGCAGCGGCGCCATCGGATCAACTGGCGCCGGCGCAGCGCACGATGCGAGCGCCAACGCCAACACGAAAGCACGCATCAAAACGCGCCCAGGATCGCGCCGATCAATGTGAATTGCAGCGTGTGATAGCCGCCATTGATCAGAAACAGTTGGAGGCTCTTGCGCTCGAACAGATAGTTGATCCCAAACGATGCGCTCACCCAGCAAAGCCCAGCCGTGAAACCATAAAGCGCGCCCGTCGCCGCATCGAGATCAGGCCCGAGAAACACCGCAAACGATGCCGACGCGATCAGCGCCAGCACGAACGAGCCGCCAAAGATGATCGCTGGATTGCCGCTTCGGGCTTGCGCCTCAGTCAGCCCTGCCGCCTGCATCCAGGGCTTGGCGAACAAGGCCGAATACCAAAGCCCGCCCAGCAAAAACGAACTCGCCGCCGCCGCGACCACCGCGATCCAATTGATGTCCATTGCCGCCCTCCCGCTTCACGCCGCTTGCTTGGCGGCCTGCTCCAGCAACGCAAAATGCGCCCGCAATTGCTCGACCGTGCGATCGAAGTACGCGACGTCGCGATGTGTCCGCGCCTGCATCACCCCGCCTTCCATCGCCGTCAGCACAAACTCGGAGAGCGCGTTGGTGTCCGTGCCTTTCGGCAAACGCGGCCCCGCCGCTTCAAGGCAGCGCTGCACGGCCTTGGCCCAGTTCTCGAAATTGACCGCCAACAGATCGCGCACTTGCGGATCGGGCTCATGCAGCTCAAGCGCCAGCGAACCGATCGGGCAGCCATAGGTGCAATCGCTTTCGGCAATCATGGTGCGATAGCCGCCGAGCAGCGCGAAGATTTTCTCGATCGGATCGTCCACCTGCCCCCAGGCCGGCTCAAGCAGCATCTCTTCGATGCCGTCGCGATAGGCTTCGAGCACGCCAATCAGCACGTCCTGCTTGGACGGAAACACATGATAGAGGCTGCCGGAATTGAGCTGCGTGCGCGACAGCAAGTCGGCGATCGATGTGGAGTTGTAGCCCTTCAGCCCAAACAGCTCCATCGCGGCATAAATGATCTTCTCGCGCGGCGTCATTGCGCAGCGCTCCAATCCGTCGGCCCCGCGCTCACACGCGCCGCCAGCGCATCGAGCGTGTACGCATTGCCCCACTCGAAATGGCGATACAGCGCGTCGAACCCTTCGCCATCGCGGTATCCAAGCATGGTGACACGCACGCGCGTATTGGCAGCGTCGACCGGTTCGAACGCGATCACGGTGACCAATTCGCCGACGAGATCAGCGTGCGGAAAGTTCGGCGGCGCGCCGGCGACCTGGATGATCAGCGAACGCTCCGGCGTGATCGCGATCACGCGATTGCGAATATTGCCGGCGTCGCCCAGACGCGCGGCGCGGTCGTACGAGCTTTCCCACATGCCGCCCGGCCGCAGATCGATCGCCGCCACCGGCGCGACCCAGGACGCCAAGCCCTCAGTGGTCGAAAACAGCGCCCATACCTCGGAGACTGGCGCGGCGATCACCGCCTCATGGCACATCGTCCGCTCGCCGCTGGGTTCGGTGCGGGAGCAATTGTCCGGCGCGGCAAAGGCGGGCGTCGCCACCAGCGCAAAGGCCCATCCGAGAACCGCCAAAAGTCGCCGCATCGCCGTCCGCCTGTTGTTTGAACGCTCAATCAACAGGCGGTTTGCGCCAAAGTCAACGGGGGTGGACGCCTCAGCCCGAAAGAATGGCGGCGTACTCAGCCTCGCTCGGCGAGAGCGATCCCAAGGGCAGCGGATTGCCCTGCTCGATCAGCACGGCGAGGCGCTTCTTGAAGATCGCGCCCTCGATGTAAAACAGAGCGGCGCGCGGGCCCTTATCGGTTTCGACCCGAAAGCCGAAAGCCTGCACGTCCGGCCCCTCGGGCCACACCTCGCGCAAGCGCGAAGCGCCCATCGTGCGCAAGCCGCCAAACTTCAGGCTCGCCATCTCGCACAAAGCACGCGCCGCCTGAAACGCCGGATCGGTGCGCTCCTTCTCCTCACGCACGCGATCCATCTCGGCTTTGCGCTGCGGACGCAGTTTGTTGGGCTGCACCAAGCGGCCCATGTGCTTGGTCATCTCGGCGTCGGGCACGAACTGCACTTTGCGCAAGCTCTTCAGCCAGGTCTTGTGCCGCGCCATCAGAGGTTCGCGCGCTTCCAATTCGGCGAGACGTTTGTCGAGATCGCGGATGGCGGTCTCGACATTGCGATAGCCCTTCTGCACCGCCAATTTCCGCGCGCCGGGCGGCGGCAAACGGTGCAAGCGCGCGCCGAGATTGAAAATCTCCAAGTGCGGATCGGCAAGCATGCTCTTCAGCCCCTGCGCCGCGCACTTCAACGCAAGCTCATTATTCCTGCGCCGCGCAAAATATGCACCGTGTCCGCCCGCCATCGCTTGCACGAGATAGTCGTGCGCGAAAAAGCTAAACGAGGATTCCGGTGCGAACTCACCGTGGATGTAGAGCAATTGCTCCACCATCGCGTCTGTCCACGTACTCGACGCCAAGACAAGAACGGAAGGATCGGCATTATCGGCGGCCGATTGCGGCAGCACGATCTCGTCGGCGAGCAAGCCCTGGTAGGGCGTCAAAGCCGTATCACCGGCGCAGCGGCCGCGCTGAAATTCAGCCAACCACCCGCCGGGCTCGACAATCGCAGTTTCCACCGTTTCGCTCATGGCCCCCACCAGACCGGAACTCTAATCGATATCTTCGATCGCTTTATCGCCAGCCCCGCTCACTCTAGCAGCGAGCGACGCCGCCATGAATGGGTCGAGATCGCCGTCGAGCACGCCTTGCGTATCCGACGTTTCAACACCTGTCCGCAGGTCTTTGACCATTTGATACGGCTGCAAGACGTACGACCGGATCTGTCTGCCCCAACCGATCTCGGTTTTGCTGTCGGCCAGCTGCTGGGCCGCCTCTTCGCGTTTCTGCAACTCCGCCTCGTAGAGCCGCGCGCGCAGCATGTCCCAAGCCGCTGCGCGGTTTTTATGCTGCGAGCGCTCGGCCTGACAAGCGACAACGATGCCGGTCGGCATGTGCGTCAGGCGCACGGCGCTATCGGTTTTGTTGATGTGCTGACCGCCGGCGCCGGAGGCGCGGTAGGTATCGGTGCGGACGTCCTTGTCGAGGATCTCGATGTTGATCGACTCGTCGACCTTTGGATAAACCCAGACGCTTGCAAACGAGGTGTGACGGCGTGCGTTCGAGTCGTACGGGCTGATCCGCACCAAGCGATGCACGCCGGCTTCGGTTTTAAGCCAACCATACGCATTGTCGCCATTGACGAGCACAGTCGCCGACTTGATGCCGGCTGTGTCGCCGCCTTGCTCTTCGAGCAATTCCGTTTTGAAGCCGCGCGCATTGGCCCAGCGCAAATACATGCGCAAGAGCATCTCGGTCCAATCCTGGCTCTCAGTGCCGCCGGCGCCGGAGTTGAACTCGATATACGCGTCGTTGCTGTCGGCTTCGCCCGAGAGCAGCGCTTCGAGCTCGGCTTTAGCGGCGCGCGACTGCGCGGCCTTCAGCGTCGCGAACGCTTCCTCGACCAGCGACGCATCGCCTTCGGCTTCGGCCATTTCGGCGAGTTCGAGCGAGTCATTCAGATCGCGTTCGAGCGCGAGAATATTGTTCATGCCCGCTTCGAGCTTGTTGCGCTCGCGCATGAGCTTTTGCGCTTTTTCCGGATCGTTCCAGAAATCGGGGCGCTCGGAGAGAGCGCTCAGTTCGTCAAATCGGACCTGGGCGCGATCCCAGTCAAAGACGCCTCCGCAGCAAAGCGACGGCGGATTCGATCTGTTCAGCGAGGGCGGCGATATCGGCGCGCATGTTCGGGACTCGGGGTTCGGTTGTCGGGGTTCGGTTCGCTAAGGGATTTAAGCGACGCACATCGAAACACAAGCGCTGTCGCCAATCCCGAACCCCGAAACCCGAGTACCGAATCCCGCCTAATAAAGCCCGCCCAAATCCTCGGACTGCTCTTCCTGCAGTTCGCGTTGCGCGCGTTCGCGCTGGCGATCGTCGCCGTAATCGACGTCGAGGCCCGAGAGGACGCGTGGATCGATCGGATCGGTGCCGCCAAACACGAAGGGCGACGAGACCACATCGCGCGACGGTTCGGTGTCCGGACGGAACGCTTCGAGGATCGTTTGCGTCGTCGTCGCGCTCGGCAACAGGCCGGTTTGATAATCGACGCGAACCAGGCGCACGCCATTGGGAATGCGGAACGGCATCGGCTGGGTGTCGCGCAATGCTTCGCGCATGAAGTCGCGGAAGATCGGCGCCGAGATGCGGCCGCCGGTTTCGCCCTCGCCCATGTCGCGCGGCTGGTCGAAGCCGGCCCAGACGCCGACGACGAGATCCGGCGAGAAGCCGATGAACCAGGCGTCTTTATAGTCGTTCGTGGTGCCGGTCTTGCCGCCCAGCGGGAAGCCGAGATCGGCGATGACAGTCGCGGTGCCGCGCTGAACGACGCCTTCGCTCATCGAGACGATTTGATAGGCGGTGACCGGATCGAGCACTTGCTGACGCGTATCCGGCAAAGCAGGCGCGCGCAGACCCGGGCGCCATTCGGCGGTGCAATCCGGGCAATCGCGTTGGTCGCGGCGGAACACAGAACGGCCAGAGCGATCCTGGATGCGGTCGATAATGATCGGCTGAATGCGGCGCCCGCCATTGACGAACATGCCGTAGGCCGTCGTCATTCGCATCAAAGTGGTTTCGCCGGCGCCAAGTGCGAGCGCAAACACCGCAGGCGTGCCATCGCCATAAACGCCAAGCCGGCGGCCATATTCGAGCACGCGCTCGGGGCCCATTTCGTAAGCCACGCGCGCCGTCATGGCGTTACGCGAAAACTCCAGGCCGCGGCGCAGCGTCGTCGGGCCGTAATATTCGCGCGAATAGTTTTCCGGCGACCAATTGGTGCCGTCGCCCGCTTCGATCGCGAGCGGTCCGTCATCGACGAGCGTCGACGGCGTCAAACCAAAGTCGAGCGCGGCTGCATAAACGATCGGCTTGAACGACGAACCGGGCTGACGCATCGCTTGCGTCGCGCGGTTCAAGCCGTTCGCATCGTTGAACGAATAGCCGCCCACCATCGCCATCACGCGGCCGGTGTGCGGGTCCATGGCGACAAGCGCGCCCTGAATTTCCGGAACTTGGCGCAACGTGTAGCGCCCGTTGGAGTTGCGTGTCGCATAGATGATGGCGCCAACGCGAAGCGCACGCGACGCTTCGCTGCGTGCACCTTGCGCAGCCCACGTCGCATCGTCGCCATTGAGACGGCCGGTTGCGCCGTTTTCGTCGGTGACAGTGATACCGCTGCTGCCAGCGGCCGTGACCATGGCGCGCACCCAGCCCGAAAGCTGCGGCGGCGCGGACGCTTCAAGCAATTGCGCTTGCACATCGCCAGCCGCATCGCCCGTCCCGATCGGCCCACGCCACGAGCGGCGGCGATCGTAGGATTCAAGGCCAGCACGCAAAGCGCGCGCGGCGGCCAGCTGCAAGCGCGTATCGATGGTGGAGCGGATCGAGAGGCCGCCATTATAGAGCGCGTCTTCGCCGTATTGCGACTGAATCTGGCGGCGCACTTCTTCGACGAAATGCGAAGCAGCGACGTATTGGTCGCCCGCCAAGCGGTTCACGACGACGAGATCGGCGGCGCGGGCGGCGGTCGCTTCTTCGGCGTTGATGTAGCCGCGTTCCAGCATGCGCCCGATGGCGTAGTTGCGCCGGTCGATGGCGCGCTCGCGGTTGCGCGGCAGCTGATAGTTGGCCGGTCCTTTCGGCAGAATGGCGAGATAAGCAGCTTCCGACACGGTGAGTTCGGAAAGCGGCTTGTTGAAATAGTTGAGCGAGGCAGCGGCCACGCCATAAGCGCGGTTGCCGAGATAAATCTGGTTCAGATAAAGCTCGAGGATGCGATCCTTATCGAGCACGCGCTCGATCCGTTGCGCGACCAAACCTTCACGCAGCTTCGTCCAAACCGCACAGAGCAATCCGCCAATGCCGCCGGAGCACGCAGCCGCGCGGCCGGTCAGCATGTTGCCGGCGACTTGTTGTGTGATTGTCGAGGCGCCCTGAATGCGGTTGCCTTGGATGACATCGAGGGGGATGCGCAGCACGGCGCGCGCCAAGCCCTGATAGTCGAGGCCGGAGTGTTCGAAGAAGCGCGCGTCTTCAACCGCGACGAAAGCGTTCTTCACGTGATCGGGAATTTGCTCGATCGGCACGAACACACGTTGCTCGCGCGCGAACTCCGCCACCAATGCGCCGTCACCGGCGTGAACGCGGCTCGTCACCGGCGGTTCGTAGTTCTCGAGATCTTCGAGGCTCGGCAGCCCCTGCAGCGCCGCGATGATGAAGCCGACCACCGCCAGAAAACCGACGGCGATGAAGATGCCCAAACCGATGAGCACTTTGCGCCATGGAAACTGTCCGCGCGGCGGCTCGCGATAATCGTCTTCGCGATCATGGCGGCTCCAGCCGCGCTCGCTATAAGCATCGTTTCGCATTGCGCCCCGCATTTTGCGCGCTTCAACCAATCGGCTCGGCCTCGCCCCCCAATACGGCGCGATTATGGCCGGCGCGGCATCAGGGGTGTAGCTGACCCTAACGCAAGAATCGCACCCATTTTAGGCGCTTGCATACAAAGCTGGCGCAGCAAAATAGGCGTCCACGCCCCGCGCCATCGCCTCCGCCATGCGCTCGCGCGCGGATGGATCGGCCAAGCGGCGCTCATCGGTCGGATTGCTCAGAAAGCCGGTCTCGATCAGCACCGCCGGCACGTCCGGCGCGAGCAGCACGAAGAACCCTGCATTGCGGTGGGTATTGCGCAAAAGCGGCGCGACCTCGGCGATGCGCGGGATCACAGTTTGGGCGAACAGCGCCGAATTATTGATGGTTTCGCGCTGGTAGAGATCGAGCAGAATGTCGTGCGCAACGCCCTCACGCGGCGCATCGCCCAGATCGACGTTCCAGTTCTGCGCGCCCATCAAGCCCTGCGCGCGATCAGCGCCGCGTTCGGACAGCGTGTAGACCGAAGCCCCCGCGGCTTCCGGATTGGCGTGGGAATCGGCGTGCACCGAGATGAAAAGGTCGGCATTCTGCGATCGCGCAAAACGCACGCGTTCGGCGTGTTCGACAAAGCGATCGGCGTCGCGCGTCAAGCGCACCTGGTAGCGGCCGCGATGTTCGAGCGCTTGGCGCAGCTTCAAAGCGGCGTCGAGAACCACGTCCTTTTCGCGCACGCCAGTCGTGCCGATCGCGCCCGGATCGCGTCCGCCATGGCCGGCGTCGATGACGATCGTGCGCACCTGTGCGCCACGACCACGGCGCTCAACGGCGGCCGGCGGCGGTGCGATCGGGCCGGTAGCGGCAAGGTCAAAGCTCAATTCGGGCGACCGGCGGCTGCCCAGTTCCTGGCGCACCAAAGTTGCTGGCGCGGCGAGATCGAGCACCAGACGCGAAGCGCCGCCAGGCTGCGGCGCGTACCGGTATCGGCGCACCACGCCATCACCAGGCCCCTCGCCGGTAGCGCCCTGAGGCAGAGCGAGGCGCGAGTTGGCAAGATCGATGACGAAACGATTGGGGTCAGCTAGGAAAAATGTCCTAGCGGTGGTCAGCCGATCGAGCGCCACCGTGATCCGCGAAGACGGCCCGGACGCCTGCACAAGCACGGCGCGTACGGCGGCCGGATCGTCGGCCCATGCGCGTCCGCTCAGCGCGGCGCTGCCAAGGGCCGTGAAACCGGCTAGGGCGAAGGAACGACGGGTAACGTCCATGAAGATCGGGAAAGTAGCCGAGCCGGCCTACTATCCAGTTGAAAAGGAAGGTGAACGCCCCGGTAACTGCAGTTGGGGCCATTCATCGCATCGCCGCTTGAGTACGAACATGAACCCTGCTCAACCTTACGGCATGCGGGTTATGAGCGCCTTACTCTTTGCCGCGTTCACCAGTTTCGCCCTGCCCTCCGCGGCGCAGGACGTCATGGCGGCCTCGAGCGCCTATCGCGAGCTTCAGGAGATCTGCGCCGATGATCGCGGCCGGCTTTGGGGCGTCGATCTTTGCGGTCCCACCATTATCGTCGACCCCGCCACCCGCGGCGCTTGGGCGAGCGAAAGCGATAACGGCGGCGTCTTGCGCAATAGCGGCGCCGGTTGGGGGGGCTCGCTTCCGGCCGATGCGCCGATGGCAAACAGCGCGGTCGAATGGGGCGGCCG
>QBMO01000021.1:14182-17212 GCA_003242075.1 Alphaproteobacteria bacterium
GCGTTGGATCATGCTGCTCGCGCCTCTGCCGGCGGACGAAACCGATCGCCGCGTTCTACTGGCCCACGAAGCTTGGCACCGGGTCCAACCCCAACTCGGCCTTGCCGCGCAGCGGGGGGCCGATGCGCTCCATTTGGATGATGAACGAGCCCGCGTGTGGCTTCGGCTGGAGTTTCGGGCCTTGGCGACCGCACTGCGTTCCCGTGGCCGCGCCCGCGAAAATGCTACGCGAGAAGCGCTGATGTTCCGCGCCACCCGTCATGCGGCTTATCCAAACGCCGCGGCTACCGAAGCGGCGCTCGATCGTAATGAGGGATTAGCCGCCTATACCGGCGTCAAACTCGGGGCCGGCGACAATGCCGATCTTTACGCGGCTCGCACCCTCGACGATTTCGACAGCCACGAAGCTTATGCCCGCGCCTTCGCCTACGCGTCCGGGCCGGCCTATGCGCTCATTCTCGACCGCATGGACGAAAACTGGCGCGCCAATCTCGGCGCTTCGACCCCAGCCGATCTGCTGGTCGCGCGTCTCCGCCCCCGTTTCGGTGATGCGGGGGCCTTCCGGCGCGCCAGCGAGAGCTACAATGGCGCTTCGATCACGGCCCAGGAGCGGACCCGGGCCCAAGCTTTGGTCGTGCGGCTGGCCGCGATCCGCCAAGCTTACGCCCAGGGGCCCCGGCTCGAATTGCCGCTGATCAGCATGCGGATGGAGTTCAACCCCAACCAGATCACGCCGGTCCCGGAGCTCGGCTCCTTCTACGGAACGCTCACCATTCGCGACGCCTGGGGAGAGTTGCGGACCACCGAAGGGGCGGTCATCAGCAGCGACTTCCAGCGCGTCATCGCCGCATCGCCCGACCAAAGCGGGCTCCAGGGACCCGGCTGGGGCCTTAGCCTGAACGCCGCCTACCAACTCGTCCCGCCAGGCCCGAGCGGCGTTTGGACCATCGCCTCGGTCAGCGAACCAGTCGACGCCGACTAGCTCCCAGCATACCGCTACCGAAACAGACCCAAACGCTTTCAATCCCAAGTCAAATCATGCATGGTGCGTCATCGTTGGCTGCGCCGTCAGGGGACTCCCCCAAGAGCGCCCAGCGCGCTCCCGCTAAGCGGATCGGCGAACCAGGCCCTGCGGCGCGCTGCTTTCTTGCGCCCGCGTTCGGACCCGAAGGCCATCCGTCGCCGGAGCGTAAGCGCCGCCTTCTTTAGGCGGCGTCAACTCGGAGCAACCTATGATCTCGTCCGCGATCGATTTCAGCGCCAGAGGCCTCCAAGGCCCGGGCGGCGATCGCGCAGGATCTTTTCTCATGACTTTGCGCCCCATCGCCGCTTTCGCCCCGGTTCTGACCGGACGTTCGAGAGCCTGTGCGCCCGGCGCTCACGGAGCCCAGTTTAATGGCCAAGACAATGCTGATCGACGCCGCCCACCCGGAAGAGACCCGGGTCGCGGTGCTCGACGGAAAAACGGTTGAAGATTTCGATTTCGAGGTCGCCAGCAAGAGACAGCTCAGGGGCAATATCTATCTCGCCAAGGTGACGCGCGTTGAGCCGTCATTGCAGGCTGCCTTTGTGGAGTATGGCGGCAATCGCCACGGCTTCCTCGCCTTCTCGGAAATCCACCCCGATTATTACGCGATCCCGCACGCCGATCAGGAATCAATCAAAGCCGAACTCGCAGCGGCCGAGGCCGAATCCGAAGGCGAAGACGAGGATGAAGAAGCGCTCGACGAACGCCGTCGCCGCATCCTGACGCGCCGCTACAAGATTCAAGAGGTCATCCGCCGCCGCCAGATCATGCTGATCCAGGTGGTCAAGGAAGAACGCGGCAACAAAGGCGCAGCGCTCACGACCTACCTCTCTCTCGCTGGCCGCTATTGCGTGTTGATGCCCAACACCGGCCGAGGCGGCGGCATTTCGCGTAAGATCACGCAAGCGACGGACCGCAAGCGCTTGAAGAAGATCGCGCTCGATCTCGATGTGCCGCAAGGCCAGGGCCTGATCATCCGCACGGCAGGCGCCAAGCGCACCAAGACCGAGATCAAGCGCGACTACGAATATCTCTCGCGCGCCTGGGAAACCATCCGCGATGAAACGCTGAAAAGCGTTGCGCCGGCTTTGATCTACGAGGAGAGCTCGCTGGTGAAGCGCGCGATCCGCGATCTCTACGACAAAGACGTCGATGAAATTCACGTCGACGGCGATGGCGCCTATAAGGAAGCCAAAGATTTCGTCCGCATGCTCATGCCGAGCCATGCCAAACGCGTGCACTTGTGGAAGGACGCCACGCCGATCTTCGCCAAGCACGGCGTCGAGCGGCAATTGGATTCGATCTACTCGCCCGTCGTGACGCTGAAATCGGGCGGCTATATCGTCATCAACCAAGCCGAAGCGCTCGTCGCCATCGACGTGAACTCCGGCCGCGCCACGCGCGAACGCAACATCGAGCAGACCGCGTTCAAGACCAATATGGAAGCCGCTGACGAAGCGGCGCGCCAGATGCGCCTGCGCGACCTTGCCGGCCTCATCGTGATCGATTTCATCGACATGGAGGATTCCAAGAACGACCGCGCCGTCGAAAAGCGGATGAAGGAAAACCTCCGCTTCGATCGCGCGCGCGTGCAAATGGGCAAGATAAGCGGCTTCGGCTTGCTTGAGCTTTCGCGCCAGCGCCGCCGCACCGGCGTGCTGGAAGGCACCAGCCACGTCTGCGAACATTGCCAAGGCTCAGGCCGCATTCGCTCGATTGAATCGGCAGCACTCGCTCTCTTACGCGCGCTCGACGAAGCCAGCGCCAAGCAGAAAAACCACACCATCGAAGCGCGCACCGCCACCGACGTCGCGCTCTATCTGCTCAACGAAAAGCGTGAAACGCTAGCGACGATCGAAGAAAACCGTCACGTCCGCGTTCGCGTCATCGCCGCTTCGGGGATGAACTCGGGCGACTTCGAGATCAATATCGGCGCTGACACGTTCGAGGATGACGAGCGCGAAATCGAAGCGCCGACCCGTCGGGCGCGCGAGACGACCGCC
>QBMO01000021.1:17218-20122 GCA_003242075.1 Alphaproteobacteria bacterium
CGCCGATCTCGAGATCGAAGACGAAATCGACGTTGAGATCGAAGACGAGGAAGAAGCTGACGAGGAAGCGGAAGCCAAGCCGCGCCGCGTCGTCGCCGACACTGAAAGCGAGAGCGACGAAAAGCGCGGCCGCAGACGCCGTGGCCGCAGAGGCGGACGCCGTCGTCGCGAAGAAGGCGATGCGAGCGAGCCGCGTGAAAACGGCGAAGCCGCCGCCGAACCGGTTGCGGCGCGCGCCGAACGCCCCGAGCGCGAAGGGCGGGGCGAAGGTCGTGGTGATCGCAACGAACGCGGACGCAACGGCAAACGCCGCCGCCGTGGTCGTGGCCGCGGCCGTCGCGTGTATGAAGTCGATGGCGGCGAGTGGCTCGATTTCGTCGGCGCCGATCTCAAATCGCTCTCCCCGCGCCCAGAGGGCCGTCATCGCAGCAATGGCGATGCGCGGCCGCACGTTGAGCCGGAAGCCATCGCTGAGGAATCCGCACCGCAAGCGGAAGCGCCAGTTCACGTGGAGGCGGAAATCATCGTCCATCCCGCAGCGGCCGCCGTTTATGAGCCAGAGCCGGTGGCGGCCACGCATGAACCCGTCATGGCCGAAGCTGCGGAACCCGCAGCGTCACGATATGATGACGCCGCGGCGCTCAACTACGAGCCCGACCAGGAGCGCCGTGACAAGTTTCTGTCGCGTTTCTCCCGCTGGGCGAAGAAGGGCGAATGACGAAGCGCTAACGCAGCCGGCCTTGCTCCTGCCGCAAAACGGGGGTGAAACCGGCTGCAATTGGCATCGATCAAAGGAGCGGGCATGACCGCGTCTCTCAGCTTGGCGTTGAAGCACAGTCTGCGCGGCGTGGTGATGACATGCGTCGCCGCCCTCTTCGCGATCGCGACAGCCGTGGATGCCGCGGCGCAAGGCTTGATCCGCGACGCCGAAATTGAAGAGACGCTGCGCGTCTACACCAACCCGCTCCTGGTCGCCGCCGGCCTCGATCCCAACGACGTCGATATTTACATCGTCAGCGACAACAGCCTGAACGCCTTCGTCTCCGGCGGTCAGAACATCTTCGTGCACACCGGTCTCATCATTGCCGCTGACAACCCCAACGAATTGATGGGCGTCCTCGCGCACGAAACCGGCCATATCGCTGGCGGCCACTTGGCCCGCTCGCGCGAAGCTCAGCGGCAAGCGATGGGCCCGGCGCTAATCTCAATTGGCCTCGGCGTGTTGGCGATCGCCGCGGGCGCGAGCCAAGCGGGCGTGTCGTTGATCTCAGGCTCGTCGGCCTTCGCGATGGGCTCCTATGTGCGCCACACGCAGGTGCAAGAATCCGCCGCCGACCAAGCCGCCGTCCAATATCTCACCGCCACCGGACAGTCATCGCAGGGCCTGCTCGACTTTTTCAACGAGAACATCCGCCCCTACGAATTTCTGGCGCGCCGCGCCCCACCCTACATGATGACGCACCCCTTCACCTCCGATCGGGTTGAATCGTTGCGGGAACGGGTCAGCGCGAGCGAGTTCGCAAACACGCCAGACACAGACGACAATCTGCAGCGGTTCGCGTTCATGCAGGCCAAGTTGATCGGCTTCCTGCGCACGCAAGGGCAAACCATGGCCCGCTATCCCGAAAGCGATCGTTCGGCGCCGGCGCGCTATGCGCGCGCGGTGGCGTACTATCGCGTCGCCGATTTGCCCAATGCGCGGCGCGAATTGGATAGCCTGATCGCCGAAGAACCGCGCAATCCGTTCTATCAGGAGCTCATGGGGCAAATCCTGTTCGAGAACGGCCGCGCCGAAGAGTCGATCCCGTATCACGAACGCTCGCTGGTCGAGCGCCCGAACGAGGCGCTGTTCCAGATCAACCTGGCTCGCGCCCTCACGGCGGCGCGCGGTCGCGAAGGTGCGGATCGCGCTGCTGAGATTTTGCAAGCGGCGGTGCGTATCGATCCCGATAACGGCTTTGCCTGGCGCGAACTGGCGCAAGCGCGCAGCGTCCAAGGCAATGAGCCCCTGGCGCAGCTCGCCTCCGCCGAACAAAATTTCTCGATCGGCAATTACCCGGCCGCCCTCAGCTTTGCCGAGCGCGCACGCCGCGAGCTGCCGCGCAACACCACGGATTATCAGCGCGCCGTCGATCTCGTAACCTTTGCCGGCAACGAGGTGCGCGACCAGCAGTCCGAGCAGCGGCGGCGCTAAGCTTGCCGAGGCGGCTAAAAGCAGCCATGTGAGCGGCTTCGAATGAGGAGATGCCGCTGATGGCGCGCTGGATCTATGCCGCTTTACTGGCGCTGTTCGCTTTCGTGCTGCCCGCCTCGGCGCAGACCTTTAATGCGCAGGAGCAAGCCGAAATCCGCGCTGTCGTGCGCGAGTATCTGGTCAACAATCCCGACGTCTTGCGCGAAGCGCTGGATTCGCTGGCTGAGCGGGCTCAGAGCGAGCGCTGGCAGCGCGCCAAATCCGACCCGCGCGATTTCAGCATCGGGCCCGCAGATGCGCCGATCGTGATCGTGGAATTTTTCGACTATCGCTGCGGCTATTGCCATGCGGCGCTCGAATGGGTTTCCGACATTTCGCGCACACGCCGCGATGTGCGCATCGTGCTGAAGGAATTTCCCATCCTCTCGGCGGAATCGATGGAAGCCTCGCGCGCCGCCATCGCGGCGATGCCGCAAGGCCGCTACTGGCAGTTCCACCAAGCGCTGATGGCGTTCCGCGGCGACCTAAACTCCACGCGTATCGACCAGATCGCGCGCGAATCCGGCATCGACGTGCCGCGCATGCGCCGGGCGATGGAGAGCGAGACGGTCACGCAATTACTGCAAGACAATCGCGCGCTCGCCATCGATCTCGACAACACCGCCACGCCGCTCTTCCTGATCAACGGCGAAATGATCGCCGGCTTCGAC
>QBMO01000021.1:20132-25694 GCA_003242075.1 Alphaproteobacteria bacterium
TGACGCGCGAAGTCCGCGAAGCGCGTGCGCGCTAGAGTCTGCCCGTCGCCGATGCGGCGATGAGGCGAAGCTGACGCTCTATCAAAGATGGCGGAGAAGCGCGCAGATAGCGCGGCGTGAGAGCGACATAACCGACCGCTGGAAATAGCCGCGCTGGTAACTCACGCGCAGCCTCATGCGCCTCGGCATAAGCGGCGCGCGCGACGATGCGCAGATCTTCCGCGCTCGAACCCACGGGCAATAACGTTCTGCCGCGCGCCGCCCACACAGGCGCTGCGCGCAAAAGTCCGGTCAGTCCCCACGCCCGCGCCGCTGACGTGACGAAGGCGGGCGCTTGAAACTGAACATCGCAGACGGCGATCGCGCTTTGCAGCAACGATCCTGCAGTTTGATCAACGTAACGGATGATCGCGTCGAGACTCTCGAACGGCGCGAGATCGAGATCAGCGCCGCGCGCTTCGATCAGCGCGGACCATGGCGCATGGAGGAAGGGTGCCGTTCGATGCGCGGCGGCGTAGGCTTCGAGTGCGGGATGAGCGCGCGGTGCATTGCCTGCGTGAATCTCGTCGAGCCCATCGCGCCACCACGCTAAGCGAATATCGCCCAATGGCGCTGCGCGAACTGTCTCAGCCGTGCGGCCGATTTCGTAATTCACCGCGTAGAGCGCGATCAAGCGCTGACGCACATCAGCCGGCGCGAAGCGGCTGGCGAGCCAGCGATCTTCGTCAACGCGACGGACGATGTCGGAAAGCGTTTCCACGGGATTGGGGATTAGGGATTGAGGATTAGGTTGCAACAGAGAAAGGCGCAGACCTCACGGCCCGCGCCCTAACCCCCAAAACCCAGTCCCTAGAACAACGTGCTCGCCCCGGTCATCGCCACCAGCATCGGCACGGAGAGGAACGTGTTGGTGCGTGAGAACAGCATCGCGGTTTTGCCTGACGCGGCTTTCGTGGCGGCGTCCAGATCGGGATACTTGTTATCGATGTTCAGCGCCTTCTGCTGGTTCGGCCAGATGATGAACCAGACATTGAACGCCATGATCAGCGCCAGCCACATGCCGATGCCGATCAGAATGTGTTTAGGCGCAGCAAAGCTCGGATCGCTGGCGCCGCCGAGCGTCAACGCTTCCAGCAGATAGTTCTGATTCCACGCCAGCAAGAGCCCGGTGAGCACCGTCAGCGCCGCGCCCCAGCGAAACCAGTAGAGCGCAGCCGGCGCGATCACTTTGGTGACAGCTGGTTTCTGCTCATCCGGAATCTTCGGCATGTTCGGGATTTGGGTGAAGTTAAAATAGTAGAGATGGCCGATCCACATGATGCCGACGAGCACGTGGCTCCAGCGCAGCGCTGCTTCCCAGAACACACGGTCGCCGAACGGATAGCCCGCCACGCCCATCGCGAAATAGATCAGCAGCAAAACGCCGACCGCCAGCGCGGTCCACGCCACGTAGCGCAGATTGCTCAAAAACACGGCCATGTGCTCTCCCCTTCAGCCCACGCGGGAAGCGCGACAGCCTAGCGAGCTGGCTGCGGCGCTGCGCGCGCTTCGCCGCCTTCACGTCCGCGCCGCACACCCCACAGCAGGATGACGGGCGCCGCGACGTAGAGCGACGAATATGTTCCGCAGATAATGCCGAACAGCATGGCGATCGCGAAGCCTGAAAGCGCTTCCCCGCCGAGGAAAAGCAAACCGATCAGCGCAAAGACCGCCGTGCAGCCGGTGATAATCGTGCGCGAAAGCGTTTCGTTTAGGGAAAGATCGATCAACTGACCGAGCGGCATCTTCTTATACTTGCGCAAATTCTCGCGCAGCCGGTCGAACACGACGACGGTGTCATTGATGCCGTAGCCGATGATCGTCAGGATCGCCGCGATAATGGTGAGCGTGAACTCGATACGGAAGAACGAGAAAATACCGAGCGTCAGAATGACGTCGTGCAAGAGGCCCAACATGGCGCCGACGCCGAACTGCCATTCGAAGCGGAACCAGATGTAGATCATCATCAGCAGCATGGCCAAGCCAAGCGCCATAAGGCCGCCGGAGAACAGTTCTTCGGAGACTTTGGCGCTGACGGCGTCGACGCTGGTGATGCGCGCGCCTTCGGCGACCGTTGGCAGCCCGCGACGGATTTCCTCGACCGTGGCCGACTGATCCGGCGACGTTTCGAAATTCAGAATGGCGCAATAGGGCGGCGCGTTGGCAGGCCGGCACGTGGTGCCCTGCACTTCGACATCGCCTTCCTGCGCGCTATTGCCCAAGGCGCGCAGCGCTTCTTGGTCAATCGGGTTCGGCGCTTCGATCAGCATCGACGTGCCGCCGCGGAAATCGATGCCGAGGTTGAAGCCGTGCTCCATGATCGCGCCGAAACGCGCGACCGGACTGCCCTCGGCCTGCTGATAAACTTCGATCGGATTTTCGCGCAGACCACCGGTGAAAATCGACACCAGCGATGCGACGCAAAGCGCGATCGAGACGAACGCGGCGAAGCCCGCGAACTTCACGTAAGTGAGGTTTGTTTTCTTCGGCAAAAGCCGGATCAAGGGCCACCAGGAAGAAGCCATGGTCTCGTTCCCCTTAAATCGGCATGGTCTTGGGCCTGGCGATACGGAACCACCAAGCCACAAGAATTTGCGTCACCAGCACGGCGGTGAACACTGAGGTGATGACGCCGATCGATAGCGTCCAGGCAAAGCCGCGCACGGGCCCCGCGCCAAACTGGAAGAGGATCATGGCGGCCAGGATCGTCGTCAGGTTGGCGTCGAAAATCGTGATCATCGCGCGGTTGAAGCCGGCATCGATACTGAGCGCTGGACTTCGCCCCGTCGCCGCCTCTTCGCGCATGCGCTCATAGATCAGCACGTTGGCGTCGACCGCCATGGCGATGGTGAGGATGAGGCCGGCGATGCCGGGCAGCGTCAACGCCGCGCCGATCATCGACATCGCCCCGATGATCAAAGTGAAGTTCACGATGAGGGCTAAGCACGCGAAGATGCCGAACACGCCGTAGGCGAGGATCATGAACACGAACGTGACCAGGCCGGCGACGGCCGAGGCGCGGGCGCCGGACTCGATCGAGTCCTGACCAAGGCTTGCGTCCACAGTGCGTTCGTCGATCACCGTGAGCGGCGCGGGCAGCGCGCCGGCGTTCAGCATCAGCGCCAATTCGCTGGCGGACTGCGCGGTGAAGTTGCCTGAAATTTGCCCCTGCCCGCCGCAGATCGGCTCATTGATGCGCGGCGCGGTCAGCACTTGATTGTCGAGCAGAATGGCGAAGCGCTGGTTGGTGTATTCGCGCGTGATGCGGCAGAAGGTGAGCGCGCCTTGACGGTCGAGTTGAAAACTCATGACGAACTCGCTGGTTTGCGGGTCCGTGTTGACACTTGCGCGCACTAGATTTTCGCCAGTGAGACGCGCGCGGCGCTCCACCACTTCGCTGCCCTGGCCGATCGTCCCGTACGGGCCGACGACCATCGTGCCCGGCGGCAAGATTCCGCCCGCAGCCTCCTCGGGCGAGACTTCACGCACCAAGTGGAATGTCATCAGAGCGGTCTGACCGATGCGTTCTTTCAGCTGTTCAGGATCAGACACGCCCGGCGCCTGCACGACGATGCGTTGATCGCCCTGACGAACGATCGAGACTTCGCTGGTGCCGGTCGGGTCTATCCGGCGGCGAATGATTTCGATCGACTGCTGCGCGGCTTGGCGGCTCAGCGCGCGCATGTGCTGCTCGTTGATGCGCGCTTCGATCAAGCCATCGGCGGATTCGGTGTAGGCGTAGATCGGGTCCGTGCCGCCGGTCGGCGACACGGCAATGGCGCGCAGCGCGGTGCGGGCGCGCTCCATTTGCGTCGGATCGATCAAGCGAATGCGGGCGGTGTCGCCCACGACGCCGCGACCGGTGAAGCGGATCTGCGGATCGGCGTCGCGCAAAGCGCCCGCCATTTGATCAGCGACATTATCGAGCTGCTGGGCGCGCAGGCTAACGATGTCGACTTCCAGCAGCAGCTGCGAGCCGCCGCGCAAGTCGAGCCCCAGATTGATCCCCTGGCTGGGCAGGAAATCGGGAATGCTGTTGCGCAAGCGCTCCGGCACGAAATTGGGGAAGGCGAATGCGATCCCCATCGCGGTCACGACCGCGACCAGGATGATGCGCCAGCGCGCGACTTGCAGCATGGGTTTTAGTCCGGCTTGGAATCGTTGGCGGGCGCGGGATCGGTCTTGGAGCGCACCTCGGCGATGGTGCCGCGCACGACGCGGACCTCGACGTTGGGCGACAGCTCAACTCGCACTTCGTCGTCGGCGATGGACCGCACCTTGCCGATCAAGCCGCCGGAGGTGACGATGATGTCGTTCTTCTTCAGCGCCGTGATCATCTCCAAGTGCCGCTTGCGCGCCTGCTGCTGCGGGCGGATCAGCAAGAAGTACATGACCAAGAAGACGAGAACGATCGGCGCGAGATTCATGATGAGAGCGGTGGTCGAGTCACCGCCGCCGGCTGCGCCTGCCGCATATGCATTAGAGATGAACATTGATCCTCGCTAGAAGCGGCGTGGTCACGCCGTCCGGACACATAGGAATAGGGTCGCGGAGGGCTCCGCGGAAGGCCGGGACTATAGTGTCCGCCCCCGCCGTTGCAATCGCCGCGCGCCGCCATTGCGCGCCGTTTCGCCGCAGTTCAGGGGGCCGCCATGAGCGGCGCGGGATCAACCGGCTCGGCGCCGCGACGGACCTGAAACAAAAGCCGCGGCCGGCCCTCGGCGCGGGGGCCCAGTTCAGCGATTCTCTCGCCCACGCGCACGCGCTGGCCCTCACGCACCAAAGCACGGCGCGCATAGGCGTAGGCGGTGACGTAGTTGTCGGCGTGGCTAACCAGGATCAGCGTCCCGTAAGACGGCAGATCGGAGCCGGCATAGACCACCTCGCCGTCGGCGGCGGCAGCGATGGCGTCGCCCTCGCGGCCTGCGATCTCAACCCCATCCAGTCGTCCACCGCTCGGCTGCGCCCCAAACCGCGCGACCACGTCGCCGCGCAACGGCCATGCAAACTGGCCGCTGCCAATCGGGAGCGGCGCGACAACGGGTGTCGGCGTGGGCGGCGGCGGCGGCGTAACTTCGATCGCGCGCGCCATCGCCGGCAGCACGATGCGATCGCCTTGGCGCACTTGATACGGCGCCTGCATGCGGTTCAGCAGCGCCAGCGAGCGCGTATCGACATTATAGCGCCGTGCGATCTCGGAGAAGTTTTCGCCGCGCGCGACAGTGTGGAAGCGCGGCGGCGGCAAGCGCAATTCGCGGCCGGCGCTCAGCGCATACGGCGGTTCGAGATTGTTCTGATCGATCAGCGCGCGCAGCGGCACTTGATAGCGCGTGGCGATGTCATAGAGCGACTCGTCGGCGCTAACGCGATGCGTCGTCGGCAAGTTCGCGGGATCGAACGGCTGCACGTCGCCTGGCTGCAAGGCGTAGGTGGAAAGCGGCGTGCCCTCGCCATCGGCCCAGTTCGGCGGCGGTTCTTGCGGGGCTGGCGCGCGAATGGGTGTGGCGGGGGGGGGGGGTTCTG
>QBMO01000021.1:25733-30138 GCA_003242075.1 Alphaproteobacteria bacterium
AGCCCCGATTTGGCGGCGGCTCATAAGCTGCACCGCCACTCCCGCCATAAGAGATCGGCGCGGCTGCGCCCGACGCGCAAGCGCCGGTCAAAAGCGCAAGGATCAGAGCGGCGCGCGTCATCGCGTCCAGCATCCGTCAGAATCAGCGCCATGCGCAAATTACACCGGCGCCGGATCGCCCTCTCCGACGCCGCGTTCCAGCGCCGCGAACTTCACCGCCCCCAAATCCTCGCGCACACCATTGCGCAGCCGGATCAATCTCTGTCCGCTGGCGTCGCCGATTGGCGCTAGTATGACGCCGCCAGGCTTCAGCTGATCGGCCAACACTGGCGGAAAATCTTCCACCGCCACGTTGATGACGATGCGATCGTAAGGCGCCTCATCGCCCCAACCCTCATAACCATCGCCAACATGCGCATACGTCCGCATCAATCGCGCCGTGCCAAAGCGACCGCGAGCATCGGCTGCGAGATCGCGCCAACGTTCGATGGTGATGACCTTGTGCGCCATCGCTGACAGCGCCGCCGCCTGAAAGCCCGAGCCAGTGCCGATTTCGAGCACGACATCGTTCGGCTGCGCATCGAGCGCTGAGATCACGCGGCCGATCAGCGAAGGCTTGGTCATCGTCTGCCCATGCGGCAGCGGCAGGCCGACATCGTCGAGCGCCAACCCTTCCAGATGCGACGGTGCATAATGCGTGCGCGCCGTGCGTTCCAACGCCGCCAGCGCGCGCGCATCAGTCACGCCAGCTTGGCGCATCTCGAGCACGAAACGCATGAGGCGTTCGAAGTTCACCGCATCACCCGCTCTTCGGCGGCGCACCGCCCAAAACGCCTTTGAGTTTGTGCACCGTCTCCATGTGCGTGAGATCGATATGGAGCGGCGTCACCGAGATGCGGCCATCGTATATGGCGCGCAGATCGGTGCCTTCCGGCGGATTGGAAAGCTTGCCGCGGAAGCCCAGCCAGAAATACGCGCCGCCACGCGGATCGGTGCGCTTGTCGGCGTAGATGACATGCTGATCGCGCACGCCCTGGATCGTCGTTTCGACCTCTTTGACGTCGTCCGGCGACACATCGGGAAAGTTGATGTTGATCAGCACATCCTTCGGCCAACCGACTTCCAAGAGCTTGCCGACAATGCCGGGGCCGTAAGTCTGCGCCGTCTCCCATGGGATCGCCGCCTCCTCGCCACGAAAGCCGCGCGCTTGCGACAGCGCGATGGCGCGAATGCCGAGCTGCATGCCCTGCATGGCAGCGGCAATGGTGCCGGAAAATGTCACGTCCTCAGCGATATTCTGACCGCGATTGACGCCGGAGAGCACAAGATCGGGCGCCGCGCCTTCGATCAAGTGCTCGACGCCGAGCAACACGCAATCGGTCGGCGTGCCGGAAACCGCAAAGCGCTTGTCGCTCACCTTGCGCACGCGGATCGGCGCCGTCAGCGTTAGCGCACGCGATGCGCCGGATTTTTCCTCTTCCGGCGCAATCACCCAGACATCGTCGCTGAATGTGCGCGCGATCTTCTCGAGGACCGCCAGCCCGGTTGCGTGAATGCCGTCATCATTGGTGCAGAGAATGCGCATGGGCGCCCGCTTAGCGCGAACGGCCATGGGAGTCGATCAAAGCTATTTCCATGCCGCTAGGATCGCGCCCGCTGCGGCGTGACTGAGCAGAAAATGCGCACTGTCGAGGCCAAAGAGCTCGGTCGGTTCGAACGAATAAACCCAGCCGTACATGCGCCCAGCAATGGTGATGAAAACCGCAACCAATGCGCCAATCATCAGCCCCGCCATCCAGCCGGACGCATTGCGCCACTTCACAATCATCGAAAGCCCGATGGCCGTCAGGAACGGCATCACGATCATAAACGGCATACGCGCGCCGCCATCTTCAGCAACGGCGGCTTCAGTGATGCCGGTCCATTCCATCCACTGCGCCTGGAACAACACGACGTAGATCAAAAAGCCAATGGCCCAGATCGCGATAGCCGCCGCGACGATCGCCAATACGTTATGTCCTTGCACGCGCATGAGCATGCCCTCCCTTGCGGGCGAGTTTAGCTGAGTCAGGCGTGTTTCAGTTGATTTGCGTGCGGAACGAAGCGCGCGTTACGAGCGGCAGTCGACGGCCCAGATGTCGTAGGTGGGATGATCGACAGCGGAGAGACCGGGACTCGAAGCGAAGAGCCAGCCGTGGAAAATCTCGCGGCGCTCGGCCTCCTCGCCTTCGCGCACCGGCGGCGTGTCGAACACTTCGACGTAAATGCGCACTTCCGGCGTTTCTTCCGGCGCGCTGCGGTCGCAGGCGCGCGCGACCACTTCGAGCGAACCGATGCGCACCGAGCGGCCAACCGTGATGGTATAATCGCGGGCGTGGCCGGTGACCTTATCGAGCCCGCGAATAACGGCGCGTTGCGCGTAGGCCGGGCCCACAGCGGCAAACAGAATGACGAGCGCGGCGACGAAAGCACGAATCATTGAACGGGTTCCTCAGCGTTGGCGTCGCCCTGCCCTTGCGCGAAACTTGCGAACAAGGTCAGCAGATCGACCGCGCCTTGTGTGTTTGGAATTTCTGCGCCAGCAGCCAGCGCATCCATGCCGGCGGGCTCGATGGCGATGTAGGCGCCGCCCAGCAAACCATCGGACGCAACACGCGCCGTGCTATCGTCCAGCACTTGCACGCCTTCGGCGATGGTGAGCGTCAACAGCGCCATGTATGTGTCAGGATCGAGTTCGACGCTGCGGACGACGCCGACTTTCACGCCGGAGACACGCACGTCCGAACCGACAGCGATGCCGTCGACGCGCTGGAAGCGGCCAATCAGTTCGTAGCCGCCGCTCGCGCCCGTCTGCCCCGCTTGCGCGCCGGCGAAGACGAAAAAGCCGACTGCGACCACCGCGACTGCGGCGCCGAGAATGGTCTCGCCCCAACGCTCGAAATTGATCTTCACGGCTGCTTCTCCGAATCACCAGGCGACCAAGCCTCGTAGTCGGCCGTTGACGCCTGCCTAACGCCGCCGCGCGCGAGCGAGCCTTTCGGGCGATAAGCGCAGATCGTGCCGGTCAGGTTCGGCTCGTGCGGCTTTTCCCACTTCTGCCGCTTCAGCGGCGAGACGGTCGGCGGATCGGCCATGGTGTGGTGCATCCAGCCATGCCAATCGGGCGTCACGCGCGAAGCCTCGGCCAGGCCGTTATAAATCACGTAGCGGCGCTTGCGCCCTTCGATGCTGGGGCGGCGCTCCTCGTAATATTTGTTGCCTTGTTCGTCTTCGCCCACGAAAGCCCCGCGCCGGCCAATATCGAACAGCGCGCCCAGGGTGGCGCCGTTCCACCAGGTGAAAATCCGTTTCAGCATGGGCTTTTGTGAGGCTCCCGAGGGGCCGGATTCCGCACCGGCCAGCAAATCGCGGCGCACTATGGCGAAGCGACTTATCCCCGTCCAGTCCGCCTGCGCAACAATCAGTGGGGGTTATTCCCAATTGTCACATACTACATATTGATTGCGGCGCCGAAGCAAGGGTATCTTCGCAGCCGCAAGAGGGAGGCGTCGATGGCCCAGGAGTTCGACCAAGAGACACGTCTGGCGGCGCACACGCCCCCGGCTTGGTCCGAGACGATGATCCAGGCCGCGCTTGAGGCGGGCTTGGCGGTCGATACCTCGTCTGGTCTGAGCGTCAGCGACGCCATTGAACGCCTCGCTGCGCGGCTGGCGAGCTGGGCCGACGATGAGGGCCTAGCCGATCAGCTCGAGCACCTGTTGAGCGCCGGCAAGATCATGTTCGATCCGCCGCTTATCCGCGCTGCGCTCTCACCAGGCGCGGAACTCACAACTTCAATCGCGCTGCTCAACTGGCCGGCCGAGCGCCGCGACGAACTCGAAGCGCTCGCCCGCGCGCAAACCCTGCTCGCCGCCGGCGCGCGCATCGGCATTGCCGGCGCGCCGAGCCAAGCCGCACTCGACGCGCTCGACGCCGCCGCGCGCATAGCGGATCCGTCCGCCACGCAAGGTGCGGCTATCCTCGTGCGCCCAGGCGCCGAGGCCGCGCCCGCGCTGATCGCTGACGATCTCGCGCGCACACGCGCCAGTGCAGCGCTCGCAGCCGGCGCACGCGCGCTTGATGCGGCTTTGGCGGAGCTCGCTATCGAAGCCGTGCGCAACGGCATGAACCTCGAACATGGCGGCGTGCAGCGCAAAGCCGCAGCCGCACGTCTCGTCGGCGCGCCCGATGGCGACATCGTCGCAGCGCTCGCCGGCGCCGTCGCGCGCGGGGCCTATAGCGCAGCGCTCGACGCCGGCGCCGACAGCGCACGCCGCCGCATCGTTATCGCCGCACCGGAATCCGGCGCGCACGCAATCACGGCGCTCACCCCTGGCGCGATCGATCCAACAGGCGCGGTATCGTC
>QBMO01000021.1:30169-35460 GCA_003242075.1 Alphaproteobacteria bacterium
CCGACGCCGAATGCAGCGTCATCGCCGCAAGCTTGGCGCTGCCGCGTTTCCACCACGCCGACACCGGCTTCGACAGCGACGCGTTCGAGACCGCCATCCGCGCCATCTGTCGCGCGCTCGACGGCGCACATGGCGGCCATAGCGCTTCGCCACGCCGCCCGATTCTGATCCGGCTCGAAGGCGTGGCAGCACTGATCATGCGCGCAGGCCTGGCTTATGACAGCGACGAAGCCCGCACGCTGGCCGCCAGCGTCGCAGCGCTGGCGCATGCAGCCGCGATTTCCGAAAGCGTCACGCTGGCGCAAGCAACGAGCGCCTATCCGGATTGGTCGCGCACGCGCCGCGCTGAGGAGAGCGCTGTCAAAATCGCGCGCGATGCAGCCGCGACGCTCAAAGGCGAGATCGCCGCGCGCGCGCAAGCGATCTACCGCGCGCTGCCCGCCTCGAAGACAAGCGGCCTGCGCCTCTCCGTTTCCATCGCATTCGCCGATGATATCGCCAGCGCCCGCCGCCTCGGCGCGAACGCCGCCGGCATCGCGCCGCTTGCTGCACCGTCCGCTTATGGCGAACGCGAAGACGGCGGCTTCGGCCGCGTTCTGACCGATGACGCACGCGTCGGCCTCGCCGCCCTTGGCTATGATGGCGATGCGATCGATGCTCTCGCACTTCACATCGAAGGCCGCCGCACATTGCGCGATGCGCCGGGCGTCAGCCTCGATGCGCTGGCCGCGAAAGGCCTGACAGAGCCTGCGCTCGCAGCGATTGAAGAAGCAGCCGCCGACGCGTTCAATCTGCGCGCCGCCGTGCATCCGCTCGTGATCGGGCCGGAGCTTTGCGAAGAGGTGCTGAAGCTGCCGCCCGACGTGGCGGCAGGCAAGCGCGGCGATTTGCTGATGACGCTGGGGTTCAGCGAAGACGAGATCGCCGCCGCCGAAGCCTATTGCATGGGTAGCGCCGACTTCACGCACGCGAGCGCGCTTGCGCCTGCGCACGCCGCCGTGTTCGCCACCGAGCGCGCCATCAGCCCAGATGCGCGCATCGCTCTTGCCGCGGCGGTGTCGCCGTTTGCACGCGCCGCGCTGACGCTGACACTGGCTGGCGCCGATATCGAACGACGCTCGCTACTGCTGGAGTCAGCGCAAGCCGCTAATGCATCGCTCATCACCGTCCAGATCGAAGCGCCGCCGATCACGCTGACGCTCGCGCCGATCGAAGAGGACTCGCTTCCAACACCGGCTTCCTCGCCCGTGGCTGCGGAGACCAAGCCGAACACTGCCGGCGAGACGCCGCCGGTCCATGAAGGGCGTCGCCGTCTGCCTGAGCGGCGCAAGGGTTACATCCAGAAATCCGTCGTCGGCGGCCACAAAGTCTATCTGCACACGGGCGAGTACGATGACGGCGAGCTCGGCGAGATATTCATCGACCTGCACAAGGAAGGCGCGGCCTTCCGCTCGCTGATGAACAACTTCGCCATCTCGATCTCGATCGGCCTGCAATATGGCGTGCCGTTGGAAGAGTACGTTGACGCCTTCTTGTTCACGCGCTTCGAGCCGGCGGGCGAGGTCAAGGGCAACGAAACCATCCGTCACGCCACCTCGATCCTCGACTACATCTTCCGCGAACTGGCGGTCTCCTATCTCGGCCGCGGCGATCTCGCTCAGGTCGATCCGTTCGACGCGCGCGGCGATGGCTTGAACAAGCGCGCTATCGATGCCGAGAGCGCGGCGCGCCTGATCTCACGCGGCTTCTCGCGCGGCGCCTCGCCGGACAATCTCGTCATGCTCCGCCCCAAGACGGCCGTCGAAAACATCCGCGACCGCCGCGAAGCCAAGATCGCGCCGGCAAAACCGGCAGCCACCGGATATCGCGCCGAACCCTGCGACGCCTGCGGCCACTTTACGGTCGAGCAAACCGGCGTTTGCGCCGCTTGCGGGGCTAAGGGCGAAGCCAGCGGCGGATAGGCGCCCCTACGGCCAACACGGTCAGTCCTGCGCTTGACACAAGCGGGCCGGACATGCGCCTGTCCGCTCGAAATTTCTGACACGCTCGACTCGGTTTTGGAGCCACCATGCACGCCTATCGTACCCATGACTGCGGCGCCCTGCGGCCGAGCGATGCCGGCAAGGACGTGCGCGTCTCCGGCTGGGTCCATCGCAAGCGCGACCATGGCGGGCTCTTGTTCATCGATCTGCGCGACAATTACGGGCTGACGCAGATCGTTATCGCGCCCTCATCGCCCGCGTTCGCGGCGGCGGAGAAAGTGCGCGCCGAAAGCGTGATCCAGATCGACGGCAAAGTCGTCGAGCGCACCAAGGAAACGGTGAACGCCAACCTGCCGACCGGTTCGATCGAAGTGCAGGCGACCAAACTCGAAGTGCTGGGCGCGGCGGAAGAACTGCCGCTGCCCGTGTTCGGTGAACCGGATTATCCGGAAGAGCTTCGCCTCAAGTATCGCTTCCTCGATCTGCGCCGCGAGAAGCTGCACAAATCGATCCTGCTGCGCAGCCAGGTGATCGCGTCATTGCGCCGACGCATGATCGATCAGGGCTTCACCGAGTTTCAAACGCCGATCCTGACGGCGTCATCGCCCGAAGGCGCACGCGACTTTCTGGTGCCGTCGCGCTTGCATCCCGGCAAGTTCTACGCGCTGCCGCAGGCGCCGCAGCAGTTCAAACAGCTGCTCATGGTGGCGGGCTTCGACAAGTATTTCCAAATCGCGCCCTGTTTCCGCGATGAAGACGCCCGCGCTGACCGCAGCCCCGGTGAATTCTACCAGCTCGATTTCGAGATGAGCTTCGTCACGCAAGAAGACGTGTTCAACGCAATTGGACCCGTGCTCTCCGGCGTGTTCGAGGAATTCGGCAGCGGTAAGCGCGTGACGCCCGCCGCCGAATTCCCGCGCATCCCCTATGCGGAAGCGATCGCCAAGTATGGCTCGGATAAGCCAGACTTGCGCAATCCGCTTATACTGCAGGACGTCAGCGAACACTTCCGCGGCGGCGGCTTTGGCTTGTTCGCGCGCATTCTGGAAAAGCCCAAGACGGCGGTGTGGGCCGTGCCCGCGCCGAACGGCGGCTCACGTGCATTCGCGGATCGTATGAATTCCTGGGCGCAAGGCGAAGGCCAGCCGGGCCTCGGCTACATCTTCTGGCGCGAAGGCGAAGAAGGCGGCGCGGGGCCGATCGCTAAAAACATCGGCGCGGAAAAAGCCGAAGCGATCCGCAATCAGCTTGGCTTGAAGGTTGGCGACGCGGCATTCTTCGTCGCTGGCGACCCGAGCGTGTTCTACAAATTTGCCGGCATCGCCCGCAACAAGGTCGCCGACGAATTGAATCTCTCCGACAAGGAGCAGTTCAAGTTCTGCTGGATCGTCGACTTCCCGATGTACGAGTGGAGCGAAGAAGAAAAGCGCATCGACTTCTCGCACAACCCCTTCTCGATGCCGAACTACGACCACGAGAGATTCTTGAAACTCGACGTCAACGACCGCGAGACGATCGAGAAGATCACCGCCTTCCAGTACGACATCGTCTGCAACGGCGTTGAGTTGAGCTCAGGCGCGATCCGCAACCACAAGCCTGAGATCATGATCAAGGCGTTCGAACTCGCGGGCTATCCGCAGAGCGTCGTTGAGGAGAAGTTCGGCGGCATGCTGAACGCGTTCCGCTATGGCGCGCCGCCGCACGGCGGCTCTGCCCCGGGTGTGGACCGCATCGTCATGCTGCTCGCCGGCGTGGACAACATCCGCGAAGTCATCGTCTTCCCGTTCAATCAGCAAGCCCAAGACTTGATGATGAATGCTCCGGGCGAAGTGACGCCGAAGCAACTGAAAGAGCTGCATATTCGCGTGGTGGAGCAGGCGAAGAGCTAACGCGCCGGCTGCTCCAAGAACTCGCCGACGTTCAGCACCACCGTGCATTCATGGCGCGCGCCATCGAATGTGCAGTAGTCGCGGAATGACGGGTTCTCTTCGATCGGCGTCGTGAAGCGCCACGTGCGGCCTTCGGCTTGATACTCGGCGCCAATGCCAGGGCTCCAGCTGGCCAGGGCGTCGTAGAATTCCCGCGCCGGCGCACCGTTGCAGTGGAACCGCAGCACGTTCGCTTCGCGGTCGAAGCTTGAGTCTGCGATTGAGGCGCTGACGCATTGGGTCAGGAACCGAGCCTGCGCAGGCGCCGGTTCACCAGCGCTGACGACAAAGCTAGGCGCTCCCGCAGGCTCGCTCGCGCCACCCGTCGCGCACGCGCCGAGCGCCAGCGCGGCTGCAAGCAAAATCGTAACTCTCATCGCAAAGTCCCCAGCCGCAACCGGCTAGCGACACTGCCCTACGCGCAAGCCACGCGGCAACCGCGTTCGCGCGTCGCCGCACGCTTCATCCAGCTGCGCTTGCGTCAGCCCGCGCGCGCCGCGCAGATCCGCGCCGGAGATATCCGCGCCTTCGAGGTTCATGTTGCTAACGTCAGCGCCAGCAAAGCTCGCGCGCGAGAAATTCGCGCCGCTGCCGTCTGCATCCGCCAGCATGGCGCGTTCAAAGCGCGCGCGCGGACACGAAGCATCAGCGAAGCTGGCGCGGCGCAAGTCCGTCTCAGTAAAGTCCGCGCCTTCAAACTCCGACCCCGAACCATCGACGCGCGTCATCACCGCGCCGGAAAAATCGCTGCGGTTGAACACGGAGTTCGTCATCTTCGCGCCGACGAGCAGGCGACCGGAAAGATCGCAATCTTCGCAGACGCCGCCATAGGCCGGCGCGATTGCGATGCGGGTGACGCCGCCGCCGAACGGCCAGAAGGCGAGCGCTTGACCCGTCCATACTGTCGCCAGCATGGCCGCCACGATCAGCGCGAGGCGAAATTGTGTCAGCACGGCGCCGACGTAGGCCCGGCCAAGTGTTCCCGCTAGTGAACATGCAGTAAGCGAGAATTGTTACTTATTGTTTCAGCAACGTGGGATAGTCATCCCGGCCGGCAGCGTGGTTGTTGCGTCGCCGCAAGCAGTATTCAGCTGTTCCTGCGTGAGCCCGATAGCATCTGAAAGTTCCGCGCCCGACGCATTCGCGCCGCTCAGCACCGCCCCGCCCATGCGCGCGCCGCCGAAATGGACGCCCACCAGCGAAGCGCCCGAGAGGTTGGCGCCGGTGAAGTTCGCACGCGTGGCGCGCATGCCGAACATGTTGGTCAGCGAGAGGTTGGCGTCCGAGAAGTTGGTGCGGTCGGCGATAGCGATGGTCAAATCGGCCTGGCGAATGCGCGAGCCGTGGAAATCGCGGCCGGAGACGTTCTGGTAGGCCAGAT
>QBMO01000021.1:35470-38715 GCA_003242075.1 Alphaproteobacteria bacterium
GGCCAGATCGATCTGAAAGAGGTCGCAGGAGGCGCACGAGGCCCCGCCCCGCACGCGCGCGGCGATGGCGTCGCGTCCGGCTTGGTCCGTCATGGGCCCACCCGTGTCGGCGACCTGCGCGAAAGCGGGGGTCGTTAAGACGAAGAAGGCGGCAAACAGCGCGGCGCGTTTCATATCGGCGCAACTCCAGATCATTTCGGAACCAGTGTCGCAGGAGGCGGGCCAAACCGGCGCCGGCCCTTGACCCAGCCGCCCGGTGGCCGCAACCACCCTTCCAATGCGCGTCATCACCACCACCGCCGACCTTGAGGCGATATGCCAGGAATGGGCCGAGCAACCCTTCGTGGCGGTCGACACCGAATTCATGCGCGAGACCACCTATTGGCCGAAGCTCTGCCTGATCCAGGCGGCGGCGACGGGGGTCGAGGGGGTAATTGATCCGCTCGCCGAGGGCCTCGATCTGGCGCCGTTCATGACGCTGATGGCCAATCGCAACGTGCTGAAGGTCTTCCACGCCGCGCGCCAGGATCTGGAAATTTTCCTCAAGCTCGGCACGACGCTGCCGCATCCGGTGTTCGACACCCAAATTGCAGCCATGGCCTGCGGCTATGGCGACACCGTCGCCTACGATGCGCTGGTGCAGCAGGTGCTGAAGCGGCGCTTGGACAAATCCTCGCGCTTCACCGATTGGAGCCGCCGTCCGCTCTCGGAAAACCAACTTGCTTACGCGCTGGCGGACGTCACGCACCTGCGCGATCTCTATCCGAAGATGCACGACAAGCTCGAACGCGAGAACCGCTTGAGCTGGCTCGACGAAGAGCACGCCAACCTGCTCAATCCCGACATCTACGACACGACGCCGGAGAACGCGTGGGAGCGCCTGAAGCTGCGCAAGACGACGGCTGACTATGTGCTCGGTCTGCAAGTCGCCGCCGCGTGGCGCGAGCGCCAAGCGCAGCTCCGCGACGTGCCGCGCGGGCGCGTGGTGAAGGATGAAGCGCTTTACGAGATCGCGGAGCTGCGTCCGAAAAACGCCGGTGACTTCGACCGCATGCGCGCGGTGCCGCGCGGTTTCGGCAATTCACGCGGGGCGCAGGAGCTGATCCAGGCGCTCGAACGCGCCTTCAACGATCCCGACCGTGCGGTTTACAAGCACGAACGGCTGCCGCCGCTGCCGTCAGGCCTTGGGCCGACGGTAGAGTTGCTCAAAGTGCTGCTCCGCTTCGAGGCCGAGCGCCATCAAGTCGCGCCGCGTCTGATCGCATCTGCCGCCGACGTAGAAGCCATCGCCGCCAGCGACGACGCCAACGTCGCCGCCCTGCGCGGCTGGCGCCGGCAAGTGTTCGGCGAACGCGCCCTGGCGCTAAAGCACGGCAAGCTGGCGCTGAAGCTGAAAGACGGAAAAGTTTCGGTCGACGACGCTTAGAGCGCCGCGACAGCGTCGCGGCAGGCGGCTTTGAAGTCGTAAGCCGTCTCCGCGGCGCAGTCGGGCCATTTCTTGGTTTCGAGCCAATATTGCGCAAGCCCGAGGCGCGCGGCCAAGCGCGGGAAGCGGGCGTGCGACCAGATCGGCGGCCCGCCATTGTTGACGAACAATTGCAGCGGCGCTTGTGCGCGCGCCATGCCGAAGCCTTGGTGATTGTCCGGGCGGATCGGGCGGCCAGTATCGAGCGCGGCGTCCAGAAGATCGAACGCCGCATCGGCGCAACCGGCGCCGGCGGCAAAGATCACGGTGGAGAGCGGCAGTGGCGTGTCAGCGCCGCCAAGCATGGCGAGTAAGCGCTCACATGCGCTCTGCCGTTCGCTCTCGGCCATCCGCAACAGCGCCACGTAGTTGCGCAGCACCGAGACATCGCCCTCAGCGACGCCGAGCTTTGGCGGAACGCCGGGGGCGCCCAGTGCGTCTGCTTCGTCAAGCCTGCGCGCGGCGCACAACGTGCTCCAGGTGATGTACCAAATGAACGCGGAATCTGGCCAACGCGCCCACGCGCCGTTCATAATGTCGATGGCCGTCTCCGGCTCGCCGCGCGCCGAGATCAGGCTCGCGCGCAAGCCCTCGACCGCGGGGCCGAGCGGATCGAGGCGGCTCGCCACCTCCAACGCGCCCATCGCATCGCGCAGACGCCCGACGCTATAGAGCCACGCGGTCCGCGCCACATGCAGCGACGAATCGTTTGGCGTGAACTTGAGCGCCTCGTTGACGAGCCTCAGCTTCTCGCCGTGATCGGCAAACGCCGGCTTCAACAACGACAGCGCCGCCATGGCTTGCGCGCACTCGGGGTTGAGCGCCAGCGCGCGTTGCGCGGCGGCGAGTGCTGCATCGTGTGCAGGCGTGCCGATCAGATCGCGGTCACGCGGCAATAGGAACGCGCGCACGCTGGCGAGTGCGGCCCAGCCATCGGCGAAATCGGGCGCCAGCGCCACGCAACGCTCCAGCAGCACCTCGGCTTGATCTTCTTCGACGTCGCTGAGCATCAACCAGATCTGACGCGCGCGCAGATAAAGCTCGTGCGCGGCTGGATTGATCGCGACCGACTGACGTTCCGAGTGCAAAGAGCGCCGCAGCGAGCTGGCTACCTTCCCTGCGATTTCGTCCTCGAGCGCAAACGCGTTGACGCGCGGCCCCTCATAGCGCTCGCTCCAGAGCGCCATGCCGCTGGCGGCGTCGATCAGTTGCGCATTCACGCGCAGCGCCGACGGGCTGCAACGGACCGAACCATCGAGCACATGCGTGGCTTTGAGAGCCGCCGCAGCAGCAGTTTTGCGGTCGCCGCGGAACTGAAAGGCAGAAGTGCGGCCGATGACTTTGACGTTCGATTGGCGCAGCAGCGTGAGGATGATTTCGTCAGCGACGCCGTCGGAGAAATAATCCATCTCCGCTTCGTCGCTCTCATTGTCGAATGGCAGTACCGCAAGCACCGGATCGGGCTTGCGCACGCGCGGCTTGTGGGTGGCGTGCGTCTCCAGTGTAAAAACTTCGAGCGTTTCGCTCATCTTATCGAGATGCACCGCCCCGGCTGACACCAGCCGCGTCGCCAGCTTGCCGCGCACGGCGCGCCGCACATCCATCGAGACGACCACAGCGCCCGGTTCGGCCAATTGCTGCAAGCGCGCGGCGACATTGACGCTGTGGCCAAAGAGGTCGCCGTTCGGCGCGGCTAGAACATCGCCGACATGGACGCCAATGCGCACGCTGCCGCGCTCGATGCCGATCCACAATTCGTCAACCGCGCCGAGCGCACCGG
>QBMO01000021.1:38725-53064 GCA_003242075.1 Alphaproteobacteria bacterium
CTCCAGCACGCCGCGCAGGCGTGCCACCGCGCCCACCGCCTCGCTCTCATCGATCTCGCTAAGCGCCGAATAGCCGACGAGATCGATCGCCATGATCGCCGCCAGCTTGCGCGCGCCGGGTTCCTCGCTCACGGGCGTTCCCCTTCAAGAGACGCCAGACTAGCAAGCCAGCGCGGCGCGCACAGGCCTATTCGCCAGCTTCTCCGCCCTCGGGCGCACGCCAGTAGGGTTCCACCGTGCCGGCATACTTGATGGTGAGCTGCTTGCCGCGGCGGTCGAGCGTCTTGCCGACGGCTAGGCGCACCCAGCCCTCGCTGACGCAATATTCCTCGACGTTAGTTTTGTCCTGGCCCTTGAAGCGGATGCCGACGCCGCGCTCCAGCACGGCCTCGTTATAGTACGGGCTGTCGGGATCGACGGACAAACGGTCGGGCGGCGCATCACTCATACGATCTTCGTCTCCGCAGTAAGGCCGAGCGCTTGGGCGACGGCGTCGAGCCGGCGCGATGCGGTCTCGGTGACCAGATGCGCCGCTGCTTTCTTCACACGAAGCACCAGCTTGCCGTCAACAGCGCGCGCCTCGAAAGATGCGAGCAAGGGCTGGCTACGGCCGGAAAGATCGGCGCCGAGGCGGAGCGCCGCACCGAGAGCGGCGGCGGCGGCCTGCTCGTCCTCGCTGAGCAGCCGCAAATACGCATCGGCGTGGCGCGGCGGCAGCTTGGTGTAGCGGTGATGGATGGCGGCGGCCAAGAACGCTCGCTCCTCGTGGCTGATGGCGGCGAGCGGGGCGCGCAAGATGAGATCGAACATGATCTCGACGCGCTGATCGGGGTGGAGCGGGCCGCCGACATCGGCCAAACGCGCCGCGGCGCCGCGCAGCACTTCATCACGCTTTTTGCCAAACACCGGCGGCTGACCGGCGAAGATCGGCGCGATCCAATGTTCGAGCGCCTGCCCGAAGGCGCGCGTGCGCGACCAGCGGCCGGCCAAGGCTTCGGCTGCGGCGATCAGCGGATGCACGGAAAGCGCCTGCTCGCTCATCCGCTCCATCAGCACGCCTTCACGCAAGCCGTAAGCCGAGACTATGACGCGATCGAAATTGCCGGCCAGCATCACACGCTCAAGCACAACGGCCGCATAAGGCAAAGTATCGGCGCGCTTAGCGGCGGCCTCTTCGAGCTTTTCGAGCGAGCGCTTGCTCTGCTTGCGCACCACTTCCACGACCCTGAGCACAGATGCGCGTTTCATCTGGTGATGATGCAGCACGCCCAGCGGGTGATTGGAAAGCGCGATGTCGATGCGCCCAAGCGCGCGCCAGGCGCCGCCGACGGCGTAGAAATCGCCGCCACGCTTGCCGAGCAGCTTGGTGGAGGAGAGCACCTCTGAAACATGATCGCCGACGCGCGCATAGTCGAACTCATCGTCGCGCGCGAGCGTCAGTGGCCCGAGCGGAAACGTCTCGCCCCGGCCCACGCCTTTCGGGCCCACTTCAACCAGTTCCAGGCTCGCGCCGCCAAGATCGCCGACAAGCCCTGTTGCGTCCGGCGCGCCCGCTGTGACGCCGAGCGCGGAAAGGCGCGCTTCATCCTCGCCGCTCAGAATACGAAGCTTCAACCCGGTCTCTTCGGCGATCTGCGCCGCAAAGGCGCGGCCATCCTCCGCCTCACGCACGGCGGCGGTGGCGACCGGATAGACATCCTTGATATCGAGCGCTTCGATCAGAGTGGCGAAGCGCTTGATCGCCGCGCGCGCGG
The DNA here is from genome assembly GCA_003242075.1 of Alphaproteobacteria bacterium. GTDB lineage: Bacteria > Pseudomonadota > Alphaproteobacteria > Caulobacterales > Aquidulcibacteraceae > Vitreimonas. The sequence continues at coordinate 40,480 of QBMO01000021.1, forward strand.
TCTCCACGCCGGTGCGTGAGAGCTTGCCGGTGCGCATCACATCGCGCCCGAGGCCGGCCATCACTTTTTCATTGAGGATCGGCGTCATCGCACGGCCATCGATGCGATAGACGACCAAACGCACCGAGTTGGAGCCGACATCGATGACGGCGGCTTCCTGGCCATCGCGGAGCGTGCGGCTCATGGCCGGCGCTCCGTGCTAGCACACTTAGGAGCCGCGTGCGCCGATGTGATCGAAGGCTGCCGGCGCATCACCCTTGAGCGCGCGACCGCGCCCAGAGAGGCTGGGGTTGCGCATGAAATGCTGGTGCGCCGAGAACGGATTTTCGAGCTTCGAGACATCAACGCGTTTGAACACCCCATCCTGGTCCATGTACCAGGATTGCGCCTCGTCGTTGAGGTTCGCGACCATGATCTGGTCGAGTACTTGCTGGTGTACGGTAGGATTTTCAACCGGCGTCATGACTTCGACCCGCCGTTCCAGGTTGCGCGGCATCCAATCAGCCGAAGAGAGGAACACTTTGGCGTCCGGATTGGGGAGTTTTCGCCCGGCGCCGAAACAAACGATGCGCGTGTGCTCGAGGAACCGCCCGACGATCGATTTGACCCGAATGTTCTCGCTCATGCCCTTCACGCCCGGGCGGAGGCAGCAGATGCCGCGCACGACGAGTTCGATTTTCACGCCTTCGTTGGAGGCGCGGTAGAGCGCGTCGATGATCTCGGGATGGACCAGCGCGTTGAGCTTGGCCCAGATAGCGCCGTCACGCCCTGCGCGCACGTGATCAATCTCGTCCTGGATCAGCTTCAACAATGTCGCCTTCAAAGTGAGCGGCGACATCGCGATCTTTTCCAGCTGCGCGGGCTTGGCGTAACCGGTGACGAAGTTGAACAGCCGATTGGCGTCTCGCCCCAGGGCTGGATCGCAGGTGAAGAGCGAGAGGTCGGTATAAACGCGCGCCGTGATCGGATGGTAGTTGCCGGTGCCAAAGTGCGCATAGGTGCGCAGGCCATCGGGCTCGCGGCGGACCACCAGGCTCACTTTCGCGTGCGTTTTATAATCGATGAAACCGTACACCACCGAAGCGCCGGCGCGTTCGAGCTTTTGCGCCACGCGGAGGTTTGCTTCTTCGTCGAAGCGGGCCTTCAGCTCGATCAGCGCTGTAACGTTCTTGCCCGCTTCAGCCGCCGCAACCAAAGCCGCCACGATCGGTGAATCGCGCGAGGTGCGGTAGAGCGTCTGCTTGATGGCGACCACGGCCGGGTCGGCGGCGGCCTGGCGAACAAACTGCACCACCGAGTCAAACGACTCGTAGGGGTGATGGACGATGATGTCCTTGGCGCGAATGGCGGCGAAGCTGTCGCCGCCGAAATCTTTGATCCGCTCCGGAAAGCGCGGTTCGTAGCGCTTGAACTTCAGATCGGGCCGCTCTTCGCTCACCAGCGCCGACAAAGCTGACAGACCCAGCATACCGTCGATGACGATGACGTCGCGCGCATCGGCTTCGATTTCGCGGATAATCGAATTGCGTAGATCCTCGGCCATCGAGGCTTCGATCTTCAAACGCACGATATCGCCGAGGCGGCGTTCCTTCAGGCTGCGCTCGAACTCGCGCACGAGGTCTTCGGCCTCTTCCTGGATTTCAATGTCGCTGTCGCGAACGACGCGGAAAGCGCCTTGCGCTTCGACGTCGTAGTCTGGGAAGAGTTCGCCGAGGCACGACATGATCGTGTTTTCGAGCGTCAGGAAGCGCCGCTGCGGCCGCTCACCGGGGGCGAGATCGACCTGCGGATGCGCCAGCGTCACGTCAATGAAGCGCGCCACCTGGCTCGGCACCGGGATCAGCGCATTGAGCGCGCGGCCATCGCTGCGGCGCTTCAGTTTCAGCGCGATGGCGAAACCCAAATTGGGAATGAACGGGAACGGGTGCGCCGGATCGACCGCCAGCGGCGTCAGCAGCGGGAAAATCTCGGCCATAAAGAGCGGCGTCAGAAATGCGCGCTCTTCGTCAGTGAGTTCATCGGGATCAAGCACGGCGATGCCGACACCGCGCAACTCATGGCGCAGCACCCGCCAGCACTTCTGCTGGCGCTTGATCAATTGCTCGGCGGCGGCGTGAATTTGGGTGAGTTGCTCGGCGGGCGTCAGGCCGTCAAGGCTGAGCACTGTGGCGCCTGCCTTCACCTGCTCGTGCAAGCCGGCGACGCGGACCATGTAGAATTCGTCGAGGTTGGAGGCGGAGATCGAGAGGAAGCGCAGGCGCTCTAGCAGCGGGTGGCTCTCGTTTTCGGATTCCTCCAACACGCGCGTGTTGAACGCCAGCCACGAGAGCTCGCGATTGATGAAGCGTTGCGGGCTTTCCAGCATCGGCGACTTCTTCGCCGCCGCGCGCGGTTTCTTGCGCGTCTTCGTCATCTGTTAACCGTCTCCACCACCCCAAGCGGCCTGGACTTTGAGAAGCGCGGCACGCGCCGCCTTCATGGCGACGGGTTTGGCCCCTTTGACCAGTTCCGCATCCAGCGCCGCCGCCACCATGTGCGCAGCCGCAAACGACCGCGGCAGCCGGAGCGCCAAATATTGAGCCGTATCATCGCGCAAGAGAATGAATTGTTCGCGACATACCCGGCGCAAAACCACCTCCATCAGCGCCTGATCGGGCTCCTGGAGGCGGGCGAGTGCCAGGGATTTCAGCCTTGAGGCGAGATCGGGGACAGCCACCGGCCACGAGCTGGGTGGCGTCTCGCCCACCAAAAGCACCGCGCCGCCCTCGTTGCGGGCCATGTCGAGCAGCCGCCAGAGCATGGCTTCGTTGCGCGGCCCGTCGGCGTCATCGATGACCAGCCGCCCATCACTCTCCCGGAAAAGCGCCGCCGCCTCGTCGGGTTCGGCGTCCGACGGCAGTTGCCGGGCCCCGGCTTCAAGCGCCCAAGCGAGGGCCAGATGCGTCTTGCCCGAGCCGGCCGGCCCCACCAGCGCCAGCGCCCCATTGGGCCAGGCGCGCCAATGGGTCAGCAGATCGGCGGCGTCGCGATTGGCCTCCGTCACCACCAATGTGTCGGGCGAGCGTTCGCCCATGCGGAACTCAAACAGGCGCGGCTGTTGAGCCGCGCTCACCGCCCGGCGACGCGCAGGGTCGGCCCTTGCGCAGTGTCAGCGAGCGAAATGCCGCGTCGCGCCAATTCGGCTTCTAGCTGCGCGCGTTCACCCACGAAGGAGAACGAGACGAGCGCGCCTTGGCGTCCCACAGCCTCGATGCGGATTTCGGAAATGAGCGTTGCGGCCGAAGCCTCGAGCGCATCCTTGATCTGTTCCCACTGCGCCTGCTCGCTATAGAGCGCCGAAGCCGAGATGCGCCCGCGCTGACCAGCGCCGGTGGCGACACGCGCCTTCCACTCGTTCTGAATGCGCGCCGTCGCCTGATCGGCGAGGGACACGAGCACTGCGCGGATCGCAGTGTCGCCATCAACGCGCGAGACCACCTCGCCGCGATCGCGGCGTGCGTTGGGGTCAACTTCCACCAGCGCGGCCGTTACCGTCCCGCCTTGCACGCGCAGCGTCGCGTAAAGCGCAGAAGCGGCAGCGGCTGCTTGCGCCGAGCCAGAGGCCGCATCCCACGCAGGCGCGCCCGCCAAGCCTTCCGGCGCGACCGCGAACGGCACCAGTTCGTCGCCAAAGCCGCCCTGCACCCAAACTTCGCGCCACAGCGCCGCCGTCTCGGGCGAAACGCCATCGGAGCTCACCGGCACGACCAGGACAGGCGCCGTGCGCGTATCGACGACCGTCAGCCCTTGTTGGCGCAGCAGCCCGCGAATGCCGCTCGGATCGAAGCGCACAGTGAGGCGTCCAATATAGCGCGTGCCGGAGCGGCGCTCCTCTTCGACATCGACGCTGAGCACCAGCGCTTCGAGCGCTGCGCCCTGCACCACAGGCATGCCGCGCCGAACCAATTCGTCGGGCACCGTCAGCCGCCGGACGAGGCGCTCGAAGCCCCGTTGCTGCGCAGCGGCGAAGCCGGCTTGTTGCGCAGCCGAGGCGTTGGCGGCGCTCTGGTCCACATAAATGCCGCCCACCGCGTAGACATTGTCGCGCGTCTGGGCGCTTGCGAGGCTCGGCGTGAACGCGCACAAGGCCGCCACGACTAGCGCGGCGACGGCGGCCAGGGGCGAGCCCAAAGGCATAATTCTCATGCTGAAACCTCGTTGCGGGAGCGCTGGCACATTAAAGCGTCGGGCCTTAAATGCGACCTCAGCTTTGGATCGACCCGTTGTCGCATTTAAGGCCCCAAAGACGCTTTAGATTCAAAGGTCTTAAAGCAACTTTTGGACTTTAAATTCGCATCGCACGTGCCATCAAGCTGAGGCGAATTTAAAGTCCGTTGCTTTAACCGGCGCGGAATCGCCTATCAATGTGGCGGCTTCGGGACTCATGACGTGACCAATAATCCAAACGGAACCAACGGCCTGACCTACGCCCAAGCGGGTGTGGATATCGACGAGGGCGAACGCCTGGTCGATTTGATCAAGCCGGCGGCGAAATCCACAGCCCGGCCAGGCGCGGAAGCGGCTCTGGGCGGATTCGCCGCCGTGTTCGACCCCAAGGCCGCAGGCTTCAAAGATCCGATCTTCCTGGCCACCACGGACGGCGTCGGCACCAAGCTCAAAATCGCCATCGAAAGCGGCCGGCACGAGACAGTCGGCATCGATCTCGTCGCCATGTGCGTGAACGATCTCTCCGCCCAAGGCGCCGAGCCGCTGATGTTCCTGGACTATTACGCCACCGGCAAGTTGAACGCCAAAGAGGCCGCGAAAGTCGTGAACGGCATCGCCGAAGGCTGCCGCCAAGCGGGCGCAGCACTCGCGGGCGGCGAGACGGCGGAAATGCCGGGCATGTATGCGAAGGGCGATTACGACCTCGCCGGCTTCTCCGTGGGCGCCGCCGAACGCGGCACGCTGCTGCCGCGCGTCGATGAGATGCAAGCGGGCGACGTGATCGTCGGCATTGCTTCGAGCGGCCCGCACTCGAACGGCTATTCGCTGGTGCGCAAAATTGTCGATCGCTCCGGGCTTGCCTGGGATGCGCCGGCGCCATTCGCTGCTGGCCAAACGCTGGCCGACGCGCTGCTGACGCCGACGCGGATTTACGCGAAAGCGCTAAAGCCGGGGTTTGCCGCCAAGCTAGCAAAAGGCGCGGCGCACATTACGGGCGGCGGCCTGGTCGAAAACACGCCGCGCGCTTTGCCGGATCATCTCGCCGCTGATTTCGATTGGCATGCGTGGACGCGCCCCGCCGTGTTCGAGTGGCTGCAATCGACCGGCGGTGTGCCGGAAGAAGATATGCGCCGCACCTTCAATCTCGGAATCGGCATGATCCTGATCGTGGCGGCCGTAAAGGCCGACGAAGTCGTCGCAATGCTGAACAGCGGCGGCGAAACCGCGTTTAGCATCGGTACGCTGAAAGCGGCATGACGAAGAAACGCGTCGCCGTTTTGATCTCCGGGCGCGGCACCAATTTGCAAGCGCTGATCGACGCTGAGCAGGACGCCTACGAGATCGTCGCCGTGGTTTCGAACATCCCCGGCGCCGCGGGCCTCGATCGCGCGCGCGCAGCCAACATCGAAGCACTGACGCTCGATCACAAACCCTTCGGCAAAGATCGCGAAGCGTTCGAGCGCGAACTCAATGGCTTGCTGCAAGCGCGCGCGATCGATCTCATCGCCCTCGCCGGCTTCATGCGCGTGCTGACGCCCTATTTCGTCAACGCGTGGCGAGAGCGGTTAGTGAACATTCACCCCTCGCTCCTGCCCAAATATCCCGGCACCAAGACGCACGAGCGCGCGCTCGCGGCGGGGGAGAGCGAACACGGCTGCAGCGTGCACCTTGTGACGGAGGAGATCGACGCCGGCCGCATCCTCGGCCAAGCGCGCATGGCCGTTCACGCTGGCGACACGCCAGAAACGTTGGCCGAACGCGTGCTGACTTTGGAGCACGACCTCTATCCGCGCTGCCTCGCCGACTACGCGCGCACGCTTTAGTCGGACCGCGCGTCTTCAGACGCGCATGCGGGCCTGAAGGCCCGCGGTCCTTTAGTCGTTAGCCGCTTCCGGCTTTGGCAGCTTCGCTGCAATCGTCGCGATCGCCGCAGTCAGCAGCGCCAGATCGTCGCCATAGCCAAGCACCGGCACGAAATCGGCGACCACGTCAGTTGGCACGATCAAATAGCCCAGCACGCCGATGCATAAGCCCTTCACCCAGATCGGCGTCTGCGGATCGCGCAGCAGCGCGTGAATCTGCTTGGCCGCATCAATCAATTTCTCGAGCCCGGCGATTGCGCCGAGCTTGGATTTGAAAGCGCCTTCTGAGTACGCGCTGGCGTGTTCAGTCATCACCGACTCCGATGTTCGCGCCTTAGGCTAATTGGAATCCGCGCCAGCGCACGTTCGAAATACATCGCGAGTGGCTCTCAGTCTCAACGGTCCGTCATGGTTCCGCCTGCTTCCGCGCCCAACGGAACGGCAGAGGAACCGCCATGCTTATCCGAACACCGCACGCGACGCGCCGTAGCCTATTGCTCGGCGCAGCATCCGCCGTCCTCACGCCAGCGCTCGCCAACGCCACGCCGGGCGCATTGAGCTTTCTCGTCGTCGGCGATTGGGGCGATCCGCACGAAGACGTCCAGCGCAACGTCGCAAGCGCTATGGGCGACGTGGCTCAGCGCATAGGCAGCAACTTCGTCATCTCCACGGGCGACAACTTCTACAATAACGGCGTCCGCTCCATTCACGATCCGCAATGGCAAGCGACGTACGAAGACATCTACACCGCGCCATCGCTACAGACGCCCTGGTACGTGGTGCTCGGCAATCACGACTATAACGGCTCGCCGAGCGCAGAGGTCGATTACACCCAAGTCAGCGCACGCTGGCGCATGCCGGCGCGCTACTGGCGCCAGGACATGACACTGCCCGATACGACACGCGCTGCGTTCTTCTTCATCGATACGACGCCAATCACACTTCTCGTCGGCTTGCGCGACGCGGTTCCGCAGGCCGATTTCGGCGCGCGCGACCAAGTCATGTGGCTGGAACGCGAACTCGCCACCTGCACGGCGCCCTGGAAGATCGTTGTCGGCCACCACCCGATCTTTTCCAGCGGCCAACACGGCCGCTCAGCCGGCGTCGCCGAACATGTGCGTCCCTTGCTCGAACGCTATGGCGTGCAAGCTTATCTGAACGGCCACGATCACGACCTCGAACATCTGAGCGCCGGCGGCGTCGCCTACATCTGCTCCGGTTCGGGCTCTGAAGCGCGCGCCCTACGCGCCGCCGTCTCCCAATCCCGCTTCGCGATGGCGCGGGCTGGCTTCGTCGGCTGCACGCTGACCCGCGACGCGCTCGACGTTTCCTTCTTCAACAGCACTGGCGCATCCGAATACGTCGCCACCATCGCGCGGGCCTGACGTCCGTTTTCCGCAGGACGGGACGGGGCAAGCGGTGCGACTATCCTGGCGCCACCGCTCGCACCTGCTGCCTGCCCGCCCCCTTACTGCGGGTTGACGACTTCGACTGGCAGGCCGAGGCGATCGAGTTGCGGGCGGACGACGGACGCGTCGCCCACGATCACCCAGACGAAATTGTCGCCGTCAATGTATTGGCGCGCGACTTGGTCGAGGCCTTGCGTGGTCATGCCGCGATAGCGATCAGCAACCGTCTCCCAGTAATTGTCCGGGCGATTGTAGAGCGCGTTCGATTGCAGCGCGCCGAGGATAGCGGGCGAAGTTTCGAACTGACCTGACAATTGGCGGATGTTGCCGGGGATGTTGCGGTTCAGCTCCGCATCACGGACGCCGTCAGTTGTGAGGAAGGCGTTGATCTGTTCCAGAGTGACCGCGATCGAGTCACCGGTGCGGTCAGCCTGCACCGGCGCCTGGATGAGATACGGCACCTGGTTCTCGACCAGCTGAACAGCGCCGCGCGCGCCATAGGACCAGCCGCGGCGCTCGCGGAGTTCCATATTGATGCGCGCGAGGAAACCCGCGCCGAGCACTTCATTTGCCGACTGAAGGTTCAAGAGATCGTCCGTTCCACGCGCGTTAAGCAACTGGCCGGCGAGGATGAAGGATTGCGGGGATTGCGGACGGTTCACCAGCACGATGCGCGGACGCATGGTTGGGATCGCTGCGCCGAAATTCTTCGTGCCGCGTGCGACCGACGGCGCCGCCCAGTTGCCGAAGGTGCGGTTGAGGGCGGCGGTGACGCGGCTGAGCGGCAGATCGCTGACGACATAGATTGTCGCGGCGTCCGGCCGAATCCAGGCTTGGTGGAAGGCGATCAACTCGTCGCGCGTCAGCGATTCAACCACGCTCGCCGTACCTGTGCCTGAGAACGGACGGCCATAGGGATGGTCCGCGCCGTAGAGCAGCACGGGCAGCGTGCGGCGCGCGATGGCGTCGGGACGCGTCATTTCCGAAGCGATACCGGCGAGTTGCTGGCGGCGAATACGCTCCACTTCCGACGGCTCGAAAGCCGGGTTGCGGATGACGTCGCCCAACAGCGCCAAGGACGGATCGAGGTTGGTGCTAAGCGAGGTCAGGCCAACAACGGTGCGATCGAGCGATGCGCCGTTATAGACGGTGGCGCCCAGACGCTCCTGCGCTTCGGCGAGCTGGATCGAGTTGAGAGTCGTCGTGCCCTCGTTCAGCAGATTGAGCATCAAAGATTGCGTGCCGAGACGATCGGCCGGATCGGCGGCGACGCCAGCATCGAATTCCACGGTGACGTAGGTGATCGGAACGGCCGTGCGCTGGGCGTAGATGACCTCGATACCGTTAGAGAGCCGGCCGCGCTGTACGTCCGGGAAATCGAGCGAGGCATCGGTGGCGACGGCCGGCATCTGACGCGGCGGACCCGCGACATAGTTTGACGGCGGGCTTGCTGGAGCACGCCCGGTTGCCGACGCTTCGGCATAAGCGGCACGTTCGCCAGGCACGACCCGGAGTGCGTAGACCGGGCGCGTGAGCCAGCGCTGCATAGCGACGCGGACTTGTTCCGGCGTGATCGACGCCAGCTCTTGCAGGCGCTCACGTTCGAAGTCCGGGTTGTCGGCGTAGAGCATGCCTTCGGCGAGTGCGACGGCTTTGCCGTCAAAGCCACCAACACGCTCAAGGCCGCGAATGCGAGCAGAGAGCGTGCGCATTACGGTACGGCGCACTTCGTCTTCAGTTGGGCCGTTGGCGACGAACTCGGCGATGATTTCGTCGAGGCGGCGTGACACCGCGTCGGCGTCTTCGCCAGGCTTCACGTCGACATCGACTTCAAACATCGACACGCGCTGGAATGGCAGCACGCTTGAGGACACGCGGACGGCGGTCTGTTCGTCACGCACCAGCAAATTATCGAGACGCGAACTGGCGAGACCGCCAAGAATGGTAGCGCCGACTTGCAGAGCGACTTGGTCTTCATCGGTGAGGCCAGGCACGACCCAGTTGCGATAGAGCCGCGTGGTGGCGACGCGATCGTACATGGTCTCGTCGACACGGCTCGGCAGAGTCGGGACGTCAGCGGCGGCCGGCGTGTTCACTGGGCCACGTTCGATATCGCCGAAATAACGCTCAACCAGTTCGCGCGCTTCGGCAGCGTTGACGTTGCCGGCGAGCACGAGGACGGCGTTATTCGGGCCGTAGTTTTCACGGAACCAGGCGTGCACGTCAGCCAGCGAAGCGGCCGAGAGATCCGCCATCGAGCCGATGGTGGAGTGGCGGTACGGGTGGCCCTCCGGGAAGAGTGCTTCGAGTTGGGCGTACTCGACCATACCATACGGCTGGTTGTCGCCTTGGCGCTTTTCGTTTTGCACGACGCCGATTTGGTTATCCAAATTTTCCTGCGTCACGGCGCCGAGCAGGTGGCCCATGCGATCGCTCTCGAGGAAGAGTGCGCGCTCAAGCGCTGAGCGCGGGACGGTTTGGAAATAGTTGGTGCGGTCGAACCAGGTGGTGCCGTTCAAATCGGTCGCGCCGATTTCGCGAAGCGGCTCGAAATAATCGCCAGGCGCGTTTTCCGAGCCGTTGAACATCAAGTGTTCGAATAGGTGCGCGAAGCCGGTGCGGCCAGCGGGCTCATCCTTCGAACCGACATTGTACCAGATGCTCACCGCAACGACCGGGGCCTTGTTGTCCTCGTGAACGACGACGCGGAGGCCGTTGTCCAGCGTAAAGGTCTCGTAGGCGATGTTGACGCGGTCGAGCAGCGCTTCCACCGCCGCCCGGTCATCGCTCGCTCTCGGTGCGGAAGAAGAAGCGCAGCTCGAAAGCAGCACGCAAACGCCAAAGGCAATGCCAGTCAGGAAACCACGCACGGCTAAATCCCCGTATTCACCGATAAAATGCGGAGCCACTAAACGCGGGTGAAAGCAAAAGCCAACCCCCACTCGACCAGTTGGGGGTGATTTCGGGGGTCTGATGCAGCCTGGTCCGCCGGCTGTCCATCCGATTGGGCCAAGAGCGGTCTATCCCGACCAGAGCCGCAAAGCCCGCGCGTCCTGGGACTGCCTCGTCCGGCGAGACGGCGCCACCGCGCGCGCCTATATCTCCGCCACGAGGAGACCGCCCATGGCTGAACGCGACTACGTGCTCGGCACGCATGACGACGAAATTTACCGGCTGGGCTTTCAACATCGCGTCTGGCGCCCGCGCGCGCTCGACGCGTGGTCCCGCGCCAGGATCGGCGACGGCTGCAAGGTGATCGACTTTGGCGCAGGGCCCGGCTTTGCGACCATGGACTTGGCCGAAATGGTCGGTCCGCATGGCGAGGTGCATGCGCTCGAACGCTCACGCCGTTTCCTCGACACGCTGGAGGCGCAAGCCAAGGCGCGCGGCTTTACCCAAGTCAAAGCCCACGAGATCGACGTGATGACGGACGCAATCCCGGTCAGCGGCGCCGACGCTGCCTGGGCGCGCTGGATTTTTGCGTTCCTGCCGCGCCCGAAGGAGGCGCTGAAGAAGTTGGTCGACGCGCTGAAACCGGGCGGCACGCTCGTGTTCCACGAATACATCGACTACCAGACCTGGAAGCTCGCACCGCCGGCGCCGAATTTCGAGAAGTTCGTGGACGAGGTCTCCGCCAATTGGCGCGCCTCCGGCGGCGAACCGGATATCGCGCGCCATCTGCCCGCGTGGCTCACGGAGATGGGCCTGAAGGTGGAGAGCTTGAAGCCCTACGTCGACGTCGTCTCGAAGGACGACAATGTCTGGCGCTGGCCAATCGGCTTCTTCGACATCCACATCGACAGGCTGTTAGAGCTCAACCGCATTACGCCAGAGCTAGCCAAGGACATGCGCGACGAGTTCGCGCGTGTCAGCGAACAACCGGGGACGCTGATGGTGACGCCGCTTGTGCTCGAGATCATCGCGCGAAAGTAGCTGGCGCGCTTTCAAAGCCAGGCGTAGCGTTTGATCGCCAACCACGGAGGCATACATGGCGGACAAGAAGAGCGGCGGCTCGATGCCGAAGCAAACCGGCACGACGCAAAAGGGCGCGGCGGCGCCGGGCAAGAGCACGCCCGCGGCGAAGCCAGCCCCCAAGGGCGGCAAGAAGTGAAATGAAAACGGGCGCTCCTCACAGAGAGCCCGTTCTGAGTTCTGACGTTTGAGCCTGGCTCAGCCGACGATCTCTTGATCGTTGAAAAAGAACGCGATCTCGCGCTCGGCGTTTTCGAGGCTGTCGGAACCGTGCACCGAATTGGCCTCGATCGATTCCGCGAACTGTTTGCGGATGGTGCCGTCGGCGGCGTTGGCCGGATTGGTTGCGCCCATCACGTCGCGATAGTTGGCGACAGCGTTCTCGCCTTCGAGGACCTGAACCACCACCGGGCCCGAGATCATGAAGTTCACCAGATCGCGGAAAAACGGCCGCTCTTTGTGCACCGCATAGAAGCCCTCGGCTTGGCCTTCGGAGAGCAGCATGCGCTTTTGAGCGATGATGCGCAGGCCGGACTTTTCGATCACGGCGTTGATCGCGCCGGTCAAATTACGCTTGGTCGCGTCCGGCTTAATGATCGAGAAAGTGCGTTCGACGGCCATGTGATCCCTGGGCTCCGCTTGAATTGGGAGCCGGGTCTATAGCCGTGCCTCTAGCCCCCGCCAAGTGCGATAGAGTCGCCAGAGATCGCTATCTGGCGCCCTATTCCGCAGTGTCGCGAATTGTTCACCTTTGAGGCGTGCGCCTCAAAAGCAGCGCATCGACCCGACGATGCCGTTCGTGCCGACCATGATGTTCAACCGCTCGGCGCGGAAATCCATGGTCACGGCCATTTCCGGCGTGATCACCCGCGTGCCCTGCGGCAGCGTCGCGCGATCGATCTGATCGGCGCGCGTACCGATCAAATGCTGGAAGCGGGCGATGCCACAGGTATCGACCTGGGTCGCGTCTTCTGGATTGTCTGGAGTCGCAGCCGGCGGTGTCGCGCACGCTGACGCGAGCACCGCCAACCCTGCAATTAGCCAAGCGCGCATCAATAGCACTCGATCGCGGTGATAATGCCGCCGGCATCGACGATGATGTTGATGCGCTGCGGATTGAAGTCCTGCGTCACCAC
>QBMO01000022.1:0-5548 GCA_003242075.1 Alphaproteobacteria bacterium
ACGGGGTCTTCCCCGCCGCTGCTAGAAACAGACCGCGCCGCCGCAGCTGTGCTGACAGCGTGGTCGGCGCGCGCCAAGGCGCGCTAGCGCCGCGACGGCGCGCGCAGGCCGCGCTCGTACCAGCCTTTGCTACGGTTCACGGCGTACACCACCGTCAACATCACCGGCACTTCCACCAGCACGCCGACCACTGTCGCCAATGCGGCGCCGGAATTGAGCCCGAACAGGCTGATCGCAGCGGCGACAGCGAGTTCGAAGAAATTGCTCGCGCCGATGAGCGCCGAAGGGCCGGCAACACAATGCGCCTCCCCGCTCCACCGATTGAGCAGGTAGGCGAGCCCTGAGTTGAAATAGACTTGGATCAGGATCGGCACCGCCAGCAGCGCAATCACCAAAGGCTGCGCGATGATCTGTTCGCCTTGGAAGCCGAACAGCAGAACCAACGTCGCCAGCAAAGCGACGAGCGAGAGCGGCTGGAGGATCGCCAAGAGACGCGCAAGCCCCGCCTCTCCCCCTGACTGCAACGACGCGCGGCGCAACACCTGACCGATGATCACCGGCACGACGATGTAGAGCGCGACCGAGAGCACCAAAGTCTCCCACGGCACGATGATCGCCGAGAGCCCAAGCAGCAAAGCAACGATCGGCGCGAACGCGACGATCATGATCGCGTCGTTGAGCGCCACTTGGCTCAGCGTGAAATGCGGTTCGCCTTTAGTGAGGTTCGACCAGACGAACACCATCGCCGTGCATGGCGCAGCGGCCAAAATGATGAGGCCGGCGATGTAGGAATTGATCTGATCGGCCGGCAAATAGGCCCGAAACAGATAGCCGATGAAGAGCCAGGCCAAGAGCGCCATCGAGAACGGCTTCACGGCCCAATTGACGAAGAGCGTCACGCCAATGCCGCGCCAATGTTTACCGACCTCGCGCAGGGCGGCGAAGTCGATGCGCGCCAACATCGGAATGATCATCAGCCAGACGAGGCCGGCGACCGGAATGTTGACGCGCGCGACCTCCATCGCCGCGAGCTGCGCAAATGGCTGCGGCAGGAACTGACCGAGCGCGATGCCGGAGACCATGCAGCACCCCACCCAGAGCGTGAGGTAACGTTCAAAGATCGACATGGCTCTTAGATGTCTTTCGCCGCGTCTTTGGTCTTACCGATATCGTTCAATCGGTTCTGCAGCGAGAGCCGGTCGAGGCTTTCAAACGGCAGGCTGACGAAAATGGAAATGCGGTTGTTGAGTCGGCCATAAATATCCGCAAACGCCTGTGCGATCTCGACTGGCGAACCTTCGACCGCGGCAGGATCGGGGACGCCCCAATGCGCCGTCATCGGCTGGCCGGGCCAGACCGGGCAGACTTCGCCTGCGGCGTTGTCGCAAACGGTGAACACAAAATCGAGCTCTGGCGCGCCAGCTTGCGCGAACTCGTCCCAGCTCTTGGAACGAAATTGTTCGGTCTTGAAATTGAAGCGCTGCAGCAGTTTCAGCGCTTCGGGATGCACTTCGCCCTTCGGCATCGAGCCCGCCGAATAGGAATTGAACTTGCCGGCGCCGAAGCGCGAGAGGATCGCTTCAGCCATGATCGAGCGCGCCGAATTGCCGGTGCACAGGAACAGCACATTGTAGGCGCGATGTTGCGCGTGCGCGTTCACGTCACGCTCTCCAGCGCTTTCGGCGTGCAGCACGGCGGCGGTTTGGAAGCCGCGTGCGACTCTGGCGCGGCGCCTTCAACGCCGCCGCCATAGGTGGTCGCTTCGCCGGTGGTGAGGAAGGTTTCCCAGGTGACGCCTTGCGGGTCAGCGATCCAGGTCTTCTCGGATTTCGCGTAGCAACAGGTCGTCGCGCCCTCTTCCAAGGTCGGACCATCCGCTTGCGCTAGGCGCGCATAGACTTCTTGCAGCTCTTCGCCGTTTTCAACCTGAATGCCGAGATGGCGTACGCCGCCGCCGTCAGGACGATACGAGATGGCGAAGTTCACGCGCGGATCGTCGAGCATCCACTTGGCGTAATCAGACTTCTTCACCGTCGGCTCGGCGGCAAAGAGGTTGGAGTAGAAGCGGATCGATTGATCGAGATCGTTTACCCCAACATGCACATGCAAGCGCTTCATGACGCTTTCCTTTTCTTCTGCGTGGGCGCCACGGCTGGCGCGCAGGAGGCGCCGCCGCAGCAATTTTCGGTGAGGAAGCCGACGAGCCCGTTCATGGCGGTGAAGTCGGCGGCGTAGATCAGCGAGCGGCCGTCACGGCTCTGCGTGATCAGCCCGGCGCGATTGAGATGCGCCAAGTGAAACGAGAGCGACGAGGCGGGCAGATCGAGCGCCTCGGCAATCGCGCCGGCCGGCTGTCCTTCCGGGCCTGCCTGCACCAGCAAACGGAAAACCGCGAGCCGATGCTCATTGGCCAGCGCGCTCAACGCGTCGATGACAGCCTTGCTTTTCATTTCGATATTTCCAGTATCATCGAATTATTGGGCCCGCAAGCGCCATTCTCGAGCCGCGGTTTTGAGACGATTTACGGGAGCAGGTTCTTCAGCGCTTCAGAGAGTTCGGCGTCGCTGATCGGCTTGGTGAGGATCGGCGCTTTCGCGACTTCCGGCGGCGCATTCTTGATCTGGTCGTAGCCGGTGCAGAAGGCGAACGGCACGCCGAGGCCGGCCAGCGTCACGCCGAGCGGCACGCTGGAGACGCCGGCCAGATTGGCGTCCAGCAAGGCGGCGTCCGGGCGGTTGGCGGCGATCAGCTGTTCGGCGTCTTCTACGGTCGCGGCGGGGCCGAGCACGAGGTAGCCCATCTCGCCCAGGCGCTCTTCGAGCTCCATGGCGATCAGCGTGTCATCCTCGACGACCAGAACCTTCAAACGCCCCGTCATTGTTCCCAGTGTCCCCGCGACCGGGCGGGACAATAGCGGGACTTATCCCCCGCGCAATCGCAGTTCGCACCCGCAAAAACTGTGATCGCGGCGCGATTTGGCGCGCTTTCGGAGACGCGTCGCAACCGCCATATTGGTTCAAGCGAATCCATTCCCCAAAGGCACGATCGTTTCATGACCGAACCCGCAGCCCGTCACGCCCCTATCGTCATTATCGGCTCGGGCCCCGCCGGCTACACCGCCGCCATTTACGCCGCGCGCGCGCTCCGCAAGCCGATGCTGATCGCGGGCCTGCAACCGGGCGGCCAGCTCACCATCACCACTGACGTCGAAAACTACCCGGGCTTTGCCGACGCCATCCAAGGCCCCTGGCTGATGGAGCAGATGCGCGCGCAAGCCAAACACGTCGGCACGGATTTGGTCGACGACATCATCGTCAAAGCCGAGCTGGGCCAGCGGCCGTTCAAGCTGACAGGCGATAGCGGCCAAATCTATCTCGCCGACGCCGTGATCATCGCAACCGGCGCGCAAGCGAAATGGCTGGGGCTCGAGAGCGAGCACAAATTCCAGGGCTTCGGCGTCAGCGCTTGCGCCACCTGCGACGGCTTCTTCTATCGCGGCAAGGAAGTCGCCGTGATCGGCGGCGGCAACAGTGCGGTCGAAGAAGCGCTCTATCTCGCCCACCTCGCCAGCAAGGTGACTTTGATCCACCGCCGCGACTCACTGCGGGCCGAGAAGGTGTTGCAAGAGCGGCTGTTCAACCATCCGAGCATCGAGGTGGTCTGGGACACTGAACTGGAATCCATCGAAGGCACGGAAGAGCCCAAGGGCGTCACCGGCATCGTCATGCGCAATCTGAAAACCGGCGCGCGCGAAGAGCGCAAGCTCGACGGCGTCTTCGTCGCCATCGGCCACGCGCCGGCGACGGAGCTGTTCAAGGGCCAAGTGACGATGAAGGACAACGGCTACATCGTCGTCAAACCCGGCACGACCGAAACCAACATCCCCGGCGTCTACGCCGCCGGCGACGTGGCCGACGACACCTACCGCCAAGCCGTAACAGCAGCCGGCCTCGGCTGCATGGCGGCGCTTGAAGCGGAAAAATACCTGGCCGCGATCGAGTTGGACCGCGCCCGCGGCGCCAAGGCTGGCGCGGCGGCTTAAGCCCGCCGCCCGCAACCCGCGAAGCGCCAGTCTTTCGGCCCGCGGCTCGCGCATCGTCAGTCGCGGGCGGGCGCCCGCTCACGCACGGGAGCCGCGAACTCACGTAGATCCAATGGCTTGGGTCAGGGCGTCCGGTCAGTCTCTGGTCAACGGCAATCACGCCGCCACCGGAGAAACCCAATGCTTCGCACCGCCCTCATCGCCCTCGTCTTGGCCGCAGGCTGCGCCACCGCCCCCGCCCAGGCCGACGAAACCGCCACCGTGACCGTTCAGCTGACTGGCCTGCAGCCGCAGGGCTCGGTGATGATGCAGGTGTTCAACTCGGCCGAGGGCTACGGTTCAGGCGACCAGCTCACCGCGCGCCAGATCCCGATCACCGCCGCCAGCGCCAGCGTCTCATTCGAGAACGTGCCGCCCGGCCAGTACGCGATCCGTCTGTTCCACGACGTCAACGGCAACGGCCAGCTGGACACCAACCCCTTCGGTATCCCGACCGAACCGTTCGCCTTCTCCAACAACGCCCGCGGCCGCTTTGGCCCGGCGAGCTGGGAAGACGCGGTGTTCACCGTCACCGCCGGCCCAAACGTCCACCAGATCACGATCCCGGGGAGCAACTAAGATGAGCCTCTCCCGCCGCCAGCTCCTCTCCGGCTTCGCCGCCGCCAGCGTCATCGCGGCGGCGGGTCCGGCTCTCGCCACCGAGACGCCGCGCTGGAGCCCGGGTCTCGACAACGCCCCGGTCGATGGCTTCGCCGAAGCCGCCATGCGCCTCGTCTCCGGCCGCGCGCCGCGCGCACTCGCCGGCGAACACTATCGCAACGGCCCCGGCTGGTTCCGCTATGCCGACAGCGCCACCGGTCACTGGTTCGACGGCGACGGCTTCGTCCAGCGCTTCGCCATCGAGGATGGCCGCGCGCGCCACAGCGGCAAGTTCGTCGACACGCCCAAGCGCCGTCTCGAACAACGCGAACAGCGTATCGTCATGCCCGGCTTCGGCACGCGCGGTGATCGCAACGCCGCGATCGAGGGCCCGGATTCGATGAACGCCGCCAACACATCGGTGATGATNACGCATGGACCCGCGCTCGCTGGCCACGCTTGGCGTGCGCCCGCTGCGCGCCGATCTCGCCAGCATGCCGTTTACCGCGCACCCGAAAGTGGAGCCGAACGGCCGCATCTGGAATCTCGGAATCTATGGCGACCGCTGCATCGTCTGGCGGCTTTCGCCAAACGGCGCGGTCGAAGATGCGCAGATCATCCAGCTGCCGACGCGCTCTTACGTGCACGACTGGGCGGTGAGCGAACGTCACCTGATCATCCCGCTGCAGCCATGGATCCACGATCGCATGACAGCGCCGATGGTCGACGGCTTCACTTGGCACGGCGACCAGCCGTTCCGCGTGCTGGTGCTGGACAAAAACGACTACTCAAACCGCCGCGTCTACGAATTGCCGGCCATGTTCTTCTTCCACACCGGCGATGCCTGGGAAGATGCCGATGGTGCGA
>QBMO01000022.1:5558-9046 GCA_003242075.1 Alphaproteobacteria bacterium
GTGCGCTTCTGCGAACGCCGATTTCGTCACCCACCAAGCGCGCAGCATGATCACGCAGGAAACCGGACAAACGCCGTCGGCCGAACTGGTGCTGGCGGTGTTGCACGCCGATGGACGCGCCGAACTGCAACGCAGCGGCCGCTATGGCGAATTCCCGCAAACCGATCGCCGCCGCCAAGGCCGCGAGCGCGACCTCGTCAGCATCGTCGACGATCGCGCCGTCAGCCGGCTTGGCCTGATGAACTGGCGCACGGGCGCCTACGCCGAACACGATTTCGGCGCTGATCAGATGGTGCAAGAGCATCTGTTCGTGGCCAAGCCCGGCCGCACCAATGAGCGCGATGCCTGGCTCGTCGGCGTTACGCTCAACGCCCGCGAACAGGCCACCGAGTTGCACGTGTTCGACGCGGCAGGCGTGGGCGATGGCCCGATCGCCACTTGGCGCAGCCCCTACCGCGCCCCACTCGGCTTCCACTCGACGTGGAAGGATGCGTGAGACGCGGGGTGACGGATCGCCGGCTCTCCGGCCGGCGGTCCGTTACGCTTTGTGCGGCTCGGTCACGTCAACGTCGCTATCGATCGGCTCCTCCGGCCGCGCCAAGTCTTCGGCGGCGTCATTGACGCTGGCGGCGGTCGGCGGCGCGACGGGCGGCGAGTGCGGCGTCTTGCGCAAGTTGAGCGCCGTCATCGCATCGTCGCCCTCCTCGCCGAAGAAGCTGCGAATGCGCAGATCGCGTTGTGGGTATGGAATTTCGATGCCGGCTTGGCGCAGCGCATCGTCGATCGCCCACATATAGGCCGCGTTCATCGCCTTTGGCCGTTTCACCGCTTCGAGCGTCGGCCACACGATCAATTCAAACTTCAGCGCGCTGTCGCCGTAGCCGACGAGCCAGACTTGCGTGCGATGCTGATCGGTATCGGGCAGCGTGAACGGCACATCGCGCGCGGCTTCCAGCACGCAAGCGCGGACCTTCTCTTTGTCGGCGCCGATGGCGACTTGGAACGGCACGTGGATGCGGCGCGTCTCGCCGCGCAGCGTCCAGTTGATGACGGTGTTTTCGATCAGCAGCGAGTTCGGCACCAAGAGGTAGACGTTATCATTGTTGCGGATGCGCGTGGCGCGCGGGCCGATCTCTTGGACGATGCCGCGCGTGCCGTCGGGCAATTCGATGTAGTCGCCGATATGGACGGCGCGGTCGGAGATTAGCGTCAGGCCCGACACGAACTCCTTGACGATGCCTTGCAAGCCCAGCCCTAAGCCGATGCCGATCGCGCCGGCAAACACAGCGATGGAGGAAAGATCGAGGCCCAGCGTTGAGAGGCCGGCGACGAAGCCGAACAGCACTAAGCCGTAAGTCGTCAGCTTCTCGAACAAATAGAGCGCGCCGGAGCCCTCGCGCGTGCGCTGGCGCAAGCGCTTCAACGCCCCGCCAATGAGCCAAGCGGCGACCATAAAGGCCGCGATCAGCAGCACAGCCGCGCCAAGGCCGCCGACGGTCACGGCCGATTGGCCGATGGTCAGCAGCGGTACGTGCGCAATGTCGCCGAAGCGTTCCAGCATTTCGAATCCCAACCCCTTCTCTATCGACCCAGCCGCGGAGCTATGCAATATTGCAACGCGCGAGGACGCTACAGGGCGCCTCGGAGGCGGCGGCATTGATGGACTGGGACAAACTCAAGACGTTTCACTTCGCCGCCGAGACCGGCAGCCTGACGGCGGCCGCCGAAAAGCTGGGCGTCAGCCAGTCCTCGGTCAGCCGCCAGATCGCCGCTCTCGAAAACGACATGGGCGTGCCGCTGTTCCAGCGTCACGCGCGCGGCCTGCTGCTCACCGGCCCCGGCATGGCGCTCCGCGAGTTCACCCGCGAAATGGCGGGTGCGGCCGTGATCGCCGAAAGCACGCTGAAGGATGCGCGCGAGAAGGTGATCGGCGATTTGACGGTGACGGCGCCGGTCGCGTTCGGCTCAACCTGGCTTGCGCCACGCCTCGGCGCCTTCGCCGACACCTATCCCGAGACCCGCCTCAAGATCATGCTCGACGACCGCGAGTACGATCTGCTGAAGCTGGAAGCGGAATGCGCGATCCGGCTCTGGGCGGCGACACACGCCGATCTCATCCAGCGCAAACTCTTGGAGGTGCATGTCAGCCTCTATGCGTCGGCTGGTTATCTGCAGCGCCATGGCACGCCGAAGAATGTCGAGGATCTCGATAACCACCGCATCATCGCCTACCAGGCCGGCGTGCCGACGCCGATGCGTGAATTGGATTGGGCGCAGCGCGCCGGCCGCGAAGACGCGAAACCGCGCACGCCGCTGCTCGAGATCAACAATGTCTATGGCATGTTGCGCGCGGTGGAGAGCGGCTTCGGCATCGCCAGCGTGCCCGACTACATGGCGCGCGAAAATCCGAACCTCGTAAAAGTCCTGCCCGACCTGCCCGGCCCGAGCTTCGAAGTTTACTTCATCTACCCAAGCGATCTGAAACGCTCAAAGCGCATCGCCGCGTTCCGGCAATTCCTGATCGATCAAGCTGCGAGCTGGAACGCTTGAGCGAGGTGTCAGCTTGCCAGGTGTCAGGCGCCAGCTTGCTGACACCCGACACCCGACACTCTGACACCTGAATCACAGCTGCGCCGCACTAACCCGGAACGTATCGCACTGACGCGCGTCGCCTGAGTCAAACCCGCGGCGGAACCAGCGCATGCGTTGGGCGCTGGAGCCGTGCGTGAATTGGCTTTCGTTCGATTGGCCCAGCGTATCATCGCCGATCGCGTGTGCGGCGTTCAGCGCTTCGCGCAAATCTTCTTCGGTGATTTGCAGATCGGCGCGCTCCTGGTGACCCCAGACACCGGCCAAGCAATCGGCCTGCAGCTCGACGCGCACTGAGGTTTGGTTCTGGTTCTCGCCTTGCACTTGTTGTTGCGTGGCGCCGATCAGGTTTTGGACGTGGTGGCCCGCTTCATGCGCGATGACGTAGGCTTGCGCGAAATCGCCGGGCGCGCGCAGGCGGCTTTCCATCACATCGTAGAAAGTCGGATCGATGTAGAGTTCTCGGTCGGCCGGGCAATAGAACGGGCCGACGTCCGAGGTCGCGCCGCCGCACGCGGTTTGCACGCTGCCGGAGAACACGTTGATCGTCGGCTCCTGATAGGCTCTGACTTGCGTGCCATAGCTCGGCAGGCGGCCTTGCTGGAATTGCGCGTTCCAAACATCGTTGGTCGAGCCCAGCACGCGCGCGGAGAAATCGCAGGCTTCGGCATGCTGTTCGCACGTCGCGCCTTCGCCCTGCGCCGTGCTGCCTTGGCCAGGCGTGCCGCCGAGCAGCGCGCCGAAGACGGCGTTGCGGATATTGTCCGGCGCCAAAAAATAGATGCCGCCGAGCACGACGCCGACAATCAGAATGCCGCGAAAGCCGATGCGGCGCAGGATCGCAAACAGCGCCGTCGCCGGCACGCCGCCGCCACCGCCGCCCGAGCCCCGGCCACGAT
>QBMO01000022.1:9056-22246 GCA_003242075.1 Alphaproteobacteria bacterium
CCTTACCCCGCCACGCCTGCCTGGGGCAACGCACCGCTACTTGTCGCCATCGAACGCCTCGCGCTCTTCCGCCACCGCCCGCAGCGGCGCGCTTTCAGGTTCCGCGAACAAGTCGGCCTGGCCGCCGGCTTCGAGCGGGCGGCGGAACTGGGTGTGGTCGAGCGGCAAGCGCGGCTTGTCCAAGCCGAGGCGCCGGCACGCCGTGGCGAAGCGGTCCGCGATCATCTTCGCGTACGGCCCCTCGCCCTTTTGCCGTTTGCCCCATTCGGGATCGTAGTCGCGACCGCCGCGCATCTGGCGCACGATCGCCATCACGCGCGTGGCGCGGTCGGGATAATATTGGTTCAGCCACTCGCGGAAGAGATCCTTGATCTCCAGCGGCAAGCGCAACACCACATAGCCCGACGAACTCGCGCCCGCCTTCTTGCACTCTTCGAGAATGGCCTCGATCTCGCTGTCATTGATCGCCGGCACGATCGGCGCGACCATCACCGTCACCGGCACGCCCGCTTGCGCCAGCATGCGGATCACCTCGATCCGTCGATGCGGCGCGGCGGCGCGCGGCTCCATCACACGCGCGGTGCGGCGCTGCATGGTGGTGACGGAGATCGCCGCTTTCGCGAGCCCGCGCTCAGCCAAGCGCGCGAGAATATCGATGTCGCGAATAACCAGCTGACTCTTAGTGATCAGCGCCACTGGATGGCGCCAGCGCTCCATCACTTCGAGCAAAGCGCGCGTCACGCCATAGCCGCGCTCGATCGGCTGATAAATGTCAGTGACGCCGCCCAGCATGATCGTGCGCGGCTTGTAGGAAGGCTTGGAGAATTCCTGCTCCAGCAACTCCGCCGCATTGGCCTTCACGAACAGCTTGGTTTCGAAATCGAGCCCGGGCGAGAGGCCGACATAAGCGTGGTTCGGCCGCGCGTAACAATAGATGCAGCCATGCTCGCAGCCGCGATACGGATTGATCGACTGATCGAAGGAAATGTCGGGGCTTTGGTTGGTCGAGATGATGGTCTTGGCCAGTTCGGGCGTGACGATCGTCTCCAGCGGCGTCAGCTCCGCCCCGCCCCAGCCATCGTCGAACGCCTCGGTCGAGAACCGCTCAAACCGGCCGCTCGCATTGGTGCGCGCGCCGCGACCGCTCAAAGGATCTTTCGCCATGCGGTAGGAGTTTAGTCCTACATAAAGAACAAATCAAGAACATTGTCCACATGAATAAAGGGCGTCGGTTGTCCGACGCCCTAGCGATGGTTTCTCATGGTCGACCCGTTTCTCTTGCGCCCCGAGGGGGCTTGGGAAGAACCGGTCGAGCGTTAGGCAACGATCTGAGCGGCTTGGTTCAAAGTGGCGAAGGCGACCGGCGCGAACACCGCCAGAGCTGCGACCAAGGTGTAAAGCTTCAACATGACTGGCTCCATCTCCGTATCGGCTCGACCATCGATCCGATGAGATAAAGCTAATGGCGCGTTGGGCATGTCGCTGTGACGAGAGTCACGGGGCGCGCTACATGAAGCCCATATCGCGCTCGTGGCTGACAAAACGGCGTCCGCCGTCAACATAGATCGTTTGCCCGGTGATGGCGGGACTCTCGATTAGAAAGCGAACCGCGCGCGCAATGTCGTCCGGTGTCGGCCCACGTTTGAGCGGCGTGTCGTTGTGCAAGCGCTCGAAATCCACCTGCGCCTGCCCAGGCGCCGGCAACACGTAACCAGGCGACACCGCATTGACGCGAACGCGCGGCGCGAATGCGCGCGCCATCAGTTCGGTGGCGCCCGCCAGCGCGTATTTTGAAAGCGTGTAGGAGAAATGATCCGGGTACGGGTTGGCCAATTTGAAGTCGAGGAAGTTCACGACCACGCCCTCGCCATCGTCTGGGAGCGCCTCGACGAATTCGCGGGCGAGCGCCGCGGGCGTAAACGCATTGATGCGCATATGCCGATCAAGCGCATCTTCAGTCAGCGTATCGATCGTGTCGTGCTCGAAGATCGCGGCGCAATTCACCAATGCCGAAAGGGGTTCACCCGCCGCTTCGACGGCTTTGCCGATTAGCGCGTGCCGCGCGCTCGCATCATTGAGATCGGCTTGAACCAACACCGCTGAAGCGCCAAGCGCCTGCGCTTCGGCAAGCACCGCGCGTGCGGCAGATTCGGAACGGTGATAATGGATCGCCACGCCCCAGCCCGCGCGCGCAAGTTCAAGCGCGACGGCGCGGCCCAAACGTTGGCCCGCGCCCGTAATCAAAGCCCAGTTCATGGCGCCTCTCTTCGGATCGTCACCGCCACCAGTCCATCGCCCGAAAGCACAGACGGCTTCTTCACCGTCACCTCAACCCAACGCGCCCGTTGGCTCAACGACAGGCAATGCCCGGCCACGCGATCGGCCAAGGTCTCGATCAAATGCGCCGGTGCGCCGAGATCATCGCGGATGAAATGTAGGATGCGGTCGTAATCGACGGTCGCGCCGATGCGATCATTCTCGGGAAAATCCGGCGGCGCGGACAACGCCAGAGCAACGGAGACGCGGACCTCTTGCGGCGCGGCGCGCTCGGGCTCCGGCACGCCGACGCGGACGATGGCCTTGGCGTCGTCGATGCGGATGATCTGCATGTCAGTCATGGCCGCGACCCTACTCAGCCGAACGCGATCAAGCCAGCGCCGGCGGCCACAATGAGCGCGCCAATCCAGCGCCGCGGCCCCAGCGTTTCGCCCAGGAACAAAAACGCGATCAGCGCGCCGAACACGACGGAGGTTTCCCTGAGCGCCGTCACTTGCGCGATCGGCGCGAGCGTCTGCGCCCACAGCACCAGGCCGTATCCAGCAAAGCTGATAATGCCGATGGCGAGCCCGCGCATCGGTGCGACCGCCGCGTCCTTCCAGAGCTGCGGTCCCCGCCGCCAGAACGCGAAAGCAATCATCGGCACGCCCATAATGCCAGAGGTCCAAGCCACATAAACCAACGCGTCATTGCCCGCCCGCGCACCGAGCGCATCAACGAGCGAGTAAGCGGAGATGCACAGCCCGATGCTCAGCGCCCACAACGTCGCCTTCAAGGGCGCGCGTGGGCTGAATCCAACGAGCAGCACGCCGGCCGAAACCAGAGCGATGCCGGCAATCTTCAGCGGCGGCGGAATTTCCTGCACCGTGAGTGCGGCGCCAATCGCCACCAGCAGCGGCGCCGAGCCGCGCGAGAGCGTGTAAATGTGGCTCATATCGCCCGCGTCGTAAGCGCTGAACAGCGTGAACCAATAAACAAGATGGATCAGCACCGAGGCGATCAGATACGGCCACGCGTCGGGATACGGTGCACCCCAGATCGCAGCGACCACGCCCCAAACCAGCAAGCCGCCAACCGCGATCAAAAACGCATCGGCGATACGGTCGCCCCGCCCGCCCTTCAGCGCCGCGTTCCAACTGGCGTGGATCAGCGCGGAGGTCAGTGCTGCGGCGATGGCGGCTAAAGGCATGGAGTGATCAAGGGCTTAACCGCTTCGCTCCGCGCCGGGAATGGGTGTTTGTGGTTGGCTGACGTGCTATCGAGCCGCAGCGGAGGCATCACGTGAGCGCACAGGAATTCGACGTCATCGTTTATGGCGCAACCGGCTTCACCGGCCGGCTGGTCGCGGAATATCTGCAGCGGACTTACGGTGCGGAAGGCGACGTGCGCTGGGCCATGGCCGGGCGCGACATGGGCAAGCTGCGCGCGGTCGCAGCGGAGATCGGCGCAAACGCCCCGCTGATCGCCGCCGACGCCGGCGATCCCAACGCCCTCGATGCGCTCGCGCACCGCGCCCGCGTCATCATCACCACGGTCGGCCCCTATCAGCTTTATGGCGAGCCGGTGCTGGCCGCCTGCATCCGCGCCGGCACCGACTATGTCGATCTCTGCGGCGAGCCGAACTGGATGGCGGCGATGATCGCCAAGTACGAGGCGCCGGCCAAAGCGAGCGGCGCGCGCATCGTCTTCTCGTGCGGCTTCGACTCAATCCCCTTCGATCTCGGCGTCTTCTTTCTGCAGAGCCACATGAAAGAGCGCTTCGGCCAACCGGCGCATTTCGTGCGCGGCCGCGTCCGCAAGATGAAGGGCACCTTCTCAGGCGGCACCATGGCCAGCATGCTGGCTTCGCTCGAAGCCGTGCAGCGCGATCCGAAGCTGGTGAAAATGATGGCCGATCCGTTTGCGCTTTCGCCGGAGCGGCTTGTCGAGCAGCCCAACGGCGACACCGCCATCTATGACGACGACATCCCGTCCTGGTCGGCGCCCTTCGTCATGGCGGCGATCAACACCAAGAACGTGCATCGCTCGAACGCGCTGATGGACTACGCCTACGGCCGCGACTTCACCTATGACGAGATGATGCTGACTGGCGACGGCGCTGCTGGCGAGAAGCGCGCCCGCGCCGGGGTCAAGCAATCGGGCATGCAGCGCGCGCTGCTGGGCTTTGCGCCGACACGCGCGCTGCTCAAGCGCTTTGCTTTGCCGAAGCCCGGCGAAGGGCCGTCGAAGGAGGCACGCGAGACCGGCTTCTACGACGTGCTGTTCGTCGGCGAGACCGGCGAAGGCGGCAAGCTCTCGGTCTCGGTCTATGGCGACAAGGACCCAGGCTACGGCTCGACCTCGAAGATCATCGCGGAAGCCGCGCTATGCCTCGGACAAACAAGCGGCGAACAAACGCCCGGCGGCATCTGGACGCCGGCCTCCGCCATGGGGCAATCGCTGGTCGATCGTCTGCAAGCGCGCTCCGTGCTGCAGTTCAAGGTCGAGGAAAAAGACGCGCCGCGCCGCGCCCACCCGCTGCCGCCGGACTATCAAGCCAGCGTCTGAGCCAGCATTTTTAAGGCCCGCAGGGTTTTTCAGAAAAATTCACCACGCCCCGCATCCAAGCGCGCGGGCGCCGGCATCTCATAGTCAAACGCTGAAACACTTGAGGGACATTGAAATGGCCAAGATCACCGCTTTCGCCGCCGCGCTCGTGCTGTTCGCACCGGTCGCCGCCGCTGTTCTGTTGCAAGCCGCTCAGATCGTCGCCTGATCCCCCGTCTCGACGATCAACCAAGGCGCGGATTGCGAACGCGGTCCGCGCCTTTTGCTTGCCTGCAACACCAACACTGAATCGAAAACTAGAAAGGAGCCGACAATGTCAAAGTTACTCGCTCTTCTCGCCGCGGTCGTGCTCTTCGCGCCCGTCGCGTATGCGAGCCTTTATCAAGCTGCCCTGATCGTCGCCTAAGCCTCTCCCCCTCCCGCTAGCGACGGCAGTGCTTAAGCGCGGACCATCAGAGGTCCGCGCTTTTTCTTTACCCGCTGCTGCGAATGCGGACGCGGACGCTTTGGCTTTGGCCGTCAGCGTCAACGACGGTGACATCGTAGAACCCCGGCGCGCGCGGTCGCCAAATCGCTCGCCCGCTCGTTTCTTCACCGCTCACGCGTTCGCCTTCGGCGTACCAAGTCAGCGGCGCGCGGCCGCCGCGAGCGGAGAGCGAAAGCCCGCGACCGTCGGCGCCATAGTCCAACACCAGCACTTCCGCGCCAGCGGGAGGAAACAGAATGGAGAGACCTTCGCGCTCTTGCGTCTCCAGCCGCACCAAAGCCGGCGCGACGCGCTCCTCTTCCTCTCGCGCGCGCTGCGGTTCGGACGGCGCGCCAAGCAGATCGAAGGCTTCGAACAAAACCGGCAGCGCTTCGCTGCGACCCGTCGCACCAGGGCGCGGCGCGCCATCGGGGCGGCCGACCCACACCCCAATCGCATAGCCGTTCGACACGCCCACCGACCACGCATCGCGGAAACCGTAAGAAGTGCCCGTTTTGAACGCCACACTTGGCGCCCCGCGCGCCACTACAGCCGGCACACGGCCCGCTGGATGCGGCGATGACGCCAGAATCTCCAGCACGCGCTCCGCAGTCTCCGGCCGCACAAAACGGCGCGACAGCGCAAAGCCTGGCGTGTCATCCACCACAAGCGGCCGCGAGCGGCCTTGGTCGCCAAGCGCCGCGTAAAGCTGCGTCAGATCCTCCAGCGTCATGCCAACGCCGCCAAGCGCCAGCGCCAAGCCCGGCTCCGCAATCGCCCGGCGGGGCAAGCGCACCTCCGCGCCCGTGCGCCGCAGCGCGGCGTGAAAACGATTGGCGCCGATGCGTTCCAGCGTGGCGACAGCGGGAAGGTTGAGTGAATGCCGCAGCGCATCTTCGAGCGTGACATCGCCATGGAAGCGCCGATCGAAATTTTCCGGCAGATAGCCCCCGAACCGGCGCGGCGCATCGCGCACCAACGTCTCGGGCGCAGCGATGCCCTCGTCGAATGCGATCGCATAAAGAAACGGTTTCAGCGCCGAACCGGGCGAGCGGATCGCGCGGCTCATATCGATATAGCCGCCCGCACGCTCGCGCCCCGCGCCGCCGATACGCGCACGGACACTGTGATCTCGCAGATTAATCGCCACGATCGCGATCTGCGCATCGCGCTCGAGGTTTACGGCATGCCGGCGTGCGAGTGCTTCGAGGTCGCGCTGCAGCGTGGCATCGAGTGACGACCGGATAACGCCCTCGCCGGGATGCGCCGCGACCAGCGATTGCGCTGCATGCGGCGCGGAATAGGGAAACGGCGCCCGCGTCGGCATAGCGACTTGCCTGCCCTCGGCCGCGCGGCGTTCATTGATCAGCCCCGCGCGCACGAACATCGTGAGTACACGATCGCGCGCCGCGCGCGCTGCTTGTGGACGCCGATCCGGCCGGCGCGCT
Source organism: Alphaproteobacteria bacterium (assembly GCA_003242075.1). GTDB lineage: Bacteria > Pseudomonadota > Alphaproteobacteria > Caulobacterales > Aquidulcibacteraceae > Vitreimonas. Next base: position 15,795 of record QBMO01000022.1, read on the forward strand.
TCCGGCGCTTGCGGCAGCGCAATCAGCAGCGCCATCTCGGCATCGTCGAGCCACATCGGGTCGCGCTGAAAATAAGCCCGCGACGCGGCGCGCACGCCTTCCAGATTGCCGCCATAGGGCGCCATGGTCAGATACGCCGCGAGAATTTCGCGCTTCGACCAACGCGCCTCAATCTGAATGGCGCGAATGATCTCGATCAACTTCGACCCAATTGTGCGTGGACGCGGCTCCAGCAAACGCGCCAGCTGCATCGTGATGGTGGAGCCGCCCTGCGTGACGCGGCCGGCGCGTGCATACGAAACGCTCGCCCGCGCCAACGCAATCGGATCGACGCCGGGGTGAAACCAGAAGCGCTCATCTTCGATCGCGATCAGCCGGCGTTGAAACTCCGGGTCGATTTCATCGAGCCGCGCTTCCAGCCGCCACGTGCCCGAGCGCGTCGTGAACGCCATCAGCCATTGGCCGTTGCGATCAACCACCACTGGCGACACATCCCGCACGCGCTGCAGCGGCGGCGGAAAAAACGCATCCAGACTGAACAGCGTCAGCAAGACAACGAGCAGCACCGTAGCCCAGCGCTGTCCGCCAGGCGTGAGCGGCAGAGCAACGCGGGGGCCGCGGCGCATGCGCGTTCTCTCCTAGCCTCCGCGCGGCGCGATGCGGATCGAGCCGGTTTCGGTGCGGGCCATCACGCCGGGGCGGTACATGTCTTCGACTTGCGCCGCCGGCAGCGTGTAGCGGCCCGGCGACACCGCGCGCGCGATGTAGGCGTAGCGGAATTGCCCGCGCAGATCGGCGGAGGCGACATAGCGATCGTCACGCGCTTCAGACACTTGCGTGCCAGTGATGGCGCCGATCCATGCGAACGGCCCGTTGCGCGTCGTGCCGTCCCAATTGGCGCCCGAGCCATCTTCCGGCCGCAGCAAGGTTTCGATCTCCAAGCCCGCCGGCAAGAGATCGACCAGCACCGTCGGATAATTCCGCGCGCCTTCAGGCTGGCCGGAGATCACCACCACGACGCGATCGCCTTGGCGAATGGAGTCGAGATCGGCGACCGTGCCGTCCATGCGGAAGATGCGCTTGTCGATCGTATAGCCCGCTTGCATCGCCGGCGGCGCTTCGCGCGGCGCACCGGAGAGCGAGAGCGTGCGCCACACCGGCCCGCGCGCCGCGTTGCGGAACACGAGGCCTGTCGCCAAGCGTTGCGCGTTGGCGATGATGCGCCGTTCCGCCATCGCTTCGCCATTCAGCGTCACGTTGACTGGGCCAGCGCGCTCCAACAGCGCATTCGCCGCCAGCAGCAATTGCACTTGCTCTTGCGTCATCAGCCGCTCGGCTTCGGGTGCATCGCGTTCGAGACGACGGCGCAGGCGATCGACCAGTTCGGTCTCACCCGCTTCGGCCGCCAGCGCCAACACGCCGGAGAGATCGCGCAGCGGCGTCTGATACCAATCGCCGACATTGCGATAACCGAGCGCCTGCTCGGCAATGCGGAAGGCGTTGCGCGAACGCGCCCGGTCGCCCAGGTGCGCCAAGGCAGCGCCAATCTGCGCCCGCGCCAGCGGCGAAGGCTCATTGCGCAAGCGCGCATCGTGGAAGTAGCGCACTTGACCGACATCGGCCTCGCCAGCTTTCGCCAACACGTAGAGCGCATACGCCGCCGAGCGCGAGCGCAAGAGTTCGGACGTGTCGTTCGAACCCGGCCAGCGATAGACTTCGAACTGGTAGTTCACCGCGCCGAAGTCGTTCAACCGCGCGACGCGCCGCAATGCGCCATAGGCTTGCTCCATCGGTTGACGCGGCACGGCGTAGCCGGCGCGCTGCGCCCGCGCGAGGAAGTCGGTGATGTAGGCGCCGAGCCAGGGCGAGGCGTTGCCGTCGCCAGCGCTCCACAGACCGAACGAGCCGTCCGGCGCTTGCCGGTCGAGCAATTGCGTCACCGCTTCCTGCACGCGGCGGCGAATCCGTGGGTCGGCCGTGCGGTTCGCCTCGGATGCGAGGATATTATAGTAGAGCAGCGGCATCGCCACCGAGGTGAGCTGCTCAGAGCAGCCGTACGGATAGCGATAAAGCTCATCCAAAAGCGGCGCCGGATCGATGCCCGCCAAGTTGGAGAACGAGATCAGCGCCTGAGACGACGGCTGGAAGCGCGCCAACGCATCCGCCGACGCGCGCCAGCTTTCACCGCTCGCCTGCGGCGCCGTCGTTGTGATCGTGATCGGCATAAACGGCGCGCGCGACTGGATGTCGTAGGTTCGATCGATCGCCGCGAAGCCTTGCGGGCCTTCGAGCCGCAGCGAAATCGAGCCGACACCGAGCGGGCCGCCCGCGATCGGGATCAAAGCCGTCTGGCGCTGACCGCGATTGAGCGTGAAGCGGCGCGGCTGCGCTGCGATCTGCGCCGTGGACGAGCCGCTGACCGTCACCGTGTAGGCGCCGTTCGGGCCTTCTACGTTGTCGATGTTGAGCGTGCCTTGCGCTTCATCGCCGGGCGCCAAGAAGCGCGGTAAGATGAGTTCGGCCACAACCGGATCTCGCACGACGATCTGCTCGGCGTCCTGACCAACCGCGCTTTCGCTCCACGCGACAGCCATGAGCCGAAGCGTTCCGTTGAAGTCCGGTATATCGAGCGGGATCATCGCCCGCCCGCCGCTGACCACGACGATGTCGGAGAAGAGCGACACCGTGCGTGTCGGCACGACTGTGAGCCCTTCGCCGCCGATCGAGTCGCCGCCTTGGCGGGCCGTTGCCGGCGCGCCGAGGTTCGGGTTGAGCAAGCGGCCATAATCGTCGCGCACATCGACGCCGAGGGCGCGGCGGCCGAAGAAGTAATCGACCGGGTTCGGGCTCTCATAGCGGGTGATGCCAAGAATGCCCTCGTCCACCATCGCGATCGCCACACGAACGCGCTCGCCGCTCGGCGCGCCTGTAATGCGCACCGGCACTTCAATGCGCGTGCGGGGGCGCACGTTCTGCAAGCCTTCGCCCGCTTCAACCGTCAGCGTGCGGGCGCCCATATCGACAGGCACGTACGCCACACCAACAGCGCGGCGTGGCACCGGCAGGTTCACCGGATCGCGCGGCGTCATCACGGTTACGAGCACGTAAGCCCCCGAACCCCACTCCGCCGTCACCGGCAGATCGATCGTCGTGCCTTCGCTCGACACACGCACCGTGCGCGTTTCGATCACGCGATCGGTCGCCACCACAATTTGCGCCTCGCCCGCATAGGGCGGACGGATTTGCACGCGCGCGCGTGCGCCGGGCCGCGTCGGATTTTCTGGCGGAATGACGCTCACCATGTCCGGCGTCTGATCGTCGTCAGCCGGGCCGCCCCAGCCGACGCCGAAGCGCTGCGAGGTTTCGGTGCCGTTGGCGCGCACGATGAGGCGATAGGAGCCCGAACGCAGGCCATCCTTGGCGATGCGCAGCGGCGCGTTGGCGGCGACGTCGACGGTAGCGCCATCAACGGGAATGTCGCGCCCAGTCCGGCGCCAGCGCCAATTGCCGTTATCGAGATACCAATCGTAGCTCCAGTCCTCGCGCACGAGCTGCCATTGCACGCCGCGTTGGGCGACGCGCCGGCCATCGGCGTTGAGCGCGATCACGTCATAAGCGACGCGCTCGCCCGCGCCTGCGCGGCGGTTTTCGAATTGCGCGTTCAAGCCCAGATAGACGTTGTTCAGCCTCACCGGCACTGTGAAGCTCTCGCGCACCACGCGCCCGCCAGGATCGGCGACACTCGCCAGCATGCGCGCACGCAAGGGCAGCGTCGTGTTCGGTTCGTCAGGCAGGCGCAGTTCGAGTTGCGCGCGGCCCTGGCCGTCGGTCACCGTGCCCGGCAGTTGAAATAGGCGCTCGTCAAAGCTCTCATCGGTGCGGCCGAAGCTGTAGCCTTCGAATTCCGGGAACGGGTTCGGGTCGATCATCAGCCGGCCTTCGGATTCGACAGCGAGGCCAGAGCCCGGCGCGCCATAGAGGAAGTCAGCCTGCACATTGATCGGCCGCGCTTGGCCGGCCCGCAGCACCGCTTCGCTCGCCTCGATCTGCACGCGCAAACGCTGCGGTACGAAATCTTCGACAGACCAGCTGACCGAGCCGACAGATTCTTCCTGCCCGTCGACCAACAATTCCGCACGCCACATGCCGCGCGGCGAGGAGCGATCGAGCTCAATGTTCTTGGCAATCGCGCCGCCATCGACGGCTTCCGTCATACGGATGCGCCGCGCTTCGGTGCCGTTCGGGCGATAGACAACGAGCGTCGAGGGCCGGTTGGTGATGGCGCGGCCAATATTGTCGCGGATCAAGCCGATGAGACGCACGCGCTCGCCGGGGCGATAGATGCCGCGCTCAGTATAAAGATACGCATCGACATCGCCGGGCGAGCTGCGGCCATCGACGCCGCGATCGGAGAGATCGAGCCCAGGCCGTTGCAGATCGAGCGCCGCGAAATCGCCTTGCGCGCCATAGGCCATGACATAACGCGCCCGCGCCGGGCCATCGCCGTTGACCAGCGCATCAGCAAAATGCACGCGGCCTTCGCTGTCGGTACGGGTGCGCGCCAGTTCGTCGTTATTCTCCGCGATCAGCGTCAGCGTGATGTTGCCCATCGGACGCGCCGTGCGCAGCGAGCGCACGACAACATCGAGCCCAGTGGCGCCAGAAAAGCTCTGCAACGCCATGTCGGTGTAGAGGATCCAGCGATAGGACGAGGCGCGGCTGTCGTTTTCACTTTCGGCGCGCTGGCCAGCACTCGGAGAGGCGTCGCGCACTTTAACGACGTACGCGCCGGGCCGCAGTTCGCGCAGCGCCGAGCCAAGTGCGAACACCGTGGTGATGGCGCTGTTGCGGCGCGCGCCGACATCGATATCGATCGTGCCTTCATAGACGGAGACGCCGACATTCTCGCCGGCGCTGTTGAAGCTCCAATAGTCCCAGCCGCCTTCTTCGTTGGTTTCGCCCTGCTCCAATTGATATTGCGACAGGATGCGATCGGGCACGCGCAGCACTTCGACTTCGAGGCGCGAGACGTTGACGGTCTCGATGGCGATGCCGTCGGCTTCCGAGCGCGGCAGGATCACGCCGCCGCCGGCAAAGCCGACATAAGCCGGGCGATCGCCGAAGGTGAGCGTGAAGGTTTCGTCCGCTTCGGTGCGTTCGCCACTGGCGGAGGGCAGGCCTTCGCGGACCGTGACTTGGCGCTCCGGCTCGAACGGCAGGCCGCCCAAGCACAACAGATTGCCGGAGACATCGACCTGATAGGTCGTCGCCGGGTCCATCACGAGATAGTCGGCGTAATTGATCGAGGCGTCGGCCGAGAGATTTTGTGAGAATTCCAGGCACGCGCGCGGCTCGGCCTGATCCATCTCGGTGCGCAGGCGTACGAACGCCATGCCATCAACTTGCGGCAGCCCGGCGCGCGGCGCGCCCGCGCCTCGCGCGCCCTCGGCGCCGCCGACAGTGCCAAGCATCGCCATTTCAAACGGCGGCGCCCCAGCGGAAACGCGGCCCAACACAGCGCCGCCCCACAAGCCGGCAAGCAACGCCACCGACGTAGAGAGCACAACTGCCCGGTTCGTCACCAACCACGCGTTGACGGGCGCCGCCCAAGACCAATTCAGCTTGCGCGGATCGAGGCGCCCCGCGAGCGCTTTCCAATCAAAGGCCATGTCGCGCGTCTCCCGTCCCGCTCAGGACCGCACATGCTTGCCCGAGCTTCGCGCTCGTCACAACCACCATTAAATTCCGGCAAAGTTCTGTCCGAGCCTGCTGTTGCGGTGCGGGCGCTGGCGTGTTTCAACAGCGCAAATCAAAAATGACGCTGGCGGCGCCTTTGCCGCCAAGCGCGGGAGGTATTGATGTCTGAAGCGGCCGCCAAGCCGGCCTATCCGGCTATGACTATCGAGCAAGCGCACGCGCTGCTGACCGCGCCGGGCACGATGCTCGAAGTCGGCGAGGGCGATGTGCGCGGCATCCGCATGAAAGTGTGGAAAAATGCCCCGCCGACGCTGCGTGAGGTGTTTGCGATTTCGGCCATGTTCGCGGGCCGCGACTATCTCGTCCACGAGAACGAGCGCGCCACCATCGGCCAATTCCGCGCCGCCGCCGCCAAGTTTGCGCACCAATTGATCGCTGACGGCGTGAAGCCGGGCGACCGCGTGGCGCTGATCATGCGCAACCTGCCCGAGTGGCCGGTGGCGTTTTTTGGTGCGGTTTTGGCCGGCGCCATCATCACCCCCCTAAATGCGTGGTGGACAGGCTCGGAACTCGAATACGGGCTCACCAATTCCGGCAGCTCGATCGCGGTGATGGATGTCGAGCGCTACGAGCGCGTGCGCGAACACATTGATAACTGCCCCGCCCTGCGAAAGATCTACGTCTCGCGCTCGCGCGAAGAGATCGCCGATCCGCGCGTGTCGCGCATGGAAAGCGTCGTCGGCACGACCGCCGAC
>QBMO01000022.1:22256-26993 GCA_003242075.1 Alphaproteobacteria bacterium
ACCGCCGACTGGGCGGCCTTCGGTGATGTGGCGCCACCCGACCTCCCCATGGGGCCGGACGATGATGTCGCCATCTTCTATACGTCAGGCACGACCGGGCATCCAAAAGGCGCGGTGATTTCTCACCGCAACATCATCTCCAACATGTTCAACTCAGCCTCGTCGCAAGCGCGCGCGTTCCTGCGTCGCGGCGAAGCCCCGCCCGCGCCCGATCCAACCGCGCCGCAAAAGGCGTTCCTGATCTCGGTACCGTTCTTTCACGCGACGGGCTGTTTCGCGATCATGATCCCGTCGCTGATGGCGGGAAACAAAGTCGTCATGCAGCGCCGCTGGGATTGCGACCAGGCGCTCGAACTGATGCAGCGCGAGCGCGTCACGCATTTCGGCGGCGTGCCGACAATTGCCTGGCAAGTGCTCGAGCACCCGCGCATCGATGAGTTCGATCTCTCATCCATCGAAGGGGTCGCCTATGGCGGCGCGCCGGCCGCACCCGAACTGGTGAAGCAACTGAAAGCGCGCTTCCCGAAATCGTCCCCCAGCCAAGGCTGGGGCATGACGGAAACCTCGGCCACCGCCGTCTCCAACACTGGCGAAGACTATGAAGCCAAGCCCGCCAGCACAGGCGTGCCCTCCGCCACCGGCGAAGTGAAAATCGTTGACGACAAAGGCAATGAACTGCCGCGCGGCGAAGTCGGCGAGCTTTGGTACAAAGGCCCGATCGTTGTGCGCGGTTATTGGCAGAACGACGAAGCGACGCGTGAGACGTTCATCGACGGCTGGGTCAAGACTGGCGACCTCGCCAAGATCGACGACGAGGGCTTCGTCTATATCGTCGATCGCGCCAAGGACATGCTGATCCGCGGCGGCGAGAACATCTACTGCGTCGAAGTCGAGAACGCGCTCTACGATCACGCCGCCGTCATGGACGCCGCCGTCATCGGCAAGCCGCATCAAACGCTCGGCGAAGAACCGCTCGCGGTCGTCTATCTGAAGCCCGGCATGTCAGCGACCAGCGACGAGCTCCGCCATTTCGTGGCGCAAAAACTCGCCGCCTTCAAAGTCCCCGTCGAAGTGATCTTCTGGCCCGAAACGCTGCCTCGCAACGCCAACGGCAAGATCATGAAGAAGGAACTGAAGAAGCAAATCGAAGCGCCAGCGTTCTAGGGCTCATACCGATAGACACTTGAGTTCGTGCGGAAGCGTCCTAGCTTACGGACACGGAGCGCGACCCATGACCAAGATTGTTTACGAGATCATTCCCCATGATGGCGGTTGGGCGTTCAAGCTCGACGGCACCATCTCGCAATCCTACCTCACCCACGATGCGGCCTATGACGCCGCCAAGCGCGTGGCGATGGAGCAGCGCCGGCCGGGCGAGACGGTCGGCATTTCATGGGAAGACGAACGCGGCCGTTGGCACGATGAACTGTCGTCCGGCGATGACCGGCCGGAGGTCGATATCGTCGATAAGACCTGACGCGCTGCGCGCCGCTCGTGCTAAGGGCGGCGCATGCAAGACTTTCGCAAATGGGCGGTGAGGGCCGCTGAGTGGGGCGTCGACTATCGCGCACGGCTGCGCGAAATGCCGGTGCGCCCGCCTGTGCAGCCGGGCGAGATCGCCGCCAAAATCGCGTCCTCGCCGCCCGAACACGCCGAGCCGTTCGAGCAAGTGTTCGCTGATTTCGAGCGCGACATCGTCCCCGGCATGACGCATTGGCAGCATCCGCGCTTCTTCGCCTACTTCCCCTCCAATTCCGCGCCCGCCTCGCTGATCGCCGAGCACCTCGTCAACGCCATCGGCGCGGTGTGCATGCTCTGGCAAACCTCGCCCGCCGCGACAGAACTTGAAACACGCGCCGTCGATTGGCTGCGCCAAGCCTTCGGCCTGCCCGATGTGTTTCAAGGCTGCATCCAAGACACCGCGTCGACAGCAACGCTCGCCGCCGTGCTCGTCATGCGCGAACGCGCGCTCAACTACGAAGGAAACGCGAAAGGCCTCTTCGACGCGCCGCGCTTGCGCGTCTATTGCTCCGCCGAAGCGCATTCATCCATCGACCGCGCGATCTGGTTTTCCGGCATCGGCCAAGACAATCTCGTCCGCATCCCGATCAAAGGCCCGCTTCGCGGCGCCGATCCCGAAGCGCTGCGCCGACTCATCCACGCCGATCTCGCCGCCGGTTTTCTGCCCGCCGGCATCATCGCCAATGTCGGCGCCACCGGCGTCGGCGCGACCGATCCCGTCGCCGAACTCGCGGCCATCGCCAAGCAGTTCGATCTTTATCTCCATGTCGATGCCGCCTGGGCCGGTGCGGCGATGATCTGCCCTGAGCTGCGCCATCTCTGGGCCGGGGCCGAGCTTGCCGATTCCATCGTCGTCAACGCGCACAAATGGCTCGGCGCGCAGACGCATTGCAGCGTGCATTTCGTCCGCGATCCCGCCAGCCTCACGCGCACACTCGCGGCCAAGCCTGACTATCTGCATACGCTCGGCTTGAGCGAAGTTGTGAATTACAGCGAATGGGGCGTGCCGCTGGGGCGGCAGTTCCGGGCGCTGAAACTGTGGTTCGTGCTGCGCGCCTACGGGCTCGAAGGCCTGCGCGCGATGATCCGCAATCACATCGCTTGGTCGCGGCAGCTGTGCGAGAGATTGCGCACCGCGCCTGGCTTCGAAATTGTCACCGAGCCTGCGCATTCTCTCTTCTCGTTCTGCTACATAAAGCCCGGCGCCGATCTCGATCAGCTCAATCTCGCACTCGTCGAAGCCATTAACGCCGACGGCCGCATCTATCTCACGCAAACGCGCGTCGATGGCGCCGTCGCCATCCGCTTCCAAGTCGGCCAATTCGAGTGCACCGAAGATGACGTGATGAGCGCGTATGACGTCATCACGGAAATCGCCGCGCGGCTTTAGCCCGCGATCTCGCGGCAAACCGTGGCGAACGCCGCCACTTGATCCGTCGGGGGCGCCGGAAACGGCCCGACATTCTGTGCGCCGTAGTTCGCGGCAACCGTCTCCGCGCGGCCCAGGCGCTCGACCAGGTCGAGCGACACTTCGCGCTCCGCCGCCACGCCCGGCCCCGCTTCTTGAAGCTGCGCGACGAACACGAACGGCTCATCGTCTGCGCCGAACGACAAGCGCTCTTCGCTGCCAATCGCGTTGAAGCCCGGCACCGTAATGCGCATGCGCTCCGGCGCGTAGAGACACGCGAGATTGAGCACGACATTGCCAGCCGCATCTTGCGCAGCGAGCGCTGAGCCTTCGCCGCTCGACACCGACGTCCACGTCACCGCCGCTACATCGACAGCTGCCGGCTGTTCCACCGGCGCCGGCGCTTCAGCGCTTTGCCCGCACGCCGCCAGCGCCAATGCTGGAACTATTGCAAGTGCGCTTCGATAAACCACAGGTCTTTATCCATCTGACGCGAAATGCCGGTGAAGAGATCGGCCGTGTTCTTGTCACCCGCTTCGTCGGCGGCGTCGATGGCTTCGCGCGTCAGCTTGCCGAACGCCGCGATCCGATCCGCCAACGCCTGCAGATGCGCTTTCTCGTCGATCGTGTCGGTCGGGTACGCCTCGAGCTGCGAGCCCTTCGACACGGCTTGCGATGTGCCGGCCACCACGCCAGCCAGCGAGACGGAGCGCTCAGCGATGTCATCCGCAAACGTGTCGACGCGCGCCTGAATCTGATCGAACAGCTCATGCAGCGCGATGAAGTTAGGCCCCTTCACGTTCCAGTGCGCCTGCTTCACAGCTAGGCGCAGATCGATCGCGTCGATCAGGCGCGCATTGAGCAAAGCGATCATTGCCTTGCGTGTATTGTCAGGCAGATCGTTACGGGTCTTCGGCATGGGGCTCGTCCTCGATAATTCCGTACGGCTCATATGGTTTCGCGCAAGCGCGGCGGCAACTCAATCATCCATAGATATAAGGCAAAACCGTCATCGCCATTGCCTATGGTCAAAGCGTCGCCAGCCAATCGATCAGCAGCGCCGTGGTTTCTTTCGGCTTTTCCTGCTGCGTCCAGTGGCCGACGCCCGGAATGATGTGAACGCCGCGGAGATCCGAGGTGTTAGCGCGCAGGCCCGCCTCGATCGCCGCCAAATCGCCATCGCCGAACATTTTCAGCACCATGTCCTGCGCGCCAGCAATGAAGAGCGACGGCTGATGCACGATGCGATCCGAGACGGCGTTCATCATCGCCCAGTCGCGCTCAAAGTTGCGATAGCGATTGATCGGCCCGCGAAAGCCCGAACGCTCAAACTCGCCGACATAATAATCGATGTCCCCCGCGGTGAGCCACGCCGGAAATGGGTTCGGGTCTTCGAGCCCGGCCAGCATCGGCTCGCCCGCCGGTTTGTCGACATAGCCCCATCGCCCGTCCGAATTTGCCGACGTTGCAAAGTAGAGCTTGCGCAACGCGCCGCGCACGTCGGCTTCGAACTCTGCTTCGGCGACGCCTTCGTCTTGAAAGTACGCCATGTAGAAAAACTTGCCCTGATCGGTCCACATCGCCTTGATGATGTGATTGAGCGGCGCCGGCGGCAGCGCGTAGTACGGCACTGAAAGCCCCGCGACGCCGCGCACTTTGCCCGGATGCAACACCGCCGTGTGCCAAGCGATCGGCGCGCCCCAATCGTGCCCCATCACCACTGCAGGCGCGTCAGGCGAGAGCGCGTCGATAACGCCGGCGACATCCGCCGTTAGTTCCTGCATCGAATAAGCTTCAACCGCCTGCGG
>QBMO01000022.1:27003-29644 GCA_003242075.1 Alphaproteobacteria bacterium
TTCCCCGACCCGCCATAGCCGCGCACATCGATTGCGCATGCCGTGAACCCCGCCGCCGCCAGCGGCGCCATCTGATGGCGCCACGAATACCAGGACTCCGGAAAGCCATGCACCATCACCACAAGCGGGCCCTCGCCCTGCACGGCGGCGCGGATTTTGACGCCGTTGGTTTCGATGGTTTTGAACGTATGACTCATTCGACCAAATCCCTCGGCAGTGTCGGCTCTGTCAGGATACGCCGATACGCGCCCCAGCGCGCCTCGGGCGTATCACCCGCTCGCTCTACAAATGCGCGCACAATGTCCTGACCGCTTGAATAATTGATGATGTAGGAGCGGTACGTGTCGGCGAAGCGCAAAGCCTGCTCAGCACTAGCGCGCGACGCCAGCCGATAGTGCTGCAGCAATGCGATCGCGCGCTCACGATCGATGTCGCCATCCAAATACATTGCCTGGATCGTCCGGCCAGCGCCTGCAGTCGCGTCCATGGCATGCATGAGTTCGTAGTAGACGGGCGCCTCGGCCGGATCGAGACCCGCCAACGGAAACAGCACAGCCATCTCGAAGCCGACGCGTTCTTCCTCCGGAAACGCGAGGTCTACGCCATAGTTGCCCGCGCCTTCGTTGAGGGGCCCCATCGGCGAATAGAGCGGCAGCACCGAATACTCGACCCAGCCGCGCTCACGATACAAACGTTCCGCGAAAATGCCTTGTACGTGATGGCCCGGATAACCTTCGTGACAACCGTAGCCGACCGCAGAGTTGATCATCAGCGGCAGCGTCGTGTTCACTTGAATGAGGCTCGCATTGTCGCCCTGATACCAGTTGTAAGCGCCCCAAGGCTGACCGGTGACGAACTCGAAATCGAAGCGCTCATTCGCGGGCAGATCGAAATGCACTGCCGTGCGGCGTCTGCACTCATCGATGGCCGCGCGCATGACGGCGTCGGCGCGATCGGACGGCACCACGAAACGACCCGCATATGTTGCGACGCGCTCGGCCAGCGGGCCCTCGCCGGGGATCAGCAGGTCTATGCGGACCAGCGCGTCGTCGTAAGCGCTGAGCGGCGCCAGCTCTGGCCGCAACGCAAACAAGCGCTCCGCCTCCTCCACGAAGGGCACGCGCACGCCTTCCATCATATCGAGGCGAAAGCGCGCGCTTGAGACGTAAGCCGAAAGCGTTCGTGCGCGGCGTTGCGCCAGCACATCGGCGCTTTCCGTCGCCTCGGCATCGATTTCAGCGCGCAGCGCGTCAGCGGCTGCTTGCAGTTCGTCGATCGAGCGCGGTGCCGCTTCTGCTTCAGTCTTCCACGCCGGCGGGCCGTAGTACGCGTCGATATAGCCTTCCTCGTGCGTGCCGATTTCGAGCGACATGCGCACGTAGAGTTCAGCAAGGCGATCAAGGCCGCTGCTTTGCGGCGGCGCGGTGGCGCACGCGCCCAGTGCGAGCATGAAAAGGCTGGCGGCCAAGAAACGCATACTCTTCCCTCTCCTGCTCATTAGCAGGTTTTTGCGCCCGCGCCCCGGCGCCGCAACGTCAATCGTCGCCGATCGCTTCGGCGGCTTCCTCGTTGAGCGCCTGCGCTTCGCGGCGCGGTTTCGTGAACGGCGTCGGCTGCGGCGTCACCGTGTTGTTGCGCATCAGCGCCCGCCCCGCCTCGATGCCGCCCGCCAGCTGCAACTCAAAGCGCTCGGCGTCGCGCTCGCGCACATCTTCAATCGTCTCGGCGATTTCCATGTCCGAGAAGCCCAGCTCGCGCAGCACTGCGCCCGAGAAGGTCAACGAAGACTCAAACAATTCGCGCAATTGATAGTCGACACCCGCCTGCACCAATCGCATCGAGTGACCGCGGTCGAACGCACGCGCGAAAATCTTCGCGTGCGGAAACTCTGATTTCACCAGCGCGACGATGCGGTCGGTCGTCTCCGGCTTGTCGACGCAGACGAGAATGGCTTCCGCCGTGCCAGCGCCCGACGCGCGCAGCACGTCGAGGCGGGCGCCGTCGCCGTAATAGACTTTGAAACCGAAATTGCCGGCGGCTTGAATCATCTCGACGTCGGTTTCGATCAGCGAAATATCGACGCCGCGCGCGAGAAGCGACTGACTTACGACTTGCGCGAAGCGGCCGAAGCCAATGAACAGCACGCGTCCTTCGAGATCGCGCGCATCCTCAACACCGTCGCGCGAGACCTCGGGTGGGCGCGCGAAGCGATGCAAGAGCAAGACGACGAGCGGCGTCAGCGCCATCGAGATAATCACGATCGCCGTCATGATCGCGGCGATGCGCGCGTCCATCACGCCGCCAGTGAGTGCGGCGGCATAGAGTACAAAAGCGAACTCGCCGCCCTGCGCAAACAATGCCGATCGATTGATCGCCTCATGCTGCGGCGCGCCGGAAAGCCGCGCGATTGCGTAAATACCGAAGGCCTTCACCAGCATGAACGCCACAACACCGGCCGCGATCAATTGCCATTCCGTCAGCACTGTCGTGACATTGAGCGACATGCCGACGCTGAGAAAGAAAAGCGCCAACAGAATACCGCGGAACGGCTCGACGTCGGCTTCGAGCTGATGCCGGAACACAGAGTCCGAGAGCAGCACGCCCGCGAGGAAGGCCCCCATCGCCATCGAGAGCCCGCCCC
>QBMO01000022.1:29654-40357 GCA_003242075.1 Alphaproteobacteria bacterium
GCATGAACAGCGCCGTTCCCAGCACGACAAGCAACGCCGCCGCCGTCATCACCTCGCGCGCGCCTGAGCGAGCGAGCAGCCCGAAGAACGGATTGAGCAGCCACCGCCCAGCGATAAAGACTACGCCCACAGCCGCAGCAGCAATGCCGATGCTCAGCCAGAGCGGCCGCGTGTTCTCCGCTTGCACGCCCATGATCGAAGCGAACACCGTGACCAACGCCAGAAGCGGCACGATCATCAGATCTTCGAAGAGTAGAATAGAGACGTTACGCTGACCCGCCTCGCTCGATGTTTCGCCGGCGTCGTCCATCATCTTCATGATCACGGCGGTCGATGAAAGCACAAAGCCGCTCGCGCCGACGATCGCCGCGGCCCAATGAATGCCCGCAGCCATCCCCACAACCGAAAGCAGCACCGCGCACGTGATCACTTGCGCCGCGCCTAGGCCAAAAATCTCCTTGCGCAGCGCCCACAACTTCTGTGGCCGCATTTCGAGGCCGATCAGAAAGAGAAACATGACCACGCCGAGTTCGGCGACGTGCAGAATGTTCTCCGGATCGCGAAAAAGGCCGATGCCAAAGGGACCAATCAAAAGGCCCGCCGCAAGGTAACCCAGCACCGAACCGAGGCCTAAACGCCGAAACAACGGTGCGGCCACCACAGCCGTCGCCAGCAACGCCACCGCGTGCTCCAGCCCCAATCCCCCGTCCGCCACCGCTTCCGCCGCCATTACAACGCCCTCATGCTCAAGTTGTGCACCAGATGGCGCCCTCTTGCACGGCTTTGAACCCCCTCGACGGCGCTCGAATCATTTATGCTGTTCCATTCCCCGACAGCGGAGCGCGCGATGATCGAGAACACCAGACTGACGGCGCTTGTCGCTTCGCGCATCTGCCACGACATGGTCGAGCCGATGAGCGCGATCATCCAGGGGCTTGAGATGATCAAGTCCGGCGACGGTAAAACCGATCCGGATGCGCTGTCTTTGCTCGATAACGGCGTCGGTAAAGCGTGGGCCAAGCTTGAGTTCTTTCGCTTTGCCATGGCTGGGGCGATGGCTGAGGGCGATAGCGATATTGAGGAAGGCCGGGCGGTTGCGGAGAAGCTGTACTCGGTTTTCAAATCGGAGCTGATTTGGAGCGTGGGGCCGGTGGCGATGCCGCGGCCGGCTGTACGCGTGATCGTGAACTTGTTGCTGATCGCCAATGAGTGCTTGCCGCGGGGCGGCACGGTTGAGGTGACCGGCTCGAACGGCGAAGTCATTGTCACCGCGAAAGGACCGCGCGCTAAGCTGCGTGAGGCCACGGCCGCGGCCCTGCGCGGAGATGCGGGCGAGCTTTCGGGGCACACCATCCAGCCGACGCTGACTGCCCTGCTTGCCTTGCAAGGCGGCGTCGAGCTGATTGCGCGCGAGAGCGAAGAAAAGGTAGAGCTGATCGCCCGTTCCTCCGCCTTCAAAGTCTGACCCCTCACCACTCGTTAACACGATCATAACCCAGGGTTCCCACTGTCGGATAGATTTCCGACGGAGCTGATTCCCATGAGACGCTGCCTTGTCGTCGACGACAGCCGCGTGATCCGCAAAGTGGCGCGGCGCATTCTCGAAGACATGCGCTTCGAGATCGAGGAAGCCGCCGACGGGCTCGAAGCGCTGCAAGCGTGCAGACGACAGATGCCTGAGGCGATCCTGCTCGATTGGACCATGCCCGTGATGAGCGGCATCGACTTTCTGCGCCAGCTCAGACAAGAGCCCGGCGGCGACAAGCCGACTGTTGTGTTCTGCACCACAGAGAATGACGTCGAGCGCATCTCCGAGGCGCTGAAAGCGGGCGCCGACGAGTATATGATGAAGCCGTTCGACGGCGATATTCTGCACTCCAAGTTTGCCGAGGCGGGCCTCATCTGATGCTGAACGACGCCGAGTTTGCGCTTGTTGCGCGTGAAGTGAAGTCGCGCTCGGGCGCGGTGCTTTCGCGCGACGTTGCCGGGCCGGCCGAGATCCGCCTGACGCCGCTCGCGCGCCGCGAAGGCTTTGCGACCGTGACCGAGCTCATCTCCGCCGCGCGCATCAGACCGGACGGCGCGCTGTGGCTCGCCATCACTGAAGCGCTAGCGCAAAGCGATACGCGCTTCTTCCGCGACAAACCCAACTTCCAAAAACTCCGCGCCGACCTCCTTCCTGCCGCCATCAAGCGCCGCGGCCATGAGCGCGTGCGCGTCCTGTGCGCCGGCTGCTCGACCGGCCAGGAGCCCTACTCGATCGCCATGATCGTCGACGAGATGCGCGACGAGGGTGTTGCCGCTGCTGTCGAGATTGTCGGCGCCGATTTTGCCGAAAAGCTGCTCGATAAAGCCCGCAGCGGCCTCTACACGCAATTCGAGGTGCAGCGCGGCCTCCCCATCCGCAAGCTGATCGCGCACTTTGAAAAATCCGGCGACCTGTGGCGCATTTCCGATCGCCTGCGCGCGGCGGTGAAGTTCGAGACGCACAATCTGATGAAGCACCCGGGCGGCCTCGGCCAGTTCGACATCATCCTGCTCGCCCATGTGCTCAACGCCTTTGCGCCCGAGACGCGCGCCGAGATCGTCAACCGCCTGACCGACGCGCTCGCACCCGAAGGCGCCATCCTGCTCGGCGCCGGCGAAAGCTTGCCGGCCGGTTGCGACGGCCTCGTGCTGCGCGACGGCGTTGTGACGCGCAGCGCCGCGCAACGGATCGCGGCTGTCGCCTAAAGCGGCTTAGCTTTCTCCTATCAGTATCGCGCGCATGATTCCTCCTCCCCAAGCGGGCCGGCTGGGTGCGGGCGCAGCGGCGCTGGCGGCTCGGTGTTGTTGGCGAGGCTTGCGGCGAGCGCGGCCTCGTAGGTCTCAAACTCGCGCTCCCATTGCTGAATCTCGGCGTCCGCTTGCGCAAACAGCGCCAGGCGCCGGCGCAATTCGGCCCGGCGCGCTTCTTCGTTCTCGAGGTCATCCATCTGCTGCGGCGTCTGCGCCAAGCGCGCGGCGGCGTCGACGAGCCGTTCGCTGACTTTCGTCCAACGCTCCGCTTGCACAAGATCGCCCCGCTTGGCGGCGCGGTCGGCTTGTTTCAAAGCGTGTTCGGCTTTGTCGCGGGGATTGTCGCTCATGCGCGCACCTCCTGCTCGCCCTCGATGGGCGAGCTGTCAGCGCGCGACAGCGCGATGACTGAGTGAGTGACAGCGCGGGCTTCAGGGCGCACAGCGCCGCCACCCACTCCGACCGTTTCGCGGCCACCTCGCCCATCAAGGGCGAGGAGGGTTTTCGTGTTTCTTTCAGACATGCGTCATCCTTGTTGGCTTCTCGCCCAAAAAGTGGAGAGCGGGACGCGGTGGGTCGCGCCTGAATTGCGCGGCTAACGGAGCCGCTACCGACGCGGACCACCGCGCCCCGTGATCGATTTGAACGACGGCGCCGTCGCGAGAGGTCTTTCACTCTCGGAGGCGGCTCGGCCGCCGGCGTGCGGGTCTGCGCGGTTCGAGCGCGACAGGTCCCCGGGTCTCCACGCGGTTGCTACCCCGCGGGCTTTGACGTTGCTGCGTTACGCGGCGCGGATCAGTCCAAGGGGTCTGTCCAGTCCGGGCCTCGCCTTCTCTCGTCACGTACGGAGAGAAACACCAACGCCTTCACGCTCCATCACATCGCTCATCGCATCGGTTCGAACAGGGTACCAACTGCTCTCCAGCGGAGCGATGCACGCAGTATGCGGCCGGTTGCGAGGGGGGCGGATAGATTTTTTTGAAAGCTCAATGTTTCAATGACATAACCGACGCCGATTCAGGGATTGGCGTTGCTCCACTTATTGAAGGCGTTGGAATCTGGTATTGTTATGATTCCTCATGGCCAAACGCACAAGTTCGTCCCTTAACGAAAGCGACGTGGAACAGCAGCTCGTATGGAGCCTGCTCACCAACCCCGTTCATCTCGGGATTCCACCTGCTCACATACGCACGAAGGAAACGAACTCGGAGTTGCTGATCGGCAAAGGCGAATCCGCAAAACGGTTTACTCCCGACTACATTATATACGCGCCCTCGGCGGTGCCCCTGATCGTCGGAGAAGCAAAATCACCACGGGAAGAGATCGGCAAAGCGCTGCGCGAGGCGCGGCTTTACGCGGCGGCGCTGAACGCCAAATTTCCCGCGTCGGTCAATCCCGTGGCTTATGTTTTCGCCTGCAACGGCGACGAGTTCGCTTACAGTGAGAGCGACACAGAGCAGGCCACGATCTGTAAAGTGGCCGACTTCACGCCTGGCAACCAGGTACACTCCAATTTTTTAGACTTCTTCAATTGGGAGCGCGTTGGAGACCTGGGCCGCAAGATCGCGGGCAAGCTTCGGAATAAACACTTCTTTGTTGCGTCTCATTTCGCCGGCGGCGGCGCGATCATGCAGGATCGAATTCCATCAAATTCGTTCGCCCAAGATCTGGCCCCGATCATCCGAAAGTACTTTTCAAGCGACGATGCCGCCGCAGAAGACGAAATTCTTCGTTACGGCTATGTCTCCTCTGAGCAGTTGACAAAGTACGAGCGAATTTTTGAGGACTTCCTACGCTCGCGGAGTACCCCAGTATCTGATCGCAATGGCGTCTCGCTGGCGCCCACACGATCCGACGAGCCAAACCTAACCCGAGCAATTCGCGACTTCGGCCAGGATAAGCCCGAGGGGGGCAGTATCCAGCTTCTCATTGGTGGGCGAGGCACGGGGAAAAGTACGTTCCTCAAGCGCTACCGGCGCTTTCTCATGCCAAATGAGCTTGAGGATCACGTTCGATGGGCTCGCATCAACTTCAACGAAGCTCCGACGGACTTGTCGAACCTCGACACTTGAGTTTGCGACAAATTCATTGAAGAAGTGCGCAAATCGTGGACGTCCGACGAGCCTTTCGACTTGCGGAAGTGCTTCGCGGTTGAGCTTCGGGACCTCAATGATATCTACGCGCAGATACGGATAAAGGACCCGCACGAGTACGAGAGAGTTATAGCGTCGCAGCTTTCAGACCTCGTTCGAGACAAGCGGGTCTATGCGAGAGCGATAGCACGCCATGTTAGCGGCGACCGAGGCGACACCTTAGTCGTCGTCTTTGACAACGTGGACAAGCGCGATCGAGATCAACAGCTCAAAATTTTTGAGCTGGCGCAGTGGTTTCGCGCTGAGACGCGCGCGCTGATAATTCTTGCGCTTCGAAATGAGACTTACGAACGTCACAAGCACGAACCTCCGCTCGACGCGTTCTTGAATTCAGTGCACTTCTACATCGCCGCACCGCGATTTGTGAACGTTGTGAAGAAACGACTTGATCTCGCGGTCGCGCATCTGCGGAACAGCGTAGGCGATAAGCTTAGTTACGACGTTCCTGGCCTCGGTCCCGTCGAATATCCCGCCACAAGACTGGGCGAGTTCATCAAAGCACTCCACTACGACCTCTTTCAGCCCAAGCGCCCGGTGGCCCAGGTCCTCGAGGCGTTGTCAGGCAGGAATGTTCGATATTCTTTGGAGATGTTTACTCGCATTATGCAAAGTGGCCACCTCGATGAGCGGGCCCTCACTTCAACGTTCTTGGGCGCGGGAAACTACTCAATCGGTGAACACACCGCGCTCCGGGTCTTGATGCGGACCGATTATCGCTTCTTCGAGGACAACCACGGCTTTGTCACCAATATTTTTGACTTCAGAACGACTCAGTTTGCGCCAAACTTTGTTCGCGCCGAGATCATTTTTCGCCTTGTGAGCCTGAGGAAAGTGCAAGGCGCTCACGGACTGGAAGGCTTTGTCTACGTGTCCGACTTGCTGAAAGACCTTGAGGAAATCGGGTTCGAGCGAGAAGCGACGATTCTTGAAATCAATTACTTGCTTCAGCGCGGGCTACTTGAGTCTGAAGAATTGAACGGCGAGCCCGTCACCGACACCGGAGCCGTCAAAGTCCACGCATCGGGTTGGGTGCATTTCTCAATATTGGCTTCCAGGATTGAGTACGTAACAAGCTGTGCAATGGTGACGCAGATCACTGACGCCGATTTCGCCCAACGGACCGGACTTACATGGGCCGGCGCGCGTCACAAAGGTCACTTAGCGATAAACAAGGCAATGCAAATCGCCGCTGGCTTTAACGACCATCTGGCGAAAGAATACGAGCGCGCTTGTGATCATCCGCAATTCGATGAAAAGGCAATCGGGTCGCGTGTACTTCTGGAACGCGTGGCCAACGCGATTAAGCTTGAGCAACGCCGACAAGAGCGGAGGCGTTTGAAGAAGCGCCGCGAGGGGAACTAACCCCCCTCCATCCCCTCATCTTCCATCTCGCGCTCCACCCTGAGCGCGGTCAGCTGGTTGCGCTGTCGCCTAAGCACCTGAAAGCGATAGCCGTGGAAGGCGAAGCGTTGGCCGGGGTCGGGGATGGCTTGGGCTTCGTGGATGACGAGGCCGGCGATGGTGACGGCTTCTTCGTCGGGCAGATCCCAATTCATCATGCGGTTGAGATCGCGGATCGGCACCGTGCCGTCGACATTGACGCTGCCGTCGGGCTGCGGGCGCACGCCTTGGATGGCGATGTCGTGCTCGTCTTTAATGTCGCCGACGATCTCCTCCAGAATGTCTTCGAGCGTCACCAGGCCCATGAGCGCGCCGTACTCGTCCACCACGATGGCGAAGTGTTCGCGGCGGCGCAGGAATTCGGCGAGCTGATCTTCAGCGCTCGTCTGCATCGGCGTGAACCAGGGCGTGCGCTTGACGTCGTTGACGTCGAAGCCGTCGCGGCCGTGCTCGGAAATGGCGCGCAAGAGATCGCGCGCATGCAGGATGCCGACAATATTGTCGGGCTCGTTCTGCCAGAGCGGCAGGCGCGTGTGCGGGCTGGACATCGCCTGGGCGATGATCTCGCGCGGCGGCAGATCGATATCGAGCGAGCGGATCGATTTGCGATGGATCATCACGTCGGCAATGGTGAGCTCGGAGAGATCGAGCGCGCCGAGCAGGCGATGGCGCTGCTCAGCCTCGACGCCGCCCTCCTCCGCATGCATCTCGATGGTGCCGCCGATCTCGGCGCGCGCGGCTGTCAGCACGTCGACGCTCTCATCGACGCGCACGCCGAAGAGCTTCAAGCCATTGTTCACGATCCACTGCACCGCCGCCACGATCGGCGCCAGAAAGCGCACCATCCACTGAACCGGAAGCGCCACATTGCGCGCGATATTGTCGGCGCCGGTGATGGCGAGCGTCTTGGGGCCGACCTCGCCGAAGATGAGCAAGAGCGGCGTCAGCACAATGGCTGTGATGAAAGGCGCGAGATCGCCGTAGAGGCTGGCGAATATGCTGGCCGAAATGGCGGAGGCGAGAACTTGCACGAGGTTTGCGCCCAAGAGCACCGCGCCGATCATGCGCTCGCGGTTTTCGTTGAGCTTGTTGACGCGCGCGGCTTTCTTGTCGCCCTCACGCTCCAACGTCGCCATGCGCGCGCGCGAGGCGCCGGTGAGCGCGGTCTCGGCGGCGGAGAAAAACGCGTTGAGCAGGATGAGGCCAACGATCACGAGGGCCGCGGCAATGAGCGAAGTGGTCATCATGGTTGTGTTTCTGCTTGCAGAAGCGCGCGGACGGCGTCTGCTGGCGTGTCCTTGTCAATGAAGGCGCGGCCTATGGCGCGCGCGAGGATGAAAGTGAGCCGGCCCGCTTCGGCTTTCTTGTCGCTGGCGATGAGGGAGAGAAGCGCTTCTGCGCTGAACGGCGCGCCGGGCAGTTGGCGGAGATCGGTGATGAAGCCAGCGGCGTTGAGGTGCGCCGTGACGCGCTCTGCGTCGGCTTGCGTGCAGTGGCCGAGTTGGGCTGAGAGCTTAAAGGCGAGGCTGATGCCGGCGGCGACGGCTTCGCCGTGCAGGAGGTCCGCGCTGTAGCCGCCGTGCGCTTCCAGCGCATGCGCAAAGGTGTGGCCAAGATTGAGCAGCGCCCGCTCGCCCTGCTCCGTCTCGTCGCGCGCGACGACGCCGGCCTTGAAGGCGACGGCGGTGGTGATGGCGTGGGTGAGCGCGTCGCGGTCGTTATCGAGAATGGCGGCGGCGTTGGCTTCGCACCAGGCGAAGAAGGCCGCATCCGCGATCAGCCCGGCTTTGACGATCTCCGCGTACCCAGCGCGGCGCTCGCGCATCGGCAGCGTGGAGAGCACGTCGGTATCGGCCAACACCAGGCGCGGCTGATGGATGAGGCCGACCAGGTTTTTGCCCTCCGGCGTATCGATCGCGGTTTTGCCGCCAACGCTGGAATCCACCTGCGCCAGCAGAGTCGTCGGTATCTGCACGAAATCGACGCCGCGTTTCACCAGCCCCGCAGCCAGCCCCGCCAAATCGCCAATCACGCCGCCGCCGAAGGCGATGACGAGGTCTTTCCGCGTGATGTTGGCGGCGAGCATGGCGCTGAGCAGCTGTTCGAGACCGGCAAAGCTTTTGGTTTGCTCACCGGGCTCAAGCACGAAGACGTTGCGCGCATCGAGGCGGCCAAGGCCGGCGATCAACGCTTGCAGATGCGCGTCGGCGACGTTGCGATCGGTCACCACAAACACGCGCCCGCTCGGCGCAAACGGCGCGATGAGTTGGCCAGCGCGCGCCAGCAGGCCGTGGCCGATATGCACGTCATAAGAACGCGCGGCGAGGCGGACAGGGATGGTTTGGGTCATTCGCTCTTGGATAAATGCGCGCGCAACGCGTCGAGAATAGCGCTGACAGCTGAGTTATGCGGGCCAGCGCCGGATTCGATGGTGAGATCGGCTTCGGCGTAAAGCGGATAGCGCTCTTCGATCAGACGCTGCATCACCGCTTGCGGATCGTCTTCTTTCAGCAGCGGGCGATGATCGCGCTTGGTGACGCGCTTCATCAGCACGTCGAGCGGCGCTTTCAGCCAGATCGAGATGGCGCGCTCTTTCATCAGCGCGCGCGTCTGCGCATTGACGAAGGCGCCGCCGCCAGTGGCAAGCACGTGGACCGGGCCGGCCAAGAGCCGCGCGATGACATTGCGCTCGCCGCGGCGAAACTCGCACTCGCCACGATCGGCGAAAATATCCTCGATCGATTGGCCGGCGGCGGCGACGATGGCGTCGTCAGCATCCACGAACGGCAGCTCCAGCGCGCTGGCGAGGCGGCGGCCGATCGTGGTCTTGCCCGCCCCCATCAGCCCGACCAGGGCGATGGTGCGCGGCGGCGCGATCCCGGCGGCCTGGCGGCGCAGTTCGGCTGCGGCGTCCGCCCGCTCGCCGATGTCACTGCTCTCCGGGCGCACCACGAATCACCTCAAAAGGACCTGCGCTAACGGTGTTAACGCCGGACCGGTTAGAAACTGGCCACATTTTGGGGGCATTCTCGCCCGCTCGCAACGGCAGGGGCCAAATCAGGCGATGTTCCGACGCAGACGACGGCGCTCCTCTTCGTTCGCCCGGCGGGCACCGCCGCAGGTGGGCTATATCGCAATCGGGCTCGGCGTGGTCGCCGTGATCGCCGCCTTCATCTTCTTTATCCGCCAGTCCGACGTGCTTGCGCCCGAGCGCCAAGAAATCCGCGTCGAGCTGGAGGACGCCTTCAAGGATTAGTTTCATGCTTAACCGCAGCTTGGCGCTGGCGGCGTTTACCGCGCTTACGCCGATGACCGCTCTCGCGCAGAACAATCTCCCGCGCCCGGTCGAGACCCAAGAGCTAAGCCAGCTCGACGGCTGGAGCGTCAGCGCTTTGTCACGCGCCGACGGCGCCCTGCCCGCCGATCTGTGGACGCGCAGCGATCCGGACGTGCTGGCTGTGATCTTCGACCGGCTGCCGGCTGTGTATGACTCGCCAGCGACGCTAGGCCTGGCGCGGCGGGTGTTGTTCTCCGGCGGCGAGGCGCCGCGCGGCGATGGGACGGTAGCTGTGCGACGGCGTTTCGAAGCACTCGGAAAAATGGGTGCGGCCGATGAATTGGCGACGATGGCGTCCGGCGCGGGCGCGTCGCTGAACGATCCGGGCATCGCGATGTTTGCAGCGCAAGCGGAATTGGCGCGCGGGCGCCGCGCCGAAGCGTGTGCGCGCGGACGAGCCGCCAATGCGGGTGAAACACCGCCTGTCTTCTTCCTGCGCTTGCGCGCCTATTGCGCGGCCGTGACCGGCGATCGCGCCGCGGCGGATTTGGCGCTCGAGTTTGCGCGCGCGCAAAACGCAGCCGATGCCTGGTATACGGGCGCGATTGCAGCAGCGGGCGGCGCGCCCGCCGCGCGGCCGCCGGCGGCGCGCTATGACAATTCGCTCGCCGCACAGCTTTCCATGGCGGCCGGCCTGCGGCCGGGCCCCAATGCGCTGAACGAGTCTTCGACATTGGCGCTGATCGCGCTCGCACGCGCAGACAACGCGCCGCAGCCGCAGCGCGCGCAAGCGGCGTGGCTCGCCTTCCGGCGCGGCGCACTGTCAGCAGCGGACACGCGCGCCATTCTGGCGGCGACGCCGGCCGAGATCACGTCTGGTCTGCCCGCTGTCGTCGCTTCCTTGCGGCGCGTCGCGACGGTGACGCCGCCGCCTGCGGCGGCTGGTTCGGAAGCTGGCGCAGTGTCGGCGCTAGAAACGGCCTCGGCGATTGCCGACGCATTGCGCCAAGCGAGCGCGCCAGCTGAGTTCGCGGCGGTGTCGCGCTTCTTCCAGCGCGAAATCGCTGCTCTGCAAACGGCGCCCGATGTTGCGG
>QBMO01000023.1:0-11880 GCA_003242075.1 Alphaproteobacteria bacterium
CAGACGACGATATCTTCTCTTCACCGGCTTCGCTCCACGACCTCGATCCAAGGTACGCGTTGCGTCGATCAGTTGAACTCACAGCCCGTTGCGGACATTTCCCCGCGAGGCGTCATGTAGTACCTCCCGTCGCATGAACCCAATCGGCACCTTGTGCTTTTATGTATTCATTGCTGCGGTTGTCGCGGGTATCGCTTCAGGCTTCTACTTCCTGCTGTTTCAAGCGTTGTGTCTATTCGACCGCTCGGCGGTGGCTAGCAATCGACGCGCGGACTACGAGCGGCACATTCGTCGAGGTCAGTCCCTGTTCCTCTGGTGCTGGATCGCCGGTGCAGTGGCTTTTGGGTTAGGCGCTTGGATCGGCGGCTGGAACGTCGATTACTAATGACAGCTTCCGGCGAAAAGCGGACACCCCGCCACCACCCCAAAAACAAATCGGCCCGGGATTGCTCCCGGGCCGTTCGGTTTTGTGGACGTTTCTTCCCTGGCTCTTGGGACTAGTTTTATTCGGCCGCTTCCGACTGCGCGAGGCGGGCGTCGGCGGCGCGTTCGATCGCCAGTTGCTCGTCGCGCTCGGCGGCGATCTTCTGGTAGCGGCGCAATTGGCCGCCCGTGCCCGCCGGGATCAAGCGCCCGACGATGACGTTTTCCTTCAAGCCTTCGAGCGTGTCCGACTTGCCGTACGAAGCGGCTTCGGTGAGCACGCGCGTCGTTTCTTGGAACGACGCAGCCGAGATGAACGAACGCGTCTGCAAGCTCGCCTTGGTGATGCCGAGCAGCATGGGCTGCGCGGTGGCGGACTTGAGCCCCAGTTCGGCGACGCGCTTGTTCTCGTCTTCGAGATCGAGCGCTTCGACGGCTTCACCCTTCAAGAACTCGGTGTCGCCGGCATCCATCACTTCAACCTTCTGCAGCATCTGGCGAACGATCACCTCGATGTGCTTGTCGTTGATCGGCACGCCCTGCAGGCGATAGACCTTCTGAATTTCCTCAACGAGGTAATTCGCCAACGCTTCGACGCCGAGAATGGAGAGGATGTCCTGCGGCGCCGGATTGCCGTCGAGCAGGTAATCGCCCTTCTTCACGAAGTCGCCTTCTTGCACCGGAATGTGCTTGCCCTTCGGGATCATGTACTCGAACGGCTCGAGGCTCTCGTCGTCCGAGACAACGCGCAGGCGGCGCTTGTTCTTGTAGTCCTTGCCGAACTCCACGCGGCCATCGCTTTCCGAGATGATCGCGTGATCCTTCGGACGGCGGGCTTCGAACAGTTCCGCCACGCGCGGCAGACCGCCCGTGATGTCACGTGTTTTGGCGCCGCCCGTCGGCATACGCGCGAGGTCTTGGCCAGGCGTGACTTCATCGCCATCGACCACCGAGAGAATGGCGCCGACCGGCAACGTGTAGGTCTTCGACTTGCCCTTGCTGTCCGTCACCGAGATGCCCGGCTTCAGATCAGAACCACGCGTGGTCGAACGCCAGTCGATAATGACTTTGGACGAGATGCCGGTGGCTTCGTCGAACTCGTCGCGCGTCGAGATGCCTTCGACCAGATCTTCGAACTTCACCTTGCCCGCCATTTCCGTGAGGATCGGCGTCGCGTACGGGTCCCACTCGGCGATACGATCGCCGCGCTTGACCTTGCCCTTCTCGTCAACCTTGAGGCGCGCGCCGAACGGCAGCTTGAAGCTCTGACGCTCCTTGCCGTCGGCATCGACAACGACAACCTGCATGCCGCGGCTCATGACGATGAGTTCGCCCTGCGCCGTCTTCACAGTGTTGCGGTCAACGAAGCGGATGGCGCCTTCGTGCGCCGATTCCATCGCCGACGTTTCCGCGACCTGCGCCGCGCCGCCGATGTGGAACGTACGCATGGTCAGCTGCGTGCCAGGCTCACCAATGGATTGCGCCGCGATGACGCCGACAGCTTCGCCGATGTTCACCTGCGTGTTGCGCGCGAGATCGCGGCCATAGCAGGCGCCGCAGACGCCGGTACGGGTTTCGCACGTGAGCACCGAGCGCACCTTAACGCCCTGGACGCCCGCCTTCTCGATCGCGACGACCGTATCTTCGTCGAGGAACGAGCCCGCCGGCGCGACCACCTTGCCAGTGCCCGGCTCGATCACGTCCACCGCGGCCGTGCGGCCGAGGATGCGCGTGCCGAGCGACACGACGATATCGGCGCCGTCGATGACAGCCGCCATGGCGATGCCGTCCTGCGTGCCGCAATCTTCTTCGGTGATGATGCAGTCTTGCGCGACGTCGACCAGACGGCGCGTCAGATAGCCCGAGTTCGCGGTCTTCAGCGCCGTGTCCGCGAGGCCCTTACGGGCGCCGTGGGTGGAGTTGAAGTATTCGAGAACCGAGAGGCCTTCCTTGAAGTTCGAGATGATCGGCGTCTCGATGATCTCGCCCGACGGCTTGGCCATAAGCCCGCGCATGCCGGCGAGCTGCTTCATCTGGTTCTTCGAACCACGCGCGCCGGAGTGCGCCATCATGAAGACGGAGTTGAGTTCGCCGAGTCGGCCGTCTTTCAACCTGGCCGGCTTCGAGGCCTCTTCCATCATCGCGTCGGCGACCTTGTCGGTGCACTTCGACCAGGCGTCGACAACCTTGTTGTACTTCTCGCCCTTGGTGATCAGGCCGTCGGCATATTGCTTCTCGTATTCGGCAGCGCGCTTACGCGTGTCCTCGACGAGCGCTTCCTTCGCCTTCGGCACGACCATGTCGGCCATGCCGAAGCTGATGCCGGCTTTCGCCGCTTCCTTGAAGCCGAGTTGCATGATGCGGTCGGCGAAGATCACCGTCGCCTTCTGGCCGCAGAAACGGTAAACCTGATCGATCAGGTTGCCGACTTCCTTCTTGGTCATCGTCTGATCGAGCAGCTTGTAGCTGATCTTCGGGTGACGCGGCAGCAGTTCCGCAAGCTTCATGCGGCCCGGCGTGGTGTCGATCGTCAGACGCAACGGCTTGTTGTTTTCGTCAACCGTTTCAAAGCGCGCCTTGATCTTCGAGTGCAGCGTCACGACGCCCGCTTCGAGAGCGGACTCGATTTCGCCGATCGAACCGAAGATCTTGCCTTCGCCCGGCTCGCCGTCCTTGACGGTCGAGAGATAGTACAGCCCGAGCACGATATCCTGCGACGGCACGATGATCGCCTTGCCGTTGGCCGGCGAGAGGATGTTGTTCGTGCTCATCATGAGCACGCGCGCTTCCAGCTGCGCCTCGAGCGACAGCGGAACGTGCACGGCCATTTGGTCGCCGTCGAAGTCGGCGTTGAACGCGGCGCAAACCAGCGGGTGCAGCTGGATCGCCTTGCCTTCAATCAGCTTCGGCTCGAACGCCTGGATGCCCAAGCGGTGAAGCGTCGGCGCGCGGTTCAGCAGAACCGGGTGTTCGCGGATGACTTCTTCGAGCACGTCCCAAACTTCCGGACGCTCCTTTTCCACCATGCGGCGCGATTGCTTCACGGTGCCGGAGAGGCCCTTAATGTCGAGGCGCGCATAGATGAACGGCTTGAACAATTCGAGCGCCATCTTCTTAGGCAAGCCGCACTGATGCAGCTTCAGATCGGGACCGACGACGATGACCGAACGGCCGGAATAGTCGACGCGCTTGCCGAGCAAGTTCTGACGGAAGCGGCCTTGCTTGCCCTTCAGCATGTCGGCGAGCGACTTCAGCGGACGCTTGTTGGCGCCGGTGATGACGCGGCCGCGGCGGCCGTTATCGAACAGCGCATCGACAGCTTCCTGCAGCATGCGCTTTTCGTTGCGGATGATGATGTCCGGCGCGCGCAGCTCCATCAGCCGCTTCAAACGGTTGTTGCGGTTGATGACGCGGCGATAGAGGTCGTTCAGGTCGGACGTCGCGAAGCGGCCGCCATCGAGCGGCACCAGCGGACGCAGTTCCGGCGGGATCACCGGCACGACCGTCAGGATCATCCATTCCGGCTTGTTGCCCGAACGAATGAACGCCTCGACCAGCTTCAGGCGCTTGGCCAGCTTCTTCGGCTTCAGCTCTGACGTCGATTCCGCGATTTCCTTACGCAGCTGCTCGGCCTCTTTTTCGAGGTTCAAGGCCATCAGCAGTTCGCGCACGGCCTCGGCGCCGATCGAGGCGGTGAAGCTATCTTCGCCGTACTCGTCCTGCGCGCGGATATAATCTTCTTCCGTCAGCAATTGCTTGGCTTCGAGCGGCGTCAGGCCCGGCTCGAGCACGATATATTGTTCGAAGTAGAGAACGCGCTCGATATCCTTCAGCGCCATGTCGAGCATCAGCGCGATGCGCGACGGCAAGCTCTTCAGGAACCAGATGTGCGCAACCGGCGCGGCCAACTCAATGTGGCCCATGCGCTCACGGCGCACGCGCTGCAGCGTGACTTGGACACCGCACTTTTCGCAGATGATGTCCTTGTACTTCATGCGCTTGTACTTGCCGCACAAGCACTCGTAATCCTTGATCGGGCCAAAGATACGCGCGCAGAACAGGCCGTCGCGTTCCGGCTTGAACGTACGATAGTTGATCGTCTCGGGCTTCTTGATCTCGCCGAAGCTCCACGACTTGATCTGTTCGGGGCTCGCGATCGAAATCTTGATCTGATCGAACACAGGCGCCGGTGGCTGGTTGCCGAACGTGTTGTTGATCAGGTCTTGGTTCATGGCGTTCATAGGGTCTCACCTTCCGTCGTCCCGGTGTGCGGCCGGGACCCCGTTGGTATTTTCACTTCACACTCGCGCGCCCCTTTCGGAGCGCGCGAGAACTCAAGCAGCGTTTATTCGGCAGCCTTCAGCTTCACGCCGTCGACGAGTTCGACGTTGAGGCCGAGCGAGCGCATTTCCTTCACGAGCACGTTGAACGACTCGGGGATGCCCGCTTCGAACGTGTCGTGGCCGCGCGTGATGGCCTCGTAGACCTTCGTCCGGCCGGCGACGTCGTCCGACTTCACCGTCAGCATTTCCTGGAGCGTGTAAGCGGCGCCGTATGCTTCGAGCGCCCACACTTCCATTTCGCCGAAGCGTTGACCGCCGAACTGCGCCTTGCCGCCCAGCGGTTGCTGAGTGACGAGCGAATACGGGCCGATCGAGCGCGCGTGGATCTTGTCATCGACCAAGTGGTGCAGCTTCAGCATGTAGATGTAGCCGACGGTGACCGGACGCTTGAACGTCTCGCCCGTCAGACCATCCTTCAGCATCACCTGACCGGTTTCCGAGAAGCCAGCTTCCTTCAGCATCGCGCGGATATCACTATCCTTGGCGCCGTCGAACACCGGGGTCGCGATCGGCACGCCCTTTTCGATGTTCTGCGCCAGTTCACGCAGCTCTTCCGACGACTTCGGCAGCTCTTGCTTCTCGCCGTAGATATCGCGGAGCTTCTTATCCAGCGGCTTGCGATCGCCATCGCGTTCGAACACGTCCAGCGCCTGGCGCACTTGTTTGCCGATGCCTGCGCAGGCCCAGCCCAAGTGCGTTTCCAGAATCTGACCGACGTTCATCCGGCTCGGCACGCCGAGCGGATTGAGCACGATGTCGACATGGGTGCCGTCGTCGAGGAACGGCATGTCTTCGATCGGCACGATCTTCGAGATAACGCCCTTGTTGCCGTGACGTCCGGCCATCTTGTCGCCCGGCTGCAGCTTGCGCTTCACCGCGACGAACACTTTCACGACCTTCATCACGCCCGGCGGCAATTCGTCGCCGCGGGTGAGCTTGTCGACCTTATCGCTAAAGCGCGCATCGAGACGCTTCTTGGCGTCGTCATACTGCTTCTTCAGGCCTTCGATTTCAGCCATCGCGGCTTCATCTTCGACGCCGAACTGCCACCACTGACCCTTCGAGAAGCTCTCGAACGCGTCGGCGGTGATCTCGCCCTTCTTGAAGCCTTTCGGCCCCGTCGCTGCTTGCTTGCCGAGCAGGATTTCCTGCAGGCGGCCGAAGATGTTGCGCTCGAGGATCGCGAGTTCGTCGTCGCGGTCCTTCGCCAAGCGTTCGATTTCTTCCTTCTCGATCTGCAGCGCGCGTTGGTCCTTATCGACGCCGTGGCGGTTGAACACGCGCACTTCGACGACCGTACCGTTGACGCCCGGCGGCAAGCGCAGCGACGTGTCGCGCACGTCGGAGGCCTTTTCGCCGAAGATGGCGCGCAGCAGCTTTTCTTCCGGCGTCATCGGCGATTCACCCTTGGGGGTGACCTTGCCGACCAGAATATCGCCCGGCTCCAATTCGGCGCCGATCGCCACGATCCCGGCTTCGTCGAGGTTGCGCAGGGCTTCCTCGCCGACGTTCGGAATGTCGCGCGTGATTTCTTCCGGACCGAGCTTGGTATCGCGGGCGGCGACTTCGAACTCTTCGATGTGGATCGAGGTGAACACGTCGTCTTTGACGATGCGTTCGGAGATCAGGATCGAGTCTTCGAAGTTGTAGCCATTCCACGGCATGAACGCGACGAGCACGTTGCGGCCGAGCGCCAGTTCACCGAGTTCGGTGGACGGGCCGTCAGCGATAATGTCCTCGGCCTTCACCAGATCGCCGACCTTCACGATCGGGCGCTGCGTGATGCAGGTGTTCTGGTTCGAGCGCTGGAACTTCAACAGACGATAGATATCAACGCCGGGTTTGGCCGGGTCTTTCTCTTCCGTCGCGCGCACAACGATACGCTGGCTGTCCACCTGCTCGACGATGCCGGTGCGGCGCGCCGTGATGGCCGCGCCTGAGTCACGCGCCACGGTGCCTTCCATGCCGGTGCCGACGATCGGCGCATCTGCTTGCAGCAGCGGCACCGCTTGGCGTTGCATGTTCGAGCCCATCAGCGCGCGGTTGGCGTCGTCGTTCTCGAGGAACGGGATCAAAGCCGCGGCGACCGAAACAACCTGCTTCGGCGACACGTCCATCAGATCGATTTCTTCGCGCGGGATCAGTTGCGCTTCACCGTTCTCGCGCGCTTGCACGAGGTCTTCGGTAAGGTTGCCCTTCTCGTCGATGATGGCGTTGGCCTGCGCGATCTTGTGCTTGGTCTCTTCCATCGCCGACAGATAGACGATCTCTTTCGACGGCTTGCCGTTCGCGACCTTGCGGTACGGGCTTTCGATGAAGCCGTACTTGTTGACGCGCGCGTGCGTCGCCAACGAGTTGATCAGACCGATATTCGGGCCTTCCGGCGTCTCGATCGGGCAGATGCGGCCATAGTGCGTCGGGTGCACGTCGCGGACTTCGAAGCCCGCGCGCTCGCGCGTCAAACCGCCCGGGCCAAGCGCCGAAAGACGGCGCTTGTGGGTGATCTCGCTCAGCGGATTGGTTTGGTCCATGAATTGCGACAGCTGCGAGGAGCCGAAGAATTCACGCACCGCAGCCGCCGCCGGCTTCGCGTTGATCAGGTCGTGCGGCATCACCGTCTCGATATCGACGGACGACATGCGTTCCTTGATCGCGCGCTCCATGCGCAGCAAGCCGATGCGGTACTGATTTTCCATCAGTTCGCCGACCGAACGCACACGGCGGTTGCCGAGATTGTCGATGTCGTCGATTTCGCCACGGCTGTCGCGCAGATCGGAAAGCGTGCGCAGCACTTCGAGGATGTCCTCCAGGCGCAGCGTACGGATGGTGTCATCCGTATCGAGCCCGAGGCGCATGTTCATCTTCACCCGGCCGACGGCCGAGAGATCGTAACGCTCGCCATCGGAGAACAGGCCGTTGAACAACACTTCCGCCGTGTCGATCGTCGGCGGCTCGCCCGGACGCATGACGCGGTAGATGTCGAACAGCGCTTGTTCACGGTTCTCGTTTTTGTCGAGCTTCAGCGTGTTGCGGATGTAGGGGCCGTTGGTCGCCGGCTCGATGTCGAGGATCGGCAGCTCGTCGATGCCCGCTTCGATCAACGTCGCCAGCACGTTTTCGCTGAGCGCGTCGCCCGCTTCGCAGAAGATTTCGCCGGTTTCAGCGTTGACGATGTCTTCGGCGATATAGCGATCGAACAGGTCTTCGGACGGCACCTGAATGTCGACGACGCCGTCTTCGACCAGCTTGTTGGCGATGCGCGCGGAGATTTTCTTGCCCGCTTCGGCGACGACCTTGCCGGTCTTCGCATCGACCAGATCATAGGTCGGCTTCACGCCGCGCCAGCGCTCGGCGCGATAACGGGTGGTCCAGCCCGAACGCGTGCGCTTGTACATCGACGATTGATAGAAGGTCGCGAGGATTTGCTCGCTCGACATGCCGAGCGCGTAGAGCAACGTCGTCGCCGGCAGCTTACGCTTACGGTCGATACGAACGAACATCACGTCCTTGGCGTCGAATTCGAAATCGAGCCACGAGCCGCGATACGGGATCACGCGCGCCGCGAAGAGCAGCTTGCCGGAGGCGTGCGTTTTGCCCTTGTCGTGGTCGAAGAAGACGCCTGGGCTGCGGTGCATCTGAGACACGATCACGCGCTCGGTGCCGTTCACGACGAACGTGCCCTTGTCCGTCATCAGCGGGATATCGCCGAGATAGACGTCTTGTTCTTTGATGTCCTTGACCGACTTCGCGCCGGTCTCCTCGTCCGTCTCGAACACGATCAGGCGCAGCTTCACCTTCAGCGGCGCGGCGTACGTCATGTCGCGCTGCTGGCATTCTTCGACGTCGAACTTCGGTTCCTCGAACTCGTAGCTCACATATTCGAGCACGGCGCGATCGGAGAAGTCGCGGATCGGGAACACCGACCGGAAGACGGCCTGCAGACCTTCATCGATGCGTTCGAAGGAACGTTCGTCCTTCTGGAGGAATTGATCGTAGGAGCTCTTTTGCACCTCGATCAGGTTCGGCATGCGTCCCGCTTCCGGGATCTTGCCGAACGACTTACGAATTTTTTTCTTACCGGTGTAAGACAGAGTCATCTGTTCTTCCCAATGCGCGCTGCGCTCCGATGCGGACCCCGGCCACTAGGCCCGCCAAGCGCGGCACATGAGCCGCCTGTTCGCCCCTAAGCTTCAGCGCCGCCAGCGCCGAACCCCGACCCTTGTTATCGAAGCGCTGCCCGGGCGGTGGGCGCTACGCCGCGTCACACGAGACGCGGAACGCCGGAACCGGAACCGCCCTTCAGAGGCGGCTCCGGCATCCGGTTGCTGTATGCGAGTTACTTCAGATCGACCTTGGCGCCGGCCTTTTCAAGTTGGGCCTTGAACTTTTCGGCATCAGCCTTGTTCACGCCTTCCTTGACGGCCTTCGGCGCGCCTTCGACCAG
Organism: Alphaproteobacteria bacterium; assembly: GCA_003242075.1. Classification (GTDB taxonomy): domain Bacteria; phylum Pseudomonadota; class Alphaproteobacteria; order Caulobacterales; family Aquidulcibacteraceae; genus Vitreimonas. The sequence goes on from QBMO01000023.1 coordinate 9,211, forward strand.
GTCCTTGGCTTCCTTGAGGCCGAGGCCCGTGATCGCGCGCACTTCCTTGATCACTTCGATCTTCTTGTCGCCAGCGGCGGTGAGTTGGACCGTGAACTCGGTCTTCTCTTCAGCAGCGGCGGCCGGGGCGGCGCCAGCAGCGGCGACGGCCACCGGAGCAGCGGCGGAAACGCCCCACTTTTCTTCAAGCATCTTCGACAGCTCTGCCGCCTCAAGGACGGTCAGCGCCGACAGGTCTTCAACGATTTTATCGAGGTTTGCCATGATCTTAGTTCCTGACGTTCGTGTCTGTATTCAAATGCAAAATGCGGAATGACGGGGTTAGGCGGCGTCCTTGGTCGCGTAAGCGTTGAGAACGCGCGCGAGCTGACCACCGGGCGCTGCCAGCACGCCGGCGATCTTGGTCGCGGGCGCCTGCACCAGGCCGATAATCTTGCCGCGCAGCTCGTCGAGCGAAGGCAGAGTGGCGATTGCCGTAATGCCTTGCTTGTCGAGCAGCTGGTCGCCGAACAGGCCGCCAAGAATGACGAACTGCTCCTTTTCCTTAGCGTACGCGACGGCCACCTTGGCGGCGGCGATCGGGTCTGCGGAATAGGCGACGGCTGTCGGCCCGGTGAACAAGCCAGCAGCGGACGCCTTGGGCGTACCGTCGATGGCCAGCTTCACGAGCCGGTTCTTCACCACTTTGAGCGAGCCACCGGCTGCACGCAGCCGGGTGCGCAGCACCGTCATGTCCGCAACAGTCAGTCCGGCGTAATGGCCAACGACCATGACGCCAGCGCCGGCAAAGACGCCTTTCAGCGATTCCACCGTTTCGGCCTTCTGAGCACGATCCATTGCGGTCTCCTCAGTTGGGCCCCCGGCCAATCCGGGCGCCCATTAGCGCACGCGGACCAACCGGCCGGCGGAAAAACCCCCGAGCGGCGCGCGGTCCACGCGCTGCCTGTCCCAGGAGCCGGCCTGCGGGAGAGGCCTTGACAGCCACCCCCGAAAAACGTCAGCTTCTGTCTATTGCTGGCTCGGGAAAGCGTTAGCTTTCAACGATTTAAGCCACGCACAAAGAGCCCTCACGGGCGTGCTAGGTGCACGGCGCCTGCAGTCTCGGACAGGATCGGCGAGGTGTTAACCCCGCCGGATCGCGCGATATGCCCGCTTTATTGCAGCGCGGCAAGAGGCGTCGGCACAATTCCCTGCGCTTTGCAAGAGCCGGCTGTGGAGCGCTGTGGCAACGACACGCTGGGTGCGGCTCTTCTAACTCCCGCCCACCAGTTTCGCGATCGCTTCGAGATACGCGGCGAACGCGGCGCGGCCCTGGTCAGTCATGCGCGCGCGCGTGAGTGGTTTGCGGTCGATGAAGCTCTTATCGATCGAGATGTAGCCGGCCTCTTCCAGCTTGCGCAGGTGGACCGAAAGATTGCCCTGAGTGACATCGAGCAACGTCTTCAGCTCGGTGAAGTCCGCCACGCCGGCATCGGCCAGATACGCCATGATCCCCAGGCGCACGCGCCCATGGATCACGTCGTCCAATTTGCCGATGTCAAAGGCGGCCACTTGATTAGGCCTTCGCCACGCCGCGCCAAATGATCCAGCCGGGGATCATCATCAGCACCGAGAGCGCAATCGCCAGCACCAGCACGAACGCGCTCGTGTTCGACATGAGCATGCCAAGCGCAATCGTCGTTGCAAACCAACCAGCCGCGACGAAGCCAAGCCATCTCTTGCGCAGCACGTTGAACGCCACGTACCACGCGACGCCTTGAAACATGCACACGACGACCGGGTGATAGAGCCACAATCCTGGCGCTTCATAGACCGCCGAGCCATAGCCAAACACAAACGCCATCGCGAGATTGGCGATACCGGCGCCCTGAAAGACAGCGCCAAGCGCGCGCGACGCTGGGCCGCTTGGCGGCGCTTTCGCGTCCTTCATCACGATGACGACCAAGAAGCCGACGAAGATGATCGTCGGCACGGCAACGATTGCGAGCGCGATCAGGCCTTCGCTCGGCAGCAGTCCAAGGGTTTGCAGCCAGTGCAAGAGGCACTGGCCGCCATAGAGAAGCCCCGCCCAGAAGAACGCTTCGCCGATCGTCTTTTGCATCCGCTCGGTGCCGCCGACGAGCGAGCGCATGTAGGCGAGATCGTCGCGCGCGCTGTCCATGTTCGCGTCCATGCTCTCTCCTATTCCGCCGCCGCCAACGCTTCAGTCGTCTTCGCGCGCTTGCCCGGCTTCTCGCGCTTACCGTTGAGAATCGATCCGATGAAAGAATAGCGCACGAACCACTGATAGCTCGCCAGCATGATCACGAAAGCGACCGCCAACATCAGCGGGTACTTCACGAACCACGGCCCAGGATACGGCGCGATCAGGGTTTGCAGCGTGATCAGGATCGGCAGGTGAACGAGATAGATCCAATACGATGCATCGGCGAGATAACGCCGCGCCGGGCTGTGGCCTGACAAGTGACGCACCGCAAAGCCAATAATGGCGATGGTCCAGGCCCAGCAGGCGAAGCCGTAGAGCGCGGCATAGCCCAGCGTACGCAAATCTTGCGTCGCGGCGGTAAAGTCCTGCGCTGACGCCGCAAACGTCGGCGCCGCGCTCGTCATCACCAAGCAGCCAGCCGTCGCGCCGATCGCCGGTCCGACATAGGCGCCCCACCGCTCGCC
>QBMO01000023.1:11890-14907 GCA_003242075.1 Alphaproteobacteria bacterium
CCCCAGCCCTGCAAGATTTGCGGCTGACGGTGCAGCAGCCAGCCGAAGCTGAACGCGAACCCGTAAATCACCATCGAGGTTGAGTTCGGGATGAGCCCCGTATCCGGCGTCGGAATGCCGAACCACATCATCCAACCCGGCGTGAAATAGAGTGCGGCCGCGACTGGGATCGCCAGCAGCACCGGCGCAGCGCGTCCGCCCAGCACGCGCACCACCGGATCGACCAAGCGCGCGCGCAACGCGCCGCTGCGATCGATCAGGCGGACAGCGCCGCGCACCACCAGCGTGATCGCGTAAAAGATCAGCAGCACATAGAGAAACCACAGGTGCAGCAGCGGGAACGTCTCGACCGTCAGCGGCGGCGGCGGCGGCCCCTCCGGCGCGACGCCGCCATTGGCTTGCACGGCGGCCCAGATCAGCACGGCGATAAACGCCGTCAGCACGATCGGCCAAAACATAGCCAGCGGCTGCGCGATACGCTTAGCCCGGTTGAGCACAAAGCCGCCGACGCCGAGGCGCTCCAGCAGCAAGCGGCCGAAGAAGCCGGCGAGCACGAAGAACACCGTCATGCGGAAGATGTGCAGCGTAAAGAACAGCACCGACAGTTCGATGCTGCGCGCGGAGTCCATCACCAGCCAAAGCTGCGGCCCCGGCAGGAACGACAACGCGCCGTGAAAGAAAACGCCGAGGATCAGCACCGCGCCCCGCACCGCGTCCAAAGCGTGAAGCCGCTCGCCGCTCACCGCACCACTCATGTCCCACTCCATCCTCAGGCCTCCCCCGGGCATTTCGCGGCTACTAGATCAACTAGTCTGTTTTGTAAACTAGTCTGTTGACAGATAGATGGATGATGTAGTAGACATTATGTTAGATATACTTTACACCAAGTCCAACAGATCAGACAAAAAGGTTGTCGCCATGTCCTTTCGAGAGAAGAGCGCCTGGATTGCGCTCGTCACCTACGGCTCTGTGTTCGGCGCCTATTTCTTCCTGCTCTGGCAGGCATGGGACGAGAGCTACGGCCAGGGTCTCAGCATCGGCCTGATGGTCGCGGCGGTGATCGCCTTCGTCGTCGTCGTCACCACGCTCACCGTCATCGCCGCCCTCTTCAACCCGAAAGCCGCCAACGCGCCCGCCGACGAACGCGAGACGCTGATCGACCTCAAGTCCGAGCGCATCGCCTCCTACACACTCTCGGTCGGCGTCGTTTGCCTGATCGGTGCGCTGCTGCTCGGCTGGAACGCCCACCTCGTCGCCAACCTACTGCTGGCGAGCATGGTGATCTCGGAACTGGTGAAAGCGTCGGCGCAGATCGTCTATTTCCGCGGGGTCGTGCAATGAGCCGCGCCACCTCGTTCCGCGAACGCCTGGCCTGGGCCTCGCTCGGCGCGCACATCGTGACGTTCGGCGGATACTTCTGGCTACAAGCCGAGAAGGCTGGCGAGCCAATCAACACCAGCGCGACCTTGCTCGTGCTCTTGGCCCTAATCGTGCTCGCGCTCAGCTTCAATTTCGCCTCGCGCCTAGAGGCGCCGCGCGGCGAGAAGCGCCCCGATGAGCGCGAACAATTGATCGACCTGAAAGCCGCGCGCGTCGCCGGCGTCATCACAGCACTCGGCGCGGGCGGCGTAGTCGTCGCCCTCATCTATAGGCAGGAAGCGGTGGTCGCCGCAAACCTGATGCTCGGCGTTTTGGTGCTCGCACAGATTGGCGCCGCCATCACGCGCATCGCGCATTTCAAGGCAGGCGTCTGATGGCGATCGAAAACGAGATCCGCCGCTTGCGTTTCGACGCGGGCGAGATGACGCAAGCCGAACTGGCTGAGCGCATCGGCATGACGCGCCAAACCGTCATCGCCATCGAGCAAAACAAATATGCCCCCTCACTCGAAGCCGCCTTCCGCATCGCCGACGCCTTCGGCGTGCCGCTCGACCGCGTGTTTCGTTGGACGAAGGACTAAAGCACTTCGCGCCGCGTGAGATGCGCAATCATCAGCGCGAGCGCTAAGAGCCCGCCCCCTCCGCCAATCGCCAACGCCGTTTCGGCGCGCCCGGCCTCATTGGTCAGCATGTTGACCGGCATCTGCCACGGCATGAACACGCCCGCCCGCGCCGAGGTCGCCACCACCGCGAAGAACGTCCCGCCGATCCCCAGCGCGAGACCCGGCACAAAGCTTGAGAAGCGAAGCGCCATCCAAAGCTGCACCGCGATCAGCAACAACGAAGCACCGAGCATCTTTAGAAGCGTCCAAGCATGCGTCGCCATATCCGGCGCGCCGCTCGGCGTCACCGCCGGCTTCACGCGCGCGGCGATTTCAACGGCCGCCCACGTCATGCCAAGCGTCAGCACCGACATCAGCGCCACCACCGCAATCACGCACACGGTCTTCGCCGCATAGATACGCCAACGCGGCAGCGGCAGCGCGCGCAAATGATCCCAGCTCTTCGGCCCGTGCTCCATGTGCGCGACGAGCGCGGTTAGCGCCGTCACACTCATCGGCAGCATGAAGAACGCCCAGATCGCGCTCCCGCTCATCAGCCACATGTCATAAGGCTGCGGCTCTGACCCGCGCAGCATGTTGAAGAACGTGAACACCGCGATCAAGGCTGGCGCGGCGATCGCCAGCAGCAAAGCCAGCGACCGATTGAGCTTGCGAAACTCGACAAACAACGTAGCCAACATCAGAGCGCCCCCTGCTTGGACGCATCGCGATAGATGCCTTCGAGCGAGCGCGCCTTGTGCGCGATCGAGAACACCGCGATGCCCGCTTCCACCAATGCGCGGTTTAGCGAAGCCGCAGCCGCACGCGCATCGTCCCGCGGCGCCAACCGTGCCGTTAGCCCTTCCGCCGTGCGCAGAACGCTAAAGCCACGCGCCCGCGCGAGCGCGTCAGCGCGCTCCAGATCATCCGCATCGATGAAAAGCTCCGGCGCCAATGTCGCCTTCAGCGCCGCAAGCTCGCCTTCGACGACAAGCCGGCCTTCGCTCAGAATTCCTACGTGCGTCGCAGTCTGCTC
>QBMO01000023.1:14917-29321 GCA_003242075.1 Alphaproteobacteria bacterium
CTCGATCTCGCCGAGCAAGTGGCTGGAGACGAGAATGGTCGCCCCCGTCCGCTCCGGCAGCGCGCGCAGGAACTGGCGCATGTCGGCGATACCGTCGGGATCGAGCCCGTTGGTCGGTTCATCGAGCACGAGCAAAGGCGGGGCGCCCAGCATTGCGCGCGCAATCCCAAGCCGCTGACGCATGCCAAGCGAATAGTCCGCCACGCGCCGACCGCCATGCGCGCGCATCTCAACGACATCAAGCACGCGGTCCAATTCCGCGCGCTTCAAGCCGAGCAGAGCGCGCGTCAGATCCAGATTTTCGCGCCCCGACAGATTGCCGTAAAACCCATGCGCTTCGAGCAACGCGCCGACTTTGCGCGCAGCCGCCAGCCGATCCTTGCCGACATCGACGCCAAACAGCGCAGCGCCGCCACTTGTCGGCTTCAGCAGCCCGAGCAGCATCTTCAGCGTCGTCGTCTTCCCCGCCCCGTTGCGGCCGAGGAAGCCGTAGACGCTCCGCGCCGGCACGGTCATGGACACGCCGTCGACGGCCTGCCTGCCTTTGAAGCTGCGGCTGAGCGCATGGGTTCGCACCGCGGGTGCGGACATGGCCGATCCTTCCTGGCTGGGGATTGGTCTTTAAGTCTGAATTAAACTTGCCCGACGACAGTCTTTAAGTCAAGCTTAAAGAACGCAACGCAGAGAAAGTCCCGCATGCAAGTCCAACCGCCCCGCACTCTCCGCGCCCGCAGCGCCCGCTATCGCGGCGTGATCACCTGGGTGGTGCTCATCGTGCTGGCGCTACAGCTGCTGCAATTCTTCGGCGCTTACCTCGTGCGCCCGGTCGAGTGGCGGCAGACACAAGTCGCATTGATCCTGCTCGCGCCGCAGCTTTGCTATCTCTACGGTGTCTGGTCGCTGCGGCCTGCGTTCGGCGAAATCGCGCAAGGCCGCATGTTCGGCGAAGCGCAGGCGAAAGCGTTGACTGTCCTCGGCTGGTCGCTGATCGCTGGCGGAATCTACAGCGTCTTCCTGCTGACGAACTTGCTGCGCCTCATCCAAGTCGTCGAGGGCGGCTACCTCAACTTCGACCTCTCCGACATCGTCCTCGCCGTCATCGGCGGCGCGCTCGTCTTGCTTTCGAGCTTGATGGCGAAAGCGCATGAGATGAAAGCGGAACTGGACGACATCATCTAATGCCGATCCGCATCACGCTCGACGAACTGATCACGCGCCGAGGTTTGAAGGCGAAAGACCTCGCCGCCGAGGTTGGCATATCGGAGACGCAGCTCTCGCTCTTCCGCTCCGGCAAAGTGCGCGGCATCCGCTTCTCAACGCTGGCGCGTCTGTGCGCCGCACTGAAGTGCAAACCGGCACAGCTCTTGGACTACGATTTCGATGAAAACGATTTGATCGTGCCCGATCGCGACGAGGACGATTAAGCCGCCGTCAGCACCATCGCGCCGCGCTTGGTTGCGACGAGAGTATGCTCGAACTGCACGGTTGGGCGGCCGGTGTCGGCGCGTAAGGTCCACTCATCATCGCCATCGACGGCCCATTCGGAGCCCATCGAGAGGAACGGTTCGATGGTGAACACCAAGCCTTCTGGAATCACGCGCCTGTCGCGCGGATTGGCCCATGTCGCGATCTCTTTCGGCTCTTCATGGAGCCCGCGGCCGACCCCGTGGCTGGCGAGATTGCGGATGAGCGTATAGCCCTCGCGATCGGCGAACTTCTGCACTGCCGCGCCGATATCGCTCAGCTTCGCGCCCGCGCGCACGGTGTTGACGCCAGCCCAGAGCGCCCGCTTGCCATCGCGCGCTAGCCGCTCCAGCCGCGCTGCCTTCGGCGCCATCACGAAGCTCGAGCCGGTGTCGGCGAAATAGCCGCCCTTCTCGGCCGAGACATCGATGTTCACGAGATCGCCCGCCTTCAGCACGCGCTCGCCCGGAATGCCGTGCGCGATATCGGGAAACACCGAAATGCAGGTCGCGCCAGGGAAGTTGTAAGTCAGCGCCGGCGCCGGCCGCGCGCCTTCCGCCTCCAGCATGAGGCGCCCGATCTCGTCGAGCTCGCGCGTCGTCATCCCCGGCTCGAGCGCCTTGCCCATCGCGGCAAGCGTGCGCGCGACGATGGCGCCGATATGCTTCAGCGCTTCGAGGTCGTTGTCATTATCGATGGTCATGCGGCGATATATAGCGTCGAACGCCCCGGCTTGCACCGGGGCGTTTGCGTTAGGCCAACGTCGCCATATCGATGACGAAGCGATAGCGGATGTCGCCTTTCGTCAGCCGCTCGTAGGCGGCGTTAATGCTGTCCGGTGTGGTCATTTCGATCTCGGGCGCAACACCCTTCTCAGCGCAGAAATCCAACATCTCCTGCGTTTCGCGAATGCCCCCGATCGGCGAGCCGGCGACCGAGCGCCGCCCCATCAACATCGTGAACACTTGCGGCCAGGCATGGCTCTCCGTGATCGGCGGCGCGCCCAGCAGGCAGAGCGTGCCGTTGCGGCGCAGCAGCGTCGTGTACTGCTCCAGATCGTGCGCGGCGGAGACCGCATTGATGATCAGGTGAAAGCTGTTCGCCTGCGCCTTCATCTGCGCCGCGTCCTTCGACAACACCACCTCATCGGCGCCCAGCGCTTTCGCGTCAGCCACCTTGCCCGGCGATGTCGTGAACACGACCACATGCGCGCCCATCGCTTTCGCCAGTTTCACCGCCATGTGGCCGAGACCGCCAAGTCCGACGACACCCACCTTCTGTCCCGGGCCGACATTCCAGTGGCGCAGCGGCGAGTAGGTCGTGATGCCGGCGCACAAAAGCGGCGCGGCATGCTCTGACTTCAAGCCATCCGGAATCCGCAGCACGAAATCCTGCGTCACCACGATGGCTTTGGAATAGCCGCCATAGGTCGGCAGGCCGGTTTGCTTCTCAACGCCGTTATAGGTCTGTATTTGGCCGCCAGAGCAGAATTGCTCTTCGCCCTCCTGGCACGCATCGCAAGCGCGGCACGAATCCACCAAGCAGCCGACGCCAACGCGATCGCCAGCCTTGTACTTCGTCACGCCCGCGCCGACAGCGCGCACGATGCCGACAATCTCGTGTCCCGGCACCGCCGGTGACGCCGTCTCACCCCACTCGCCGCGCACATAGTGCAGATCGGAATGGCAAATGCCGCAATGGGTGATGTCGATCGCGACATCGTCGGCGCCCAGTTCGCGGCGTTCGATTTTGACAGCTTGCAGCGGCGCATCAGGGCGCACCGCGCCAAAGGCGGAAACCTGGCTCATAAAATATCCCTCGATATGGAAGCGCCGCGCATCGTTCCCCGCGCGGCTTGCTGGCCATGTAGGTATCCGAGCCCCGGTTTTGAAGACGCCGACCAAGCATCAAATTTCATGTTCCTATCTATGGAACGTTCAGCGCCGTCAGCGGTTTGTTCTGCCGAAGGAGAACACTCTTATGGACAAAGAACATCTGAAGGGCGCTGCCGACAAAGCCTCAGGCGCCGTCAAAGACGCAGTCGGCAAAGCGACTGGCAACGACAAACTGCGCGTCGAAGGCGCAATCGACAAGGCCAAGGGCGAAGTCCACGAAAAGATCGGCGACGCCAAAGACGCTGTGAAGAAAGCGGACGTCGACGCCCAACGCGATCGCGAAGCTGACCGCACCTAAGCGCGAAATCGCTATCCAACAAAAAACGCCCCGGCTCACACCGGGGCGTTTCGTTTTACTACGCTTCGTAAAGCTTATTGCGCCGCCGTCGCGTTCGACGGGTCGACGCGCACGCCGGGGCCCATCGTGGTGGAGAGAGCGACCTTCTTCACGAACGTGCCCTTCGCGCCCGACGGCTTCGACTTCGCGACCGCATCCACGAACGCTTTCACGTTCTGCAGGATTTGCTCTTCCGAGAAGCTCGCCTTGCCGATGCCGGCGTGAACGATGCCCGCCTTCTCGACGCGAAACTCGACCGCGCCGCCCTTGGCGTCGAACACGGCTTTCTTCACGTCCATCGTGACGGTGCCGACCTTCGGGTTCGGCATCAGGCCGCGGGGCCCGAGCACCTTACCGAGACGGCCGACGAGGGCCATCATGTCCGGCGTGGCGATCAGGCGATCGAAATCGATCTTGCCGCCATTGATGATCTCGAACAGATCGTCGGCGCCAACGATATCGGCGCCAGCCGCCTTAGCTTCTTCCGCCTTCGGACCCTTGGCGAACACCGCGACGCGCGCGGTGCGGCCAGTGCCGTTCGGCAGCGAGACAACGCCGCGCACTTGCTGATCGGGATATTTCGGATCGACGCCAAGGTTCATCGAGACTTCAACCGTCTCGTCGAACTTCGCGCTGGCGCGTTCCTTCACCAGCTTCACCGCTTCGGCGAGCGTGTGCAGCTTGCGGCTATCGATATTGGCGTGGCTCTTGGCCATGCGCTTGGTTGTTTTGGGTGCGTTTGCCATCTGATTAGCCCACCACTTCCACGCCCATCGAGCGGGCAGTGCCGGCGATCATTTTCGCGGCTTGGTCCAAATCAGCGGCGTTCAGATCTTTCTGCTTCGCCTGGGCGATCTCTTTGCACTGCGCCATCGTGATCTTGCCGACAAAGTCGACGCCCGGCTTCTTCGAACCCGAGCCCGGCTTCTTCTTGGTGTCCATCTTGGCGGCCTTCTTGATCAGGAACGACGCAGGCGGCGTCTTGATCTCGAAGGTGAAGGACTTGTCCTGGTAGTAGGTGATGACGACCGGGCACGGATCGCCCTTGTTCATGTCCTGCGTGCGGGCGTTAAAGCCCTTGCAGAATTCCATGATGTTCAAACCGCGCTGACCGAGCGCGGGACCGATGGGTGGTGACGGATTGGCAGCGCCAGCCGGCACCTGGAGCTTAATCTGCCCCATGACCTTCTTAGCCATTTTGGCCTCTCGCTTAACGCCGGGCGATCGCTAAACCGCCCGACCTGAGTGGGTGCGTGGTGCGGGCGGCTAAGCCCCTCCCACGCGGGAAGCGGGGCGTATAACGGAACGCCCCCGCCCTGGCTAGGCCGCTAACCGCCAAAAAGCCCGACAATCGCGCCCATTACGGTCACCCAAAGCCCCCCAATCAACCGCCCCGCCCCACCAGCCACAGCGGCAGGGGCCAGAACGATGGCGATGGCCGCCACCAGCGCCAGGATCAAGGCGATGCGGACTGGGGTCAGGCGACGGGCTGGAGCTGTCATCGGCGCAGCGTACAGCAAACGCGTGCAAGACTATGCTCAATCAAGCGCGGTCGCCTTCTAGCGCTACCGCGGCAGCCGGCTGAGTATCCTTAAACGGTTGGAACGGTGCCGCCGTCGACGACGAGCTCCGTGCCGTGGATTGAAGAGGCGCGATCCGACGCCAGAAAGGCGATGGCTTCGGCGACCTCGAACGGTTCGGCGCCGCGACCAATGGCGATGCCGCCGAGGCCCATCAGAACCAGCTGGCGCGCGTCCTCAAGCGTGCCGCCGTCGGCGTCCTGAATACGCTTCAGGAAAACATCGGTCCCCTCGGTCATGATCCATCCGGGGGAGACGACGTTGACCCGCACGCCCTGGGGACCAAGTTCCTTGGAGATGGACTTGCTGTAGGTCCGAAGCGCGGCCTTGGCGCTGGCGTAGGCTGTGGTTGCGTCGGGAAGCGGCAGGACCGACTGGATCGAGGTCACGTGCACCACCGCGCCCGAGCCCCGTTTGATCATCTGTGGGATCAACAGGCGATCGAGACGGACAGTCGCCAGAAGGTTCAGATTCAGTTCGGAGAGCCAGTGCTCGTCCGTCAAGGCGACGAAGCCGCCGCCCGGGGTCGTGGAGCCGCCGAGCACGTGGACGAGGATGTCGACGCCCCCCAGACGCTCAAGCGCCGCCTTGGCCAGCACTTCACCGCCCTCAGCCGTCATCAGGTCCGCCTGGACGAACGTAACGCCATCGATGGGCTCCAGCGTTCCGCGCGCGGCGGTGATCACGCGGGCGCCGCCAGCAAGAAAGCGGTCGACGGTGGCGCGGCCAAGACCCTTGGTGCCGCCGCTGATGAGCACGCGCTTTCCCGCGAACTCGGTCGGATCAGCCTTGGTGCTCATACCGTGATCTCCAAGGCTTTGATCGCGTCGTTTTCGAGCGTGAAATTGTAGGTGAAGCGGATCGGGCTGCCCTTGAAGTCGCCATGAGCAGGCCCTTCGACCACGACGTTACCGTTCTCGTGACGCACCGTGTCGGGCGTGAAGACCGCTTTGACCGGGATCACCGCTTCTTCGAGCAATGCCCGTATCCCGGCGTGGCCCGCGTGGCGGCTTCCGTTGTCCAGGACGACGGCGTCGGCCGAGAAAGGCTTCAGCATGCCGTCCAGATCGAGCTGTGAGTTAGCCTCGACATAGTCGGCAATGGGCTTGGGAAGCGGCGCGGAGAGTTTCATTTGCGGTGAGCCTTTCTGTGACCTCGCAGCGCATTTAGCCGTGGACATTTGAGCTGATAAGCGGGACAATCAAGGACAAGGTGTTTCGAAATGCGGGACAATGTACCGGCCAGGGCTTCAAGAACTCGAGGCCGTCATCGCCGTCGCCCGCGCGCAGTCTTTCCGCAGCGCCGCGCTCACCCTTGAGATGTCGACGACCGCGCTGAGCAACGCGGTCGGAAAGCTGGAAAAGCATCTCGGCGTGCGCTTGTTCAACCGGACGACGCGGAGCGTGTCGCTCACGGACGCGGGCCGCGTTTTTATACAACTCGCGGGGCCAGCACTAAGCGATCTCCAGTCTGCAATGGACGCAGTCCGATCTCAGCAGACGCCGTCCGGTGTGCTGCGCATCAACTCCTTCGCCGCAGGCGCCCGCGAGATAATGTCGCCGCTCTTGCTTGAGTTCGTGCGCCGTTATCCGGATGTGCATGTCGATGTCGTCACCGAGGGGCGATTGGTGGACATCGTCGCCGATGGATTTGACTTGGGTCTACGCCGGGGGGATCTCGTTCCTGCAGATATGATCGCGCTTCCCTTAGGGCGTGTTCAACGCCATGCCGTCGTGGCGTCGCCGGGCTATCTCAAGGCGCACGGAAAGCCGCAAACGCCGTCCGATCTTTACGCGCACCAGTGCCTTCGCATCCGCTTGCCGAACGGCGCCTTGTTTCGTTGGCATTTTGAGAAGGCCGGTCAGCTGGTGCAGATCGATGTGAAGGGCCCGCTCACACTAGACGAAGCAAGCCTTGCGCGGGCGGCGGTCCTCGACGGCGTGGGCATTGGCTTCTTCCTGGAACAGGATGTGCGCCCGGATATCGAAGCGAAGCGCCTCACGCGTCTGCTTCAGGATTGGACGCCGCCGCTTGGCGATCTTTGCCTTTATTATCCAAGCCGCCGCAATCCCTCCGCTGCGCTGAAGGCGTTCGTTGAGATGGCGCGCCAGGTTAGCAAACGTCGAAAATCCTAGAAGTACAACCGCACTGGCATCCACTGCCAGAGACTGCTTTGCCGAGTCGGCGCAGAGTGCACGAGCGCCACCGCACACCGGCTAGCTTAGCGATGCCGAGCGAATATCTCATCACGATTGGCGTGCGAAAGTAAGTCGCGCTCCCCGCTAGGCCGCCGTCACGCCCAGCCGCTTCTCGGCGGCGGCGATCATGGCTTGGAAACGGGGATCGCCGCGCAGCGGGTCGAGATCGGGGTCGCGCTTGGCGTGGTTGAGAAAATCGACCGCTGCGGTGGCTAGAAACGGGCCGATCAGTTCGAGTGCAACTTCCGTGTCCTTCAAGTCGACCGCAGCCGCGCAGACAAAATTATAGCGCATGTTCATGTTGTCAGGGTCGATCAAAAGCGCGCGGGCCATCCACTCTTTAGCGCGCGCGACTTGGCCGAGCGCCGCCAGGGCGCCCACGCCAAAACCCATCGCCGCGCCGTTGCTCGGATCTTGGGCGAGCGCTTTCTCCACGCGCGCCAGCGAAATTTGGGCCACACGGCGACACGCGGCCTCATCGCCGGTCGCGGTGTAGCAGCTCAGCAGCATCCCTGGTGAATTGAAATCGGCGTCAACGAGCTGAGTCGCTTTCTCAAAATGAGGGATGGCGTCTTCCATACGGCGCTGCCTATAGCGCACGAATGCGGCGACGCGGTTGACCTCGAAAGATTCTGGATCGAGCCGCAGCGCTGTCACGAGTTCCTGCTCGGAATCATCGAGCCGACCATCCTCGAACAGGATGCCGGCCCTCACCGCGTGCGCCTCAGCAAGTCCTCCGTCGAGTGCAATCGCACGCTCCGCTGCGGCTAGGCCGCCGTCGCCGTCACCGCCGAAATAATAACGCTGCCAGTTCTGCGCCAGCGCCATCAGCGACCAGGCGCGCGCATAGCCTGGATCGATCTCGGTGGCGCGTTTGCACAGGCGGATGATCGCTTCCTCACGCCGGGCGTCGCCGAAATTGCCATTCAGATAGTATTGCCGCGCCATCAGATAGAGATTGTAGACGTCGGCGCTTTCCGTGCCGCGGGCTTCGATCGCCTTCTTCTCTTCCGGCAGCAGCTTCAGTTTCAGCGCCGCGACGATGGCTTCGGAGATTTCGTCCTGCAGGGCGAAGATGTCGTTCAGGTCGCGGTCATAGCGCTCGGCCCAGACGTGGTCGTTGGTCGCGCCATTGATCAACTGCGCGGTGATGCGCACCCGGCCGCCCGACTTGCGCACACTGCCTTCCAGCACATGGCTGACCTTAAGTTCGCGCGCCACCTTCGGCAGGTCGACGTGCTTGCCCTTGTACATAAAGGCGCTATTGCGCGACACGACTGTCAACGCCGAGACCTTGCTTAGGTCCGTGATGATGTCTTCGCTGATGCCGTCGCTGAAATAATCCTGCTGCGGATCGTCGCTCATATTGGCGAAGGGCAGCACGCAGATCGAGAGTTTGCGCAGCTCACTCACGTCGCTATCCTCAAGCTTGTCTTGACCGGCGGCGCGCACCGTAAACACATGCACCGGGCGCTCGATGTTCTTAACGGAGTGTTCGCCCATGTCTTCAAGGGCGTACGGCATTTTGCCCTCAACATTGTCGCGCACCATTTTCGACAACGCCACGCCGCCCACCGGCGCCAGCGCCTGGATCCGCGCCGCGACATTGACCCCTTCACCGTAAATATCGTCGCCCTCAACAATTACCTCGCCCAGATTGATGCCGATGCGATAGCGGATGAGCGCCGTCGCGGCGTCGGCTTCGCTGGCCGCTTGGATCGCCAGCGCGCAGTTGACGGCGGCAATGACGCTGGAAAACTCAACCAGTGCGCCATCGCCCATCAGCTTGAACAAGCGCCCACCGTGGGTTGCCACCAGTGGATCAAAGATGCTGCTGCGATTCGACTTGAGGCGCGCGAGTGTTCCCGCCTCATCAGCCTCCATGAGGGCGCTATAGCCGACAACGTCCGCCGACAGGATTGCGGTCAATTTTCTCTGCATGTGGGGCGGCGTGTCCAAGCTGGCGGAGAGTCTAGTCAAACGCGACCTCGTAGTCAGCCCCCGAACAAGCTCAGGCCTGACCTCGCGCTCGCACCCGCTCCCGCAGCAACGGCCACAACAAATTCAGCGCCAGCCCCGCCAACACCAGCCCTGCCGCGATCAGCTTCCACGCTGGCATCGGTTCGTGCAGCACGATCGCGGACGCGCTCCTGCCGAAGATCGGCACCAGCAGCGCCATCGGCGTCACCACCGCAGCCGGATGTCGCGCCAGCAGCCATTGCCACGCCGTGTAGCCAAACAGCGTGTTGCCGACCGATTGCCACACCACCGCCGCCCACGACGCTGCGTCCGCATCGCGCAGGCCGCCCTCAATCGCAGGCCAGCCCTCGAACACAAAGGCCAACACAACCAGCGGCGGCACCGCAAACACGCTCGACCACACAATGTACGGCAGCATCGGCGCGCCTTTGGCGCCGCGCGCTGTGATGTTGCCGCCGGCCCAGCAGAGCGCTGCGAGCAAGACGAGCCCCAAGCCCAACGGCGTGGCCCCGCCGCCACTATTGGCGAAGATGATCGCAATGCCCGACGTCGCCAGCGCCAGCGCCGCCCATTGATAGAAGCCCACGCGCTCGCCGCTGAGCCGCATCGATAAGCCAATGGTGAAAAAGATCTGCGACTGCACCACGAGCGAAGCGAGCCCCGGAGTGATGTCGTCCTTCATCGCAAGAAAGAGCAGCCCGAACTGCCCCGCCCCGATCAACACGCCGTATGTCGCCAAATTGCGCCACGACACGCCCGCCGGCCGCTTCACGAACAGAGCGAGCGGAAAAAACACCAGCGCAAACCGGAGCGCCGCCAGCAGAAGCGGCGGCAAATGCTCAAGCGCAAACGCGATAACGACGAAATTGGTGCCCCACACCGCCATGACGGCGACGGCCAAGAGCAAGTGCGGAAGCGGCATGCGCCGCTCCTAGCCGCTTAGTAGCGCACGCGCAATTCGAGCCCGAACACGCGGCCCTTGTTGAGTGGCGAGAATGTCGGCCGCTCGCCGCCGCTGAAGCCGAACGCCGCTGTCGCCGGCAGCACCGTGTCGCCGCCCCAGGTCGCTTCGTTCAGCAAGTTTTCGCCATAGAGCGAAACCTGCCAGCGTTCGTCGCCGGGCGCCCAGGAGAGATTGGCGTCGACCATATCGACTTCGGCGAGGCGGCCGAGATTGTTGTCATTATAGAACGCCGCGTCGCGATGATTGTAGCTGACGCGCGCGCTCAGCGTGCCCGCCGCCATTGGCGCCGCGTAATCCACCGCCACGCCATACGACCACGGCGCCAAGCGCGGGATCTCCAATGCATAGTCGGCGGCGTTGATGACAAGATCGCCGTTCAAATCCTCGGTGATGCGATCATACTCGCCCTCGACATAGCCCGCATGCGCCGAGAGCGTCCAATTATCGTCGACCGCATAGCGCGCCTCGATCTCGCCGCCCCAGATGGTTGCATCGCCGGCATTCAGCACGATCTGCTGCACGCCGGAGATGGCATCGGCTTGATTGGTCTCGCGCTGCATGTCTTCAATTTCGTTATGGAAGAACGCGATGTTCAACCGCCCTCGGCCGGCGTTGAAATCCTGCTTCCAGCCGATCTCGAACGTGCTCTGCTCTTCCGGATCATAAGCGCGCGGCGCGAGGCCAAGCGAGGCGGTGCGAAAATTCGCGCCGCCGCCACGAAATGCGCGCGACCAGGAAGCATACAAGTTCGTGTCCGCATGTGGTCGCCACTGCACGCCGAGGCGCGGCGACAGATCATCCCACGACTGGTTGAACGGCGTATCGGAATAGACGAGTGAGCGCGTGTCGATGCTGCCACCGTCAACGCCCTCGCCTGGCACCGCCACGCCCGGTCCATCGAGGTCATCCGCGGCGCGGCGTACGCGTGAAATCCAGCTATCTTTTTCCTCGCGCGTGTAGCGCAGGCCGCCGCTGAGCGTCACCGTATCGCTAACGCGCCAATCCGCGTCTGCGAACGCCGCCCAGCTGACGAATTCGCCATAGCCGCCGCCGGTGCGCCGGAAGGTCGGCGAGAAGTTGCGCTCGTCGATATAGGTGAGCTCCTGCTCCAGATAGAACACGCCCGCCGTCAGCCCAACCGGGCCGAACGTGCCAGCATAGCGCAGCTCTTCGCTCCATTGTTCGTGCAGGTTCAAAACGCGGGTGTGAAATACGAAGCTCGAGGTGGAATCGATGTCCGCCGCCCATGGCACCTCCACCGTGCGCCAGCCGGTGATGCTGGTGATAACGCCATCGCCGAACGGCACGCGCCAATTCGTCTCCAGCAGCAATTGCTCCCATTCGCTGCGCGCATAGCCGCGATTATCGATGGCGAAGTTAAAGCCGTCGCGCGCATGGATCGCGTGGTTCTGCCCCGCCGGCCCGTCGCCATCGACGTAACCCTGCTCGGCGCGCAGGATGAATTCCCAATTGCGCGCCGGCGTGAAGCGCAGCGATCCACGATAAATGTTGGTTTCATTGGCGCCGAACGACGAGCCGTCGAAATCGTTCTCAAGCCAGCCATCGTCGTCAGCGTGATAAATCGCCAAGCGCCCGGACAGCAGCCCGTCCGCGATCGGCCCCGAGATCGCCGTGTCGGCAATCACGTTCAGCCCGGTCTCAACCGCCACGCGCCCCCGCGCTTCAAACACATCGCTCGGCCCGCGGGTGCGCACCAGCACCGCACCGCCCGTGACGTTGCGCCCATAAAGCGTGCCCTGCGGCCCGCGCAGAATTTCCACACGCTCGACGTCGAACAGATCGCTCAACGCGCCCGCGTTCACGCCGACATACAAGCCATCCACAAACAAGCCGACAGCCGGATCGACGGACGCGATCGATGAATTGACGCCCACGCCACGGATCGAAAAATTCGCAATCCCGCGCGCCGTGCCAATGTCTTCGAGCTGCACGTTCGGGATCGCGTAAGAGAGCGACTGCAAATCCTCGACGTTGCGCGCGCGCAAATCTTCTTCGCCATAGGCATTGAGCGCGATCGGCAAATCCTGAGCGACCGCATCGCCGCGCTTGGTGGCCGTCACGATGATGTCTTCGTCCTGCGCATGAGCCGACCCGCCGGCCAGGGCGACAGCGAGGACTAGGCAGCGGATCAGCATCTTGGTCATCCCACGCGCCATAGCCAAGCCAGCCCGGGGACCCAACGCTTTTCCCCTGTAGGCGCCGCTACCGTTTACGTCCGCGTCGCGCTAGGAGATCGCCCATGAACCGGTTGGCTCTTGCGCTCGCTCTGTTTGTGCTGCCCGTGCCCGCGGCGGCGCAATATGTCCAGCCCGTTCCATGGGCGGCGCAACAGCCGAGCATGCGCGACTACCGCGAAACCTATCCGCCTGGCGCGTTGGCGGAGGGTGTCGAGGGCCGCGTCGAACTCCTGTGTACGATCACGGATGAGTACAAGCTTGATTGCGCTGTCCGGAGCGAAACGCCAGCGGGGTATGATTTTGGCGCCGCCGCGCTGCGGTTGTCGCAACTTTATATTGCTTCACCCGAGGATCCACGCATCAGCGTCGGCGGCCGTGTGATTGTGCCGATCCGCTACGAAATACACGAGTAGAAGCGTCGATCAGCGCAGCTTTTCGACTTGCGCGTATTCGAGGTCCACCGGCGTTTCGCGGCCGAAAATCATGACGGCCACCTTCAGGCGCCCGCGATCTTCGTCCACTTCCGAGACCATGCCTTCGAAGCTCTGGAATGGGCCGTCTGACACCTTCACGCGCTCGCCCACTTCGTAGTGGATGAGGTTACGCGGCTTCTGCGCGCCGACTTCGGCGACGCGGCCCAAAATGCGTTCGACTTCGCGATCGGACACCGCTTGCGGCTTGTTCTGGGTGCCGAGAAAGCCCGTCACCTTCGGCGTGTTTTTCACGAGGTGATAGGCCTCGTCCGTCATTTCCATTTTCACCAGCACGTAGCCGGGGAAATGGCGATGCTGACGCACTTTCTTGGAGCCGCGCACGACTTCGGTGACTTCCTCGGTCGGCACCTGGATGTCTTCGAATTGTTCTTCGAGGCCTTGGCGCCCAGCCTGATCGCGGATCGCTTCGGCGACCTTCGCTTCAAAGTTGGAATAGGCGTGGACGATATACCACTTGGCCTTGCCCGAGTGACGGGGCTTGGCTTGCTCGGCCTGCGTTTCCTGGACTTCAACCATGGTGATCAACCCAAACCGAGAATGAGGCCGACGATGAAGCGTAACAGCGTGTCGACCAGATAAAAGAAGATCGCCGCGGTGATGCCGAAGATCAGCACCATGATGGTCGACACCGTCACTTCTTGGCGCGTCGCCCAAGTGACCTTGCGCCCTTCGGCTTGAACCTCGCTCCAAAAACGGAACGGCCCGCCTCTGCGCCGCGGTTCATTGTCTTGCTCGGGAGTGTCAATCGACATGCGCTGCGTTCTTCCTAATACTCTTTATCGTCACATCGTGCTTCGCCGCCCGGCCGACAAGCCGAGGATGGCAGGAGTTGAGGGACTCGAACCCACGACCCTCGGTTTTGGAGACCGATGCTCTACCAGCTGAGCTAAACTCCTAGACCCACCCAGGCCGCCGCTGGCCGTATCGCTTGCGGGAGGCATGGGAGCATCATCCGACGGAACATCGTCCCGCCGGCCAAGGCCGCGCTTATGCCCCAAGGGCGCCGGACGGGCAAGGGCGGGAGAGCCGTTGCCGGGCCCGGAAACGCGTGGTCCGATGCTGCGGGGCGGAGGGGCGAATGCGGATCGTGCACTGGATTGGGCTGGGGGTTGGCGGGCTGATTGGCCTGACAGCGCTGTTTGCGGCTTGGGTCTATGGCGCCAGCGAACTGCATTTTCGCGGCTACACGCCAGCCGCCGCGTTCACACATCCTGTCCCGACCGACGCCGCCGCCCTCGCTTGGGGCGAGCATCTGGCGGCGACGCGCGGCTGCCGCGGCTGCCACGGCGCCGAC
>QBMO01000023.1:29331-34503 GCA_003242075.1 Alphaproteobacteria bacterium
GACCTCGAAGGCGAGATCATGTTTGGCGCGGTCGCGACGCCGAACCTCACGGCGCTAGCGCGCGCGCAATCGGCGCCGGTGTTCGAAGCCGCGTTGCGCCAAGGCATCGGCCACACTGGCCGCGCGCTCTATTCGATGCCCTCCTACAATTTCGTGCGCATGACCAACGCCGACGTCGCAGCACTCTACGCGTATCTGCGCAGCGCGCCGGTATCGGACGCAGCGCCGCAAGGCGAACGAGCGCCGCTGTTCGAGCGCATCGCCGGCGACTTCATGGTGCGCCTCGCCATCGCGCGCGGCGAAGACGGCGCGATGCCAAAGTGGCTCGACCAGGTTCCGCCGCTGACACAGCAAGAGAATACGGATCCGCGCATCGCACGGGGGGAGTATCTCGCGATGACCAGCTGCAACGAGTGTCACGGCTTCGATCTGCGCGGCAACGCGCCCTGGCCCGGCAGCGCCCCCGATCTCATCGTCATCGGCGCCTACACGCCCGAACAGTTCACGCGCTTGATGCGCGAAGGCGCGCCATCCAGCGGCGCCGAACTGCCCATGATGGGTCCCGTCGCACGCGGCCGCTTCGTGCATTGGAGCGACGACGAAGTCGCCGATCTCTACGCCTATCTCTCCGACATGAGCCGCCGCGCGATCGAGCAAGATACGCGCTAAAAGCAAGCTTGCAACAACGCACCGCGCATGATCGTCTCAGCGCTATGAACACTGAACTCGGATCGCACGCTTCGCCCGCCGGTTACGTCTACACGACGCAGCGCTCGACAGTGACGCTGGCGGGCGGATTGGAGCGGTTGTTCGACCTCTTCGCCAGCCGCGTCCGCGGCTACTTCCGCCATGACGATTGCGTAACGGTGACACTCGATCGCGACCGTATCCTGGTTGAGTGCGATGAGTCCGTGAGCTGCCTCAGCGAACACGCCCCGACCGACAGCGATGTCATGGAGCTGCGGCTCGAGATGCTGACCGCCGCCCACGAGGCCTGGAGCACAGCGCATCAAGCGTTCGCCGATCTGGTCAGTGTTTGGCCCGAAATTTCATCACGACGTGAAATCCCCGCGCCGCCGCCTTCAGACCTGACGCTGCTCGCGCAAGCGCGCGCGATCATCATCGCCGACCGCAAAGCCACGACGTCCTATCTCCAGCGCAAGCTCAAAATCGGCTACAACAAGGCCGCGATGATTATCGAACACCTCGAACGCGAGGGCGTCATCTCTACGCCGGATGCTACCGGCAAACGCCAAGTTTGGATCGATGAATAACGGCGCGCACACCATGTCCCGGTACTCCGGCGCCCGCGGATAGCACACACGCGCGCGCATGCGGTACGTGATGCATCTTTCTGCATCACATGCAGTTGGCGTCGGAACGACGGCGATAAAGCGGCGTTGCGTTCACTCCAAAGAGGAGATGAACAATGGACAACACCAATGGCGCGCCCAGCGCCACGCCGGCTGATTCCGCTCGCCGGATAAAGGATTCCGCGACCCAATTGCTTGAGACCGGCAAGGACGCCGCCAAGCACAAAGTGGAACAAGGCGTTGAAAGCGTCGCTCAGTCCGCGCAAACGACAGCGTCCGCGCTGCGCCGCGCCGCCGATGACGTGCAACCCGACAATGCCTGGATCGGCAACGTCCTGCGCAAGTCCGCCGAAAGCCTCGACAATGCAACGCGCTCACTCGCGGATGGCGACGTCTCGCGCGGCGTCAGCGATCTGAACGCTTTTGCGCGCCGCAATCCGGCAATCTTCCTCGGCGCCAGCGTCGCTCTCGGCTTTGCCCTCGCCCGCGTTGGCAAGACCGCAATCGAGCGCGCGACCGATGCAGACTCGAACGAGCAATACAATCCATACACCAGCTCCACGCCGGGTATGTGATCATGCAAGGCGAACGCACTCTCCCCGAACTGACCATGGATCTGGCGTCGCAAGTCGGCGATCTCATGCGTAACGAAATCCGCCTCGCGCGCGCCGAAGCGATGGACAGCGTCAAGAGCATGGGCGCGGGCGTCGTCCGCGCCGCCATTGGCGTCGCCTTTGCCAGCGGCGCCGTGACGCTCGGCTTGTTCGCGCTTGCGTATGCGCTGGGTGAGTCGATGCCGATGTGGGCGGGCGCGTTCGTCGCCGGGCTCGTCGGCGCGACGCTCGCTTACTTCCTCATCAAATCCGGCCTCAAGGCCGCCTCGGTCGACTTCGCGCTGCCGCGCACCACCAACCAAGTGAAAGCCGACCTTCGCCTCATCAAGGAGACTACACCGCTATGAGTATGGAAACCGATCGCATCGAGGCCGACGTCAACGCGTCGCGTCATCGTTTGAACGACACCCTTTCGGCGCTTGGCAGCAAGCTCTCGCCCGGCCAAATGCTGGATGAAGTTCTGGGCCTCGCCCAGGGCCAAGCCGGCCAGTTCGCCAGCAAGCTCGGTCGCCAGGTTCGCGACAATCCAATGCCGACTCTGCTCATCGCAGCTGGCGTTGGTTTGCTGTTTGTACAAGGCCGCCAAGGCAACAGTGTCAACACTGACGATTGGCGCCACGAAACGCGCTATCGCTCGCTCGAAGAAGCGCGCTGGGCAACGCCGCGCAACACCGGCGAAAGCGACGACGCCTACAATGAGCGCGTTCACACCGCCTACGCCAAGGCGCTCGACCTGAAGCAAATGGCCGGCGAAGCCGCCCATGAGTTCAAAGCGCGCGTGGACAAGACGGTCGAAGGCGTCCAGCGCCGCGCCTCGGACATCCGTGAGCGCGTCGGCACGGCCGCCTCGAACGTCTCGCACTTCGCCAAGGATCAAGCTGAGCGCCTCGGCCAACGGGCGTCAGACGTACGCCATGGCGCGGAAGACCTCTACCAAAACACACCGCTCGCGGTTGGCGCCATTGCGCTCGCGATCGGCGCGTTGATCGGCAGCGCAACCCCGCTCACCGATACGGAACGTGATGGCTTAGGCGATGTCGCCGACCGTGCGGCGCGCGCCGGCGCCGATTTGGCCAATCGCGCAGCCAATGCCGGGGCCGATCTCGCCGACCGCGGCGCCCGCGCCGCCGAAGCGCTCGCCGACGGCAACGTCCACTAACAGCGCTAAACGCTGCAACGATAAAGGGCCCGGCAGTGATGCTGGGCCCTTTTGTGCTAGCGCGGGCCGTCAGCGGCTATCGCTTCATCGATCAACTCCAGCCCCGTCTTCGATCCATCTCCGAAAACCGTCGTTCGCCAAGCGCCGTCGTCTAACCGCGACAGCGCCATGAACAGCGCCAGCCCTTGCTTCTGCGACCACCAACGACTGCGTTGATCGAAACCTGGCATCGCGTCGAAATGCGGTGCGGCGCCGTCCCGCGGGCTCGTTACCCATTGATAGCCCAACCATTGCGCAGAGCCCTCGAACGTCAACCACACATCTTCCGCCTCCGCCCAGTACGCGGCCTCACCGACAAAGCTCCGCGCCGCCCGTGCGCGCATCAGCTCCCGCGCCTCGAAGGCAAGCCGCCGCGCTTCGCCGTCGTCAGGCGCGACGGCGGCGGCGAACAACAACTCGGTCTCGCGCTCGATTGACGCGGCGAATACGTCGTCGGCCTCGAAACGCCGCTGCATGCTGTCATCATTGAAATCGTCCGGCAGGTTGTTCGCTTCGGACAATCGATCAATGCGCGCGCCATAAGTCGGGATTTGCACAACGTGGGCGCCCTCGTGCAACAGAACGCCGGTCATCATCGTTTCCAAGCCCAAAGTCGCGTTGCTCACGCCGCCAGCGGCCCACACGCTCGGCATCGGCATGACAAAGTAACGCGCGCCGCGACCGTCATCGGTCGTAAACGAGGTCACGCCCGCCGGCATCTCCTCGCCATCTGGCAGCGTCACCACACCCGCGTGAGCGCTGACGCGCCAGGTCGGAGCGCTCGCGCCGCCAAGCGCATCGCTGCTTACCCAAACACAATCGGCGTCGAAGAATACGCTCTGCATGTCGACCGGCGGCTCAAAGCCACCAATCTCACGTGTCGCAAATCTCCAGGCAGCGACAGAGCGATCGATCCAGGCCCCATCCTCGTCCGACATTGCGCACGCGGGCGCAGCCAGCGGCGGCGCGGAAGCGCATGCACTTAAAGTCAGCGCAGCCAGCACAACGCAAAACAGCGACGGCGCGACGGAATAGTTCAGCATACACTGAAGCTAGTCCATCACACCGCCGCCGTACAACCTTCGCACATCAGCGCAGGCGCCGCGATAATTGGCTTATTCGCTGTCGAACAGCACTTCCCAGGTATGGCCGTCGGGATCGGTGAAGTAGCCGGAGTACACACCGTCATCGTCGGAGGCCGCCGCCACCGTCGCGCCTGCGCCCTTCGCCTTGGCGATCAGCGCGTCGACGTCGCCGCGGCTTTCGGCGAAATACGAGATGATGGTTTCCGACGCGCCGCGGGCGGCCGGGCGATGGCCGACCTTCTCGACGTACGTGCCGAACTCGCTGCGGTCCAAAAGCACAAGATAGACGCCGTCGACGTCGATCGAGGCGTGCTCTTCGTCCTGCTCTTCAATGGTGAGACCCAAGCCGTCGCGATAGAACGCAATCGACTTTTGCAGGTCGTCTACTGGAAACGTCACGCATGAAATCGCTGCGGGCATAGGCCACCTCCTCTGACGCATTATGCGTCCCACGAAGCGCCCTCATGATCGGATTCTCGCCGTCCGCAAAGGCGGATCAGCGGCCGATGAACACGTCTCCACCGCCAATGATCCGGCGGGAAATCGCGCCTTCCACGTCTTGCACGCGCACCGCGCCGCCGCCGACAATGACAACATCGAGAGATTCAGCCGTGCCGTTGTGGGTAACCCGGCCCGGTCCGTTGATGACAACCGACAACTCTTCGGCGTCGCCGTCGCGGACGGTGGCCTCGCCCGGCCCTTGGATGACGAAACTGGTCGGACCGTCGGCGCGGGCGGCGTTAAACCTGCCTGGCCCGGCGATCGATACCGTCAGCGCATCGCGCACGATCCCGGCTGTGATCGAGCCCTCCCCGGCGAGAACGGCCACCAGGTCGCCCACGTCATAAATCCGCATCACCGCGTCGTGGGACACGCTGATCTCGGCTTCGTCCTCGACCTGCTCGATATCCACATCGCCGCAGCCGTCGAGGCCAATTTTGGCGCTTTCGGCGCGTCCGACA
>QBMO01000024.1:0-6630 GCA_003242075.1 Alphaproteobacteria bacterium
ACCTTTATCTGGACCTTGTTCACCGGCCGTCTGGAGCTTGAGGGCGGCCTGGCTGCTGGCGGCGCGGCGCTGGGCGGTCTGATCATCGGCGGCTTGGTGGCCGCGCCTCTGGCGGGATACGTGACCAAGATTGCGCCGGCGCGGCTCTTATTGGCGGCGGCGGCGGTGTTGGTGACGGGCCTGTCGATCTGGCAGGGCATTCAATTGTGGCCCCGGCTGCTCGAATACCCGGTCTTCCGAGAGTTCGCCGAGCAGGCGGCGTTCGTCCGTTAACCTTTAGGCGCCAACCCCGCGTTTACGACCCGTCTGCGAAGCTAGCCGCTTCGCGGAGTGCGCTTTGGTCAATTCCATTACATCCGGCGTCGCCTCGGCCCTGTTCGGCACATCGTCGAGCGGGTCGTCGACGATCAGCGCCGACATGTTGGTGGCCTATGCACGGGCGCGGGCTGGCATCGGCGCTGACACGAGTGCGGTCACCCAAGACCCAAATGCGCCGCTCGCGCCGGTGTGGACGCCAGGCGTGTCGCCGAGTGCGGCGGCGCTGGTGCAGCGCGCGCTCACCAATAAATCGTTCTTCGACACCGAATCGAAGCTCTATTCGGACCTCGGCGCGACCGGCGACTATAAACGTCTCTTTGCGCTCTATTCCGGCATCTCGACACTGCAGGCCTTGGCGACGAGTGCGCAGGACGAAAAGATCAGCAAGGCCGATCTGGCGCGCACGACCGCACAATTCACGCGTGGCCTAACCGAACTCGAAGCGTTCTTCGCGCAGCAGCAGTTCGAAGACATGCGCTTAGCCCAAGGCGATCGCGTTGACGCAGCGCAGACGACCTTGGCGCTGCCGACGAAGTCGGAAGATTATCTGACCGGCCTCATTCACAAAGGTGGGCTTTACGAAAAGGTCGCAGGCCTTGCCGCCGATGCGAAGTTCACGATCACCGCGACCTCCGCTGGCGGGACGATGCGCACCGTCGATATCGATCTCTCACAAATGGGCTCGGTCACGCGTTCGCTCGGGGCAGTGATCAGCTTCGTCAATGGTAGGCTGGCCGCAGCGGGCGCCGCAACGCGACTTGAAGCGGTGGACCAGACGCCGAAGACGAACACGGTCGTGATTGCGGGCCGCGCGGTGGAATCGAAATACACGGGGCCTAGGCAATACGCGCTCAAGGTGGATGTGCGCAGCAACGAGAAGGTCTCGTTCGAGGCCGTCGGCGCCAATCCGGCGTTCTACGTGGTGGGCTCGACCACCAATGGCGCGCGGCTGATCAAGCTTGAAGATGTGGGCGACGCCGCTGGTCAGGCGCAATGGCTGGATCGGCCTGGCGCCACAGCCGATGCAACGGGCGCCTACGTTTCCGATGGCTGGCTAGGGCCGGGCGATCCTTATGGCGCGCCGACCGGCTCATACAATGAGCAGCGCACCAACGCGCTCGTCTCCGATGGCGCCAATTCGTTCGAAGACAAATTGCGCGCCGCTGGCGAAGCGATCCTGAAGCTCGATATGGGCGATGGCCGCACGATTTCGGTGACGACGGCATGGCGCAGCGACGATCTCGAAGGCTGGCGCACGCGCAGCGGCGAAAGCGATGATCGCGCCATGCTCGACGATGTGGCCGAGCGGCTGACGCAATTGCTGCACGAGCAAGGCGTCGCGGCTGGCGTCGATGTCTGGGAGGATAACGGCAATCTCGGATTTCGGGTGCTCGGCGCGGGTGAAATCAAAGCTTCGGCGGTGACCATCAGCGGCAAGGCTGCGAGCTTGGAAACGGTCGAGCAGCCCGGCATGGTCGGCGGCCTGCGCGACGGCGTGTTTGCGCGCCGGTTCGAAGCGGCGGGCGTGGCGGCGGCGAGCGACCTTTTTGTCGGCACGCAGACGTTCGTGATCACAACGGCGAGCGGTACGCAAAGCATCAGCATCGATGGTGGCGATGACGGCATCGATGCCGCGACACTGGCCGAGCAGCTTAACGATAAACTGCGCGAACGCGGCGTATCCGCGGCAGTTTCTCTCGTCGATGACGGTGGCGCTCTGACGTTGCGCATGGACGCGATGCATAGCGTTACAGCGATCACAGCGACGCTGAACGGTGATGCGTTCGAGGGCGACTTGCAGGCGCCGGGCGCCTGGGCGAGCGGTGGCCTGCCGAGCGGTGGCGCGGGGCAAGTTTATGGCGATGCTGTGCGGACGTGGAACGCCGCGGCCTCGCCGCTGCTGACGCATACGGGCGCGCTCGATATCGAAGTCGTGGTGGCGACGCCGACTGGCGAGAAAACGATCAGCCTGTCGATCAGCGCGCAAGAGCGGGCGGACAATCCGGACATTTCCCCGGGCCAATGGAGCTCGGTGCTGCAGGACCGGCTCGACGTGGCGCTTAATGCGGGCGGCGTTTATGTTGGCGCGAGTGGCGGCGATCTGACGGAATGGTCGGTGGCGGAAAGCGCCGGGCATCGCCTGCTCTCGGTCAGCGTCAACGGCGATGCGCTCGCTTTGCAGGCTGAAGCGCCAGCTTTTGGCTTGGGCGGCGCGCACGCGGCGGAGCGGAGTTTCACCAGCACGCAAGCAGCCACCGGCGTGAGCGATGATGTGGCTGCGCTGTTGAGCGATCAGAACGTGTCGATCACGTTCACGACGGCTTGGGGCGAGCGGACTGTGAGTGCTGTGCTTGAGCCGGGCGATGCGCGCACGCTGGAAAGCGCGGCGCTGCGTTTGAACGAAGCGCTGGCGGCGCAAGGGTATGATCTTGGCGTTGTGGCGACGGCGCTGTCCGGCGGCGGCGCTGGCTTGGGTGTTGTGACGGGCAGTTCGCATACGATCCGTGGCGTCAGCGCGATCGCGCTCGGCGGCGCAACGCATGGCGCAACGCTCGATCCGATCGACGTGGCGAGCAACGCGGACGATCCGGTCGGCGCCTTGCGGGTGGCTGAGCGCGCCGGCCGTGGCGCGGCGGTGACGGAGACAATCCCCGCCGTCTCAAACTTCGTCGCGCCCTCGTCCAATACCTCAGCTTGGTTTCCGGGGCGGGCGTTCGACATCGCCGTTGGCGGCGGCGCGAAAGTGGCGACCGCGCGCGCGGTGGCGACGGCGGCGGATGGTTCGGTGTTCGTGCTGGCCGACCTTTCAGGCGATTCAGCGACGAGCGCGATCAAGGGCGCGCGCGATGTGGCGCTGCTGAAATACGACAGCGCCGGCAAGCTCGCCTTCACGCAAATGCTCGGCGCCAGCCAATCGGCGAGCGGGTTTTCGCTGGCCGTGGGCGCCGATGGCAGAGTGGCGGTTGCGGGTTCGGTTGAGGGTGCGCTCTCGGGAACGTCAGCCAAAGGCGCGGCGGATTCGTTCGTCACCGTATTTGCCGCCGACGGCGAAGAATTATGGACGGCGCGGCGCGGCGCGACCGGCAACGATGAGGCTCTGGCGATCGCGTTTGCGTCGAACGGGAGCTTGGTGGTTGCCGGGCGGACCGAGGGATCGATCGGCGGCAACGTCGCGCTCGGTGGTTCGGACGGTTACGTGCGCGGCTATTCGGCGAGCGGCGCGGAATTGTTCACCCGTCAGTTCGGCACAGGCTTTGCCGACACCGCGAGCGCCTTGCTGGTGCGCGACGATGGCGGCGGCGGGCTCGAGATTTTCACCGGCGGCGTTGAAGACAACCGCGGCGTGCTGCGGAGCTTTGCTTACTCCTCTGGCGCGGGCCTTACGGTCGGCGCGACGCGCGACATCGGCTACTTCCACGGCGGCGCCATCAACACGATCGCGGCTGACGGCGCCGCGCTTTATGTGGGCGGCGCCGTCGGCGCGGATCGACTGACGTTGGGCGCAACGGCGCGCGGCGGCGTCGCTGGCAAGGATGGTTTCGTTGCGCGGCTCGATGCGGATTTGAGTTCGACGGCGCTCGATCGCGCCAGCTATTTGGGCTCGGCGCAGGACGATGCGGTAAAAAGCATCGCGATCGTCGATGGGGTCGTTTACGCGGCGGGCGAAAATGGCGGTGTGTTGGCGGGCTCCGGCGGCGCCAATGCGAAGAGCGGCTTCCTGGCGCGGCTTGATGACGGCGGCGATGTCGATTGGACGCGGACGTTCACGTCCTCGGGCGGCGTAATGGCGCTGACCGGCCTTGCCGTGGATCAGAGCGGGGCTTCGCCGCTCGATGTTCTTGGCCTGCCGCGGGGCGTCGTGGGCGTCTCGCAATCGGCGCCGCTGGTGGAGCGCAGTGCGCTGCGCGTCGGCGACGAGTTTCGCATCGGCGCTGAAGGGCGGCGTCTCACCACCATACGGATCAGCGCTACCGATACGATGGCGTCGCTGGTGGCGAGCATCAATCGCGCCATCGGCTCAGCCGGCCGCGCTCAGATTTTGCGCGAGGATGGCGTCGAACGGATTCAGATTACGCCGCGCGACGGCCAGGCGCTGCGCATTGATCCTGGCCGCGCTGGCCGCGATGCATTGGGCGCGCTTGGGCTAACGCAGGGCATTGTCAGCACCAATGGCGGCGGGCGCGCGGCGTTGAAGACTTACGGTTTGGGTCTCGTCGCCGCCGATCTGAAACTCGACAGCAAGGACGCGATTGCGCGCACCAAAGCCGAACTCTCGGCGGCGATCTCGATCGTGCGGCAAGCGTACGAGGCGTTGCTCAATCCGAACGCGACAGAACTGACAGAAGAAGAAAAGGCGCTGGAAGCGCGACGCGCGGCGGCGGGCGCTGCGCCTGAATATTATTCTGCGCAGTTGGCGAATTATCAGGCGGCGTTGGCGCGCTTAGGCGGGTGATGCTGAGTGGCGTAAGCCATCCGAAGCTCGCGGATGGGACCACCGTCCTCCCACGCCAAGGCTCCGAAGGACATCCTAAGCAGACTATCGCGAGCGAAGGATGGTGCCACGGGTGAGGATTGAACTCACGACCTCACCCTTACCAAGGGTGCGCTCTACCACTGAGCTACCGCGGCGTCCGAAGACCGGGGCTTCTAGCCCGCGTCGCCCGGGGATGGAAGCCCGCCCGGCGGGCGATGTCAGGGCGGGTTCGCCGCACCCGATTGAGCCTGCTCAGGACCGGACGGCGCTGGGGCGCTTGCGGCGGGTGCAGTGCTGGCTGCGGGTGTTTCGGCGGTTTGCTCCTGCATATCGCCCCCGCCGCAAGCCTGGCGGACGATGGCCCACTCGCGGTCGTTGAGCGAGGGCGCAAGGCCAGGGCGTGAGCGGCCGCGGGCGGCGGCGGCGCGCTCATCGTTGGCGGGGTGTGAGGACAGCATGGAGGGGATGTCGCCCACCTCTTCTTGCTGCAGCTCCTGGATGCGGTCGAACATGCGGGCGAGCGGGCCAGTGTCGATGCTGGCGGCGTCGAGAAAATCGAGGCCGCGCGTGTCGGCCTCGGTTTCGTCGTCGCGCGTGTAGCGCAGGCCGGTGAGATTGACCGAGGCGATGGCGATGGCTTGGCCGGCGCCGGCGCCGCCGAAGACGATGTCGAAGAAGATGCCCGCGCCCATCTGGCGGATGACGCCTTGCATGACGTGGTTGAGTTCGACGTGCGCGATCTCGTGAGCGATGACGCCAGTGAGTTCGTCGGGGTGTTCGGCCATCGCGATCAACTCATCGGTGACGACGATGGAATTGTCCGGCAGCGCGAAGGCGTTCGGGAAGTTGGCGTCCATCAGCGTGATCCAGACCGCGTCGCGGTGCGGGACGTTGGATGCCTCCATGATCCGGAATGCGAGAGCGTTGAGGATGTCTGCCGCCTCGTCACTATCGTCGCAATACTCCGCCATGGTGTTGACCTGCGACCACGAGATGTCGGCGATCTGCTCGCGATATTGCGGCGGCATGTAGCGCGCCATCGGATCGGCCGCGAACGGAATGCCGACCAAGAAAACCGCCGCCAGCGACCAGGCGCCGGCGATGACCCCGCCAACGACGAGAGGCCGCTCAACGCCTTGCGCTTGCGGTGTAAACAGGTTTGGCGCGGCTGCACGCAGCAGGCCGGCGGCGTTGACGTCCAACTGTAAGCGTTCGCCGGTGTCGAGTTTGCGCTTGAGCACGATACGGCCATTGCCGTCGTCGCCGCGGCGCAGTTCTGCGTAAGTCCAGGCGTGCTGCACATCGCCAACGCGGATCGTCAGCCCCTCGGGGCCGAGATCCACTTGCGCGTCGCGCAGCACGGCGGCGCGGCCGTCGGCGTAGCGGGCGTGCATCAGATCACCCCCACGCCCATGTCGAGATCGAACGCGTCACCCAGGCTTTCGCCGGCTTTCGGTTCACCGATCACGTCCTGGCCGATCTCGGCGAAGCGCGGCGTGCCGACGATTTCCAGCCGATTCAGCACGTAGCGCACCTGCAAAAAGCCAGCGACCGGCGCGAGCAAGAACACGGAGAAGATGGTGAGGATCCATCCGGCAAGCTGCACGAAGAGCAGCGAGAAGGTGCGGGCCTTGAGTTGAAAGCGCGCGCCGTCGAGCGTGATGAGCGAAGCGACGCGGTTCATGGCGGCGGCGCGGTAGGGCGCCCAGAACGAATAAGCCAGCACCACGGCGCCGACGAGCGTGAGCAGGCCGAACGTGATGGAGAAGGCCAAGCCCGGCTCCGCGCCCGGCGTCGGCGCTTCGAAGAGCCCCTGTTCGACGAGGATGGCGGTGACT
>QBMO01000024.1:6702-11213 GCA_003242075.1 Alphaproteobacteria bacterium
GACTAGTCCCGCTAGCATCATCGCGGGAAAGATGGCGATGATGGTGCCGAACCAGCCGAGCGCGAACGGCGCCCATAAGCCTTGCTGCGGCGAGTCGCCGTCATCGATGAATTGAAACGGCTGATCGCCGAAGCGGGTGTTGTTCCACATCAGCCGTGCACGGTTCATGTGCGCGGCCGGTGTGTACCAGCCGAGCGAGAGCTGTTGCAGGATCCACCAGCCCCACGATGCGGCGGCGAAGCTCCAGGCCGATCCGGCGAGGCCGAGGCGAATGCCGCGCCAGCGCGTGCGCGAGAGTTGATAGCGGCGCATCCAATAGCGCGCCGCCGCGATCAACGGCACGAGCGCGACATAGAAGCCGAAGGTGAGCCACCCCGCCGTCGCCGGGTCCATCATCAAGGGCGCGATGTAGAGGATAAAGGTCGCGGGCAAAAAGAAACACGGCAGCGCGATCAGGAAGCCGCGAAAGAGTTCCCAACTGGTGCCCGTGTATTCGAGCGCGTCGCCCATCACCCACGCGCGCGACCAGAGGCGGCGTCGCATGGAGGTGCGCGCCCAGAAGCGATAGAGCGTGAGCGTGACGACCGTCAGCCCCGCATTCTTCAACGCCAAGCCGAGGACGTTGAAAAACCTGCCAGTGTGCGCGAAAGATTGCGCCGGCGCCGCTTCGAGCGTCATGTCGTCTCCCCGCCCGGCAGACTAGCCGCGCCCGCCGCTTGGGTCGATTCGTGATATGCAGGCCAAACCGCCGCCGCCTCCGAATGCCCGCGAAAAGCGCTTGGCTGAGGCTCTGAAACGCAACATTGCCCGCCGAAAGGCCGTGCAAAAGCCGGCGCCTAAGAAGGACTGACGGGCATGGCTGGCGCCCGGCGCTCGCCTTGCTTACGCCCGGGCCGCACCCCATAACCGGGCCTAAATCTGCTTTGGGCCGGGCCTCGCGAGAGACGTTTATGGACCGCATTGTCATCACCGGGGGCGCGCCCCTCAACGGCACGATCCCGATCTACGGGGCCAAGAATTCGGCGCTGAAGCTGCAAGCCGCTTCGCTGCTCTCGGCCGAGCCGTTGATGCTCGAAAACATGCCCGACCTCGCAGACACGCGCTTCATGACGCAGCTGCTGCAGAGCCTCGGCGTCGAGATCACCTGGATCAAGGAAACGCGCACGCTGCGCATGCACGCGGCGGAAATTCTCTCGACCATCGCGCCTTACGATCAAGTGCGGAAGATGCGCGCTTCGTTCAACGTGCTGGGGCCGCTTCTAGCGCGCGCTGGGCACGCGACGGTGTCGTTGCCGGGTGGGTGCGCGATCGGGGCGCGGCCTGTCGATCTGCACTTGAAGGCGTTCGAAGCGATGGGCGCCGATATTCATATCGAGCAAGGCTACGTGAAGGCTGCGGCGCTGCGCGGGTTGAAGGGCGCGGCGATCGAGTTTCCGTTCGTCTCGGTGGGCGCGACCGAGCACACGATGTTGGCGGCGGTGCTGGCGCAGGGCGAAACGGTGTTGAAGAACGCGGCTTGCGAACCTGAAATCGCCGACCTCGCCGATTGCTTGAATGCGATGGGCGCCAGGGTCGAAGGCGCGGGTACAGCTGAGATTCACATCCAAGGCGTGACGTCGCTAAAGGGCGCCAAGCACGCTGTGGTCGCGGACCGTATCGAAGCGGGCACATACGCAATGGCGGCGGCGGCGGCGGGCGGCAACGTGCTGCTGGCCGGCGCCCGGTTCGAACATCTGGGCGCGATGATTAAGTTTCTGCGCGAAGCGGGCGTTCAAGTGGACGCTGAGGGGCGCGGACTGCGCGTCGTGCGCAAGCGTGGTCAACGGCTGAAAGCTGCGAACTTCGAAACGGCTGCCTTCCCTGGCTTTCCCACCGACCTGCAAGCACAGGCGATGGCGCTGATGTGCCTCGCTGACGGCGAATCGCGGATCAAGGAAACGATCTTCGAGAACCGCTTCATGCACGCGCCCGAGCTGACGCGTCTCGGCGCTAAGATTGAAGTGCATGGCAACGAAGCCGTGGTCACCGGCGTTGAGAAACTGGCCGGCGCGCCGGTAATGGCGACGGATTTGCGCGCTTCGGTGAGCTTGGTGATCGCGGGGCTGGCGGCCGAGGGCGAAACCATCGTCAATCGCGTCTATCACCTGGATCGCGGCTTCGAAGGGCTGGAAGCTAAGCTCGCCGCGTGCGGCGCGCAGATCGCGCGGCAGCGAGGAGAAGACTGAGGCTGATGGCGGGCTTGCTGAAATTGATGGCCGAGGACGCAGCCGACCTCGACATCATTGCCGCGGCTGTGCAGGACGCGCTGGTGCGCGTCGGCGACATCAGCGTCGATAAACGCGCACGCCGCTTTGCGCTGATGATGAATCGCTTCCGCTGGGAAACGGCGGGCGAGACTGGCCCCTATGAGCGCGTGCGGGCGGCGTTGGCGTTCGAGAGCGTGCTCAGCGTGAAAAGCCGCAAGATTCGCACCGATGCGCCGGATGCGCTGGCGGCTCTGCTGGCGGTTCAATTTGTGCCGGACGAGGAGCCGCCGGGCGGGATCGTGAGCATCGTTCTGGCGGGTGGCGGCGAGATCGAGATCGCCGTCGAGTGCTTGGACGCGACGCTTTTGGATTTCGGCGAAGCGTGGCGCACGCCGCGCCGGCCCGATCACGAACAGCCATGAGCGACGAGCGCAACCGTCTCATCGACGTCACGCTCGACGAAAGCTCGCTCGCGCCCGCTTCGCCGAACGCGGAGCACGAACGCCGCATCGCGCTGTTTGATCTGAAGGAGTCCAATTCATTCGCCGTCATCGGCGAAGATCGCGGGCCGTACCTTCTCTCTATCGCTCACATCGAGGGTCGACTGGCGTTCGACGTCACGGCCGAGGATGGCGAGCGCGTGGTGTTGCACTACATGGCGCTGTCGTCAGTGCGTAAGCTGATCAAAGACTACGTGCTGATCTGCGAGAGCTATCACAACGCCATTCGAACGGCCTCGCCCAGTCAGATCGAAGCGATCGATATGGGCCGCCGCGGGCTGCACAACGACGGCGCCGAGATTCTTCAGAGCGCACTGGAAGAGCGCTTCGCCCTCGACCTCGAAACCGCACGGCGGCTGTTCACGCTTGTGTGCGCGCTGCACGTGCGGGTCTAGATGCGATGGCGGATGGGCCGCCCGCCTCGGTGCTGTTCGCCTGCACCCATAACGTCATCCGTTCGCCGACGGCGGCCGCACTCATGCGTCTGCAGTTTGGGCCGCTCGTGCGTGTGGATAGCGTGGGCTTGCGGCCTGGCGAAGAGGTGTCGGCGATGGCCGCCTTCGTCATGGAAGAGCTTGGCGCCGATATCGCCAAATACGCGCCCAAGGGCTTCGACCACTTTGCCAGCGAGTATTATGAAGATGGGCCGTTCGACCTCATCGTCTCGCTGAGCCCCGAAGCCCATCACACCGTTCTCGACTTGATCCCCGCCTTGGGGGCCGAAGCGGAGTATTGGCCAACCTTCGACCCCTCCCTCACGGAAGGTTCGCGCGATCAGGTGCTTATGGAGTTCCGAGGTGTCCGGGACGCCCTGGCAAAGCGGATCGCCGCACGCTTCGCCCGCCCATCGACGGGATAGGGGCATACGCCTATAAGGCCCCGCCGCTGCCCGATTCAGGAGACCGAATGGCCAAGGAAGAACTGCTGGAATTCGCCGGAACCGTCGTTGAGCTTCTGCCCAACGCGACGTTCCTGGTGAAGCTCGAAAATGACCACGAGATCATCGCCCATACAGCCGGCAAGATGCGCAAGAACCGCATCCGCGTGCTGGCCGGCGATAAGGTGCTGGTTGAGATGACGCCGTATGATCTGACCAAGGGTCGGATCACGTACCGATTCAAATGACAAAAGGATCGCTCGAGCGCGCTGTTGTCGTCACTGGCGCATCGACCGGCATCGGTCGCGCTGCCGTGGCGAAATGCGTGCGCGAGGGCTCGCATGTATTCGCAAGCGTGCGCAAGCAAGCCGACGCCGAAAGCCTGAAGGCTGAGTTCGGCGAGGGCGTGACGCCGCTCTTGTTTGACGTGGCGGACGAACCGGCGGTGCGGGCAGGCGCTGCGCAGGTGGCGCAGGCGCTAGGCAATCGCAAGCTCTTCGGGCTCGTCAACAATGCCGGAATCGCCGTGCCGGGCCCGCTCCTGCATCTCGACACCGACGATCTGCGCCGGCAATTCGAGATCAATCTCTTCGGTGTGCACACCGTCACGCGCGCCTTCGCCGATTTGCTCGGCGCCGATCGTGAACGCATCGGCTCGCCCGGGCGGATCGTGATGATCTCGTCCGTTGGCGGGCAGAACGGCGCGCCGTTTGTGGGGCCGTATGCAGCTTCGAAGTTTGCCATCGAAGGATATTCGCAGTCTCTGCGTCGCGAACTGATGCTGTTTGGGATCGATGTGATCGTGGTTGGCCCCGGCGCCATCGCGACGCCGATCTGGGACAAGGCCGAGCAGAACGATCTGAAGCGCTTCTCGAACACGCCCTATGC
>QBMO01000024.1:11223-11744 GCA_003242075.1 Alphaproteobacteria bacterium
GGCGACCGAGCGCGTCGCTGATTACATGCTGAAGCAAGGCCGCGAGGGCTTGCCGGCGTCCGATGTCGGCGATCTGATCTGGCGCTGCCTCGCGCAAGCCAATCCGAAAACGCGCTACGCGATCCTGCGCCGGCCCTTCATGGATCGCACGCTGCCGCGGCTAATGAACCCGCGCACGGTCGACCGCATTATCGCCAAGCGTCTCGGGCTCACGAAGCGCTGATGCGGCTGGTGCTGGCGAGCGCGAGCCCGCGCAGGCTGGCGCTTCTGGCGCAGATCGGCATCACGCCGGACGAGATCGTCGCCGCCGATATCGATGAAACGCCGCTCAAGGGTGAAACGCCGCGCTTGCTGGCGCTGCGGCTCGCGCAAGCAAAAGCTGAAGCTGTGAAAGCGGAAGGCGCACTGGTGCTAGCCGCCGACACCGTTGTGGCCGTCGGACGGCGCGTGTTGCCGAAAGCGGAAACGGAAACGCCGGCGCTGGAATGCTTGGCGCTGCTCTCCGGGCGCTCGCATCGCGT
>QBMO01000024.1:11754-21085 GCA_003242075.1 Alphaproteobacteria bacterium
TCTGGCTGTGGCGGGCAAAGTGCGCACGCGGCTCGCCGAAGCGCGCGTGACGTTTAAGCGGCTCTCGGACGGAGAGATCGAAGCTTACATCGCCAGCGGCGAATGGCGCGGCAAGGCGGGCGGCTACGCCATTCAAGGTTTGGCCGGGCGCTATGTGACCAACATCGTCGGCTCCTATTCCGCGATCGTGGGTTTGCCGCTTTATGAGACAGCGAACTTAATCGAGGGCGCGCGATGAGCGAGCCGCTCGAGATGTGGATCGACGCCGCCATTGGCGAAACGCGCGAGGCGTTGGTGCGTGATGGCCGGCCGATCGCGCTGCGCGTCGCGCGTGCGAGCGATGAAGGACGCCGGGCGCGGTGGGGCGAGCTTTATTGCGCGCGTGTGCGCGAGATTGATCGCCGCCGCCGCGGTGCATTTTTGGATTTGGGTTTGCGCGACGATCAGGGTTTTCTGCCGCTGGGCGACGATGGACGCGTGCGCATGCGACGCGAGCGTGTGGCTTTGCGCGAAGGCCAGGGCGTCGTTGTTTCGGTGACGCGGGAGGCGGCCCGCGGCAAAAACCCTGTGCTTGAACTGTCCGAAATTGGCCACGACGGCGAAGCGCCGCATCGTATCGCGCAACACGAGGCCGACGAGGCGCTGGTGCTCGCGCGGCCGGCCGATGCGGCGATGCGGGGCAAGCTGGATGCGGCGATCGAGGACGCGCTGGCGCGCACGGCGCCCATTCCCGGCGGCGGCGTGCTGACGATCGAACCGACGGCGGCGCTTGTCGCCATCGATGTGGATTCCGGCGCCCGCGCTGGGTCCGGTGATCCGGAGCGCTTTGCGCTCGATCTCAACATCGCCGCCGCGCACGAGGCGGCGCGCCAGATCAGGCTTCGCAGTCTCGCCGGCCTGATCGCGATCGATTTGGTGTCGATGCGGGCCAAGAGCCACAACAGGCAGCTGGAAGACGCGGTGCGCGATGCCTTTGCCGGCGATCCGTGGAGCATTCAGTTCGGCGGTCTGTCGCGCTTTGGCGTGTTTGATATGGCGCGGTCGCAATTGCGTGCGCCGTTGCACGAGCAGCTGCGCGATCCGGATGGGAGGCTGAGCGTGGAGACCGTGGCGTTGATGGCGCTGCGCGCGATCGAACGCGAGGGACGCGCGCAAACGGGCCGTCAGATTGCTTGCACGGTGGCGCCGGAGATCAAGGCGTGGCTCGATGCTGCCGAGATCGACTGGCGTGCGCAGCTTTCAAACAGCATTGGCATGCGCTGGACGCTGGATGCGGCGCCCGGCGCGCGTGATCGGATTGACGCGAGGGCGTTATGAGCGAACCGAAATGTGCGATTTGCGGCAAGCCGCAGGATCTAAAGTTGCGGCCCTTCTGTTCAAAGCGCTGCGCCGACGTAGATCTGAACCGTTGGTTCTCGGGCGGCTATGCTATTCCAGCCGTTGAAGAAGATGACGCAAGCGATGTTGAGGAGCGCGAACAATGAAGAAGCTACTTGCCGCTACGTTTGTGCTCGGGCTGGCGGCCTGTGCGCCGGTCGCTGCGCCGCCCCCCACTGCTGAAGCGCCAGCTACGGCGGAACCATGGAACGCGTGGGTCGTGCGCAAACGCTGCAATGCGTGATCCCGTTTGCTGATGGTGGCGACGCGTGCCGCGATGGCAGCGAGTGCGATTCCGGACGATGCCTCGGCTCTGTTGAGGCGTCTGGGCAATCCAACGTCACGGGCGTGTGCCAAGCCTCGAACATGGCGTTCGGCTGCTACACAACCGTGCGCAACGGCCGCGCTGAAGCGGCTATCTGCGTCGACTAGCGCCCTTGCTTCTCGAGGTGCGCGAGCAGGAGGCGGACGTTCTTGGTGTTTGAGCGGAAGGCGACGTCGAAAATGTCGCCGAGCAGCGGCACTGAGCCCAGGACCGCATCGAGCGCGATGTTGCCGCCCATGCGCGCGAGCAGCAGTGGCGAGGCGCCAAGCTCGCGGGCGCGCGATAGGATGTGGAGGCCCATCAGCGCCGAGATGCCGTCACCGACGCCGGGAAAGAGACCCAAGATCGAGTCGAAGCCGAACCGGATCGTCGTGCCGGGGATGACGAAGCGTGTATCCAGCCAGTCGGCGAGGCGGCGGATGTCGGAGATATCCGATATTTCGCGCGCCTGGAGCGTCGGGAAGCGTTGAGCGAGTTCGATGCGGGTTGCCATGCATCGGAAACGACGCGCTGCGCGTGAAGTTCCGCTAGCCGAGTGTCGCGATGATCGGCACGTGGTCGGAGGCCTTCTCCAGCCCGCGCGCTTTCTTGAAAATTTCCACGCTCATCAATCTGTCGGCGGCTTGCGGCGACAGCAGCAGGTGGTCGATGCGGATGCCGTTATCTTTTTGCCAAGCGCCGGCCTGGTAATCCCAGAACGTGTACTTATGCGCAGCGCCGTCGGCCTGCATGTACGCGTCGGTATAACCGAGATTGAGCAGCGCCCGGTAAGCGGCGCGCGTTTCGGGCTGGAAGAGCGCATCGCCCGTCCAGACGCGCGGATCGTGGCAATCGACGTCGCGCGCGATGACATTGTAGTCGCCGGCGATAACGACCTGCTCTTCTTGCTTGAGGAGGCCGCGCAGGTGCGCTTGCAGCGCCTCCATGAAGGCGAGCTTAAACTGAAATTTCTCCGTACCGATAGGGTTGCCGTTCGGTGCGTAGATCGAGGCGATGCGCACAGGACCATCGGGCCCAGCGATCACGGCTTCGATGTAGCGGGACTGTTCGTGTTCAAGGCCGGGCACGCCGCGAGTGCATTCTTCGATGCGGTGCTTGGAGAGGATGGCTACGCCATTGTAGCTCTTCTGGCCGAACGTCTCGATGTTGAAACCCATGGCTTCGAACTCGAGCCGCGGAAAGCGCGGGTCTTCGCACTTGATTTCTTGCAGG
Organism: Alphaproteobacteria bacterium; assembly: GCA_003242075.1. GTDB lineage: Bacteria > Pseudomonadota > Alphaproteobacteria > Caulobacterales > Aquidulcibacteraceae > Vitreimonas. The sequence goes on from QBMO01000024.1 coordinate 14,669, forward strand.
CACCAGACGTCGGCGTTCACTTCCTCGAACACTTTGAGCGCCGTCGGCAGGCGCGCGAGGATGGAATTGACGTTCCAGGCGGCAATTTTCAGAGGCATGGCCCCGGCTTAGCGGGGCCGGCGCGCGCGTTCAACCAAACCAGCCCATAGCGACGGCGGCGAAGCCAACAACGACCAAAACTAGGCCGCCGATCAAGATATAGCGGAGGTGATTGCCAGTCTGGCCGGCGCGGGCGTCTTCGGCTTCGATTTCGACGTGATCGTCGACCTTGCGCGGGCTCATTCAAATCTCCTGAAAGGCCCGGGGCGTGCGAGCGATTTGGCTCGATCAATCGCGCATGGGCAAGCCAAAACCGCCGCGCCATGTTAAAGGGCGCTCATGGTTGTAATCCTTTGGGCCTTCACCTTGTTCCATCTGGTGGTCGGACTGGCGAGCCTTGGTCTGGCCCTGCGCCTGCTGACACCCGCTGAGCGCGCGCATTGGCAATCGCCGTTGGCGCTGCTCATCGCCGAGTTGTTGTGCTGGATTTACCCGATCGCCGCCTTTGTCGGCGCGAAGTCCGCTTGGTCAGCTTACGACGCTGGGCACCCGCTGGCGCTCACCATGATAATCGCGCCGATCCTGTGGCTGGTGTTTATGGGGCTGGTTTTCGCGATCGTGGATTTCGCCGAAGATGGCGTGCTGGGCAATGCGCGGAGTAGAATGTGAGTCAGAAGCGTGTCTTGAACGTCGGCGGCAACAACCGGGCCATCCCGTTGCCTCCGCACTTTGCGAGCTATGAGCATCTGCTGCTTGATATCGATCCCAAGGGAAAGCCCGACATCCTTAGTGACGCGCGCGACCTCTCAAAGCTGGAGTCAGCGCAGTTCGACGCGGTTTATTGCTCGCACAATCTCGAACACTACTACCGGCACGACGTGCCCAAAGTGCTCGCTGGATTTCAGCACGTTCTCCATGCGGATGGGTTTGCTCAGGTGATCGTGCCCGACCTGCATGCAGTGATGCATCAGACCATTCAACGCGGCCTCGATGTTGAGGACGTCCTTTATCAATCCCACAGCGGACCCATCATGGTCCTCGACGTTCTGTATGGTTATAGCCGCCAGATTGAGAGCAGTGGGGAAGATTTTTATGCGCACAAGACGGGCTTCACGCAGAAATCCCTAGTGCGAGCACTCCTGGCAGCTGGCTTCGAGCGCGTTTATGCAGGTGTCGGAAACTTGGAAGTGAACGCTTTGGCGTTCAAGAGCAAGCCAACTTCGGAATTGCGCGCGCTCTTCGGCTTGCCCGACGGCTAGAAGCCTCTGCACACCGCGAACTCATCCACTTGTGCACGGTCACTGCGCAACGTGTTGACGGGCATCGACATATCCGCATAGCCGAGCGCCATGCCGCAATAAATCATTTCGGTGTCCGGCAGCGCGAAATGTGTGGCGAGTGGTGCGCGCATACGCGCCCAAGCTTCTTGCATGCACGTGCCCAAGCCACGCTCGACTGCCGCCAGCGCGATCGATTGCATGAACATGCCCAGGTGCGCCCACTGGCCGTGGCCCATGGCTTTCTCGATGACGAAGAAGAGCCCGACTGGCGCGCCGAAGAATTCGAAATTTTGCGCCAGCTGCATCAAGCGCCCGGCTTTGTTTTCACGCGGAATGTCGAGCAGCGCGTACAGGTCCTCGCCCAATTTGTAGCGGCGCGAACGGTAGGGCTCCCAGAGATTGGCGGGATAGACGGGCCGATCATCTTCGGTCCCGGGCAGGTTCGCTTTGGCGAGCGCCACCACCGCATCGCGTTCGGCGCCCGCGATGGCGATCACTTGCCAAGGCTGCAGATTGCCGCCCGAGGGCGCAAAGCGCGCGACATCGAGGATCTCGCGCACAAGCGCTTCGGGGACGGGATCAGGCTTGAAGGCGCGGATCGAAATGCGTGCTTTGAGCGCTTCGGTGACATTCATGGCTGGCAGTAGTCAGGCGCAGACGGCTAGCCGTCAACGCTGACGCCGCGACAGTGTCAGCGCCGCCCCTCATGCGCGCGTTGCTGGATATCCTTGGCGTAGACGCGGCCGGCTTTCTGCGCGGCGTCGATCTCGGCCGCAGTCATCTCACGCGCCAGCTCGCGTGCGCGTTTGCGCGCAATGTCGTCGCCGGAGAGCGCGACGCCGGCATAGAGCCATGAGAGCGCCTCGACCGGATCCTTGTGCATCAGCGTGTCGGAGAGGCGCACCATCGCTGGCGCGTGGCCAAGTTCAGCGGCGCGGAGCAGCCAGCGGCGGGCATCCTCCGGCTCGCTCATGGCCGCGAGTTCGATCATGGCGTCGCGGTCGCCGCCGCCAGCAGCGGAGCGAAACAGCGCGCGCGCCTTTTCGTTATCCTTGGGAACGCCGATGCCTGAGCGCAGAGCAATGCCGTAAGCAGTCTCCGCGCCGACATGGCCCAATTCAGCGGCGCGCTCAAAGCATTCGGCGGCGGCCACCTTCTCGACAGGGCCGCCGAGCCCGCGCCAGTAGAGGACGCCCAGGTGATAGAAGCCGTTCGGGCGCTCTTCGTCTTGCAGCGCTTCCTCAAGCAGCTGGCGCGCACGCTTCCACTGCTGCCTTTCGAAAGCGTTCAGACCGCGGTCGAGTTTTGAGCCGCCAAACATGGGTCAGATGGAAAAGCTCACGCCGCAGCCGCAGCTGGAGCTGGCATTGGGGTTTTTCACTTTGAACGAAGCGCCGATGAGTTCATCGACCCAATCCACTTCCGAGCCGAGCAAAAACGGCAACGACACCGGATCGACGAAGAGCCGCGCGCCGTCGCGCTCGATCACCAGATCGTCGGCGCCCGCAGCGGGCGCGATCGCGATCTCGTATTGAAAGCCGGAGCAGCCGCCGCCATCGACGGCGACGCGCAGGCCCGCGCCAGGCGGTTCTGACGCCACCACGGCGTTGATCCGGGCGGCGGCGGCGGGGGTGAGGGCGATGTCAGCCATGCGTTAACAATGATCCTTGGTCGCTTTCTCAAGCCGACAGGGCCCATATATGGTCCCATCCGGGCGATAAGGAGAAGCGAGTTCGTGGCTGACGGGCAGAAAGCAGTGAAAGGCGCCAAGCCGAAGCCGGGCGACAGCGGCGTTTTCATGCGTCCTCCCCGCGCGCCCTACGCCACCGACCTGGCTCAGTCGCGCGGCCGGCTGCATCCGGAACCGGGCAGCCGCACCCGCAATCCTTTCGAAAGAGACAGGGACCGCATCGTCCATTCGAGCGCCTTCCGGCGTCTGAAGGGCAAGACCCAGGTTTTCGTCGCCCACGAGGGCGATCACTACCGCACGCGGCTGACGCACTCCCTGGAAGTCGCGCAGATCGCCCGCTCGGTGGCGCGTGTGATGGGGCTCGATGACGATTTGGCCGAGACGCTCGGCATCGCCCACGATCTCGGACATCCGCCGTTTGGGCACACCGGCGAAGACGTGCTCGATGCGTGCATGGAAGGCTATGGCGGCTTCGACCACAACGCGCAAACGTTGCGCGTGCTGACTAAGCTCGAGCGCAAATACCCCACCTTCGACGGCCTCAATCTGACCTGGGAAACGCTGGAAGGCGTGGTAAAACATAACGGCCCGCTGATCCGCTTCGGCGCGGCGCTCACCGATCTGCCCGTTGCAATCCAGGAATACGTCGCCACGCACGATCTCGAACTCGACACCTGGCCAGGGCCGGAAGCGCAAGTCGCGGCCCATGCCGATGACATCGCTTACAATAATCACGACATCGATGACGGCCTTCGCGCCGGCCTCTTCACGCTCTCCGAGCTACGGGATGAGGTCCCGATGGTGGCGCGCGTGTTGGGCGAGGTGGAGCGCGACTATCCAGAGCTCGACGAGTTCCGGCTGATTGCCGAGACCGTGCGGCGCTTGATCGGCGTGTGGGTGGACGATCTGGTGTGGGAATCCAGCAATCGCATCGCCGCCGCGAACCCGACGAGCGCCGAGGCCGTACGCGCCGCCGGCAAGCCGCTGATTGGTTTCAGCGATGCCATGAACGAGCACCAAGCGGTCCTGCGCCGGTTTCTGATGGCGCGCATGTACCGCCACTGGAAGGTCAATCGCTCGCGCAGTCACGCCAAGCGCATCCTCGCTGAGCTGTTCGCGCTGCTCATTGCCGAACCGGAACTTCTGCCGCCAGCTTGGCAACAGGGCGGCGACGGCCCGCGCGGCCAACGCACCGCGCGTCGCGTCTGCGATTACATTGCCGGCATGACCGACGATTTCGCCATCGACGAACATCATCGCCTGCACACGCTCGACCGGTAAGGCTTCCGTTACGCTTGCGGAACTATGGATTCCGCCTGAGGACGGCTGCGCCGTTAAGCAGAGATGAAGCGGCGTCGTGGTAAAGCAGCGCTGAATAGCGATTCCGGGAGCGGCGCTTGTGAGCAGAAGTTTCGACCCGCGCATGCATGCGTATGACGACCAGACGCGCCACGCGGGCACGCTCTACATTCTGATGCTCGTCGTGGCGCTGGCGTTCGGCGGCTTCGTTTGGCAGCTTTACAGTGTCCCTGAAATTCCGCGCATCTCCGCTTCTGGCCCCTACAAAATCGAGCCGCCGGTCGATGGCGGGGTGACAGAGAATGTCGAAGGAGAGGCGCTGACCGTGCCGGAGACGATCACGCCGGAAGAAAGTGCGATTGTCGAAGCCGAGGCGCCGCTGGAAGTCGGCCCGCCGCAGCCGGGCGCGGCGCCGAGCTTTGCCGCCAACGGTCCGTTCGTGGCCCAACTGGCGGCGCTGCAATCGGAAGCAGCTGTCGATCCGGCTTGGCGGCGTCTGTCGTCGCGCGCGCCGCAATTGTTCGCCGCAGCCCAACTCGATGTGGAGCGCGCCGATCTCGGCCAGCGTGGCATCTACTATCGCGTCCGCGCCGGCTATTTCGCCGACCGCGCCAATGCCGCGCGTTTCTGCGACCGCATCCGGCAAATGGGCCAGGACTGCATCGTCGCGGCGCGCTAAGAGGCGGCCCGTGACAGCTTTGCTCTCCTGCGCCCTCGGCGTCCGCCAACCTAAGCTCGACGCGGACATGCGTGCGTTCTTCCGCGACGCGCGGCCTTGGGCGTTTATTCTCTTCCGCGAAGCCTGCGTCTCGCGCGAGCAAGTGCGCGCGCTCTGCGCTGATCTGCGCGAGACTGCGGGCCATGACGCCCTTGTATGGATTGATCAGGAAGGCGGACGCGTCGCGCGTCTCAAAGCGCCGGAATGGCCGGTTTGGCCCGCCTGTGCGCGCTATGGCGACGTGTTTGCGCGCAACAACGTTGAGGGCATGGAAGCGGCTTATCTCGGCCATCGCCTGATCGCCCACGAACTGCGCGCCATCGGCGTCGATGCCGATTTCGCGCCGGTGCTCGACGTGCCTGTGGACGGTAGCGACAAGATTGTCGGCGACCGCGCGTTCTCCGCCGACCCAAAGCTGGTCGCGGTGCTGGCGCGTGCAGCGCTCGAAGGCTTGCACGATGGCGGCGTCGCCGGATGCATCAAGCACATGCCAGGGCACGGCCGCGCTACGGCGGATAGTCACCTCGCGCTCCCCCGTGTCGCTGCGAGTGAACTTGATCTGACTGTGGATGTGTTTCCATTCGCGCAAAACGCCGACGCTGAAGCTGCAATGACGGCGCATATCATTTACGAAGCCTGGGACCCCGATCGTCCGGCGACCTGCTCGCCGATCGTCATTGAGGATGTCATCCGCACGCGTATCGGCTTCGCCGGGCTGCTGATGAGCGATGATCTCGACATGAAGGCGCTGCAATTTGCGCTGAACGGCGGCTTGGCTGAGCGCGCGGATGCGGCGTTGAAAGCTGGGTGCGATGTCGTGCTGCAGTGCTCCGGCGATCTGAAGGACATGCAGGCGGTGGCGAAGGGCTGCGCGACGCTGTCGGGCCTGCCGCTGGTGCGGGCGCGGGCGGTGGAGGGCTTCGGAAAACGCCCGCCGCGCGAATTTGACGCCGAAGCCGCATGGGCGCGGTTTCAGCAGCTGGTGGGCTAAAGCGCCGAAAACCTAGTATAAGCGCCGTTCCCATGACCGAAGATGCAGAAACCATCCAGGCCGATCTCTTCGCCGCCGAGCAGGCGGACGAGGGTGAAGCGCTTGTGCTGGCGCTCGACGCGTTCGAGGGGCCGTTGCATCTGCTCTTGGAATTGGCGCGCACCCGCAAGATCGATGTGGCGAAAGTTTCGATCGGCGAGATCGCCGATCAGTATCTGGCCTTCATCGCCGAGGCGCGAGCGGCGAACATGGAAATCGCTGGCGACTATTTGGTGATGGCGGCGTGGTTGGCGCTGCTGAAGTCGCGGCTGTTGATCCCTAAGCCGCAGCTGGCGGCGGATGAGCCCGATCCGCAGCAACTCGAGGCGGCGCTGCGCCAGAAGCTGATGAACTTGGCGCA
>QBMO01000024.1:21095-21823 GCA_003242075.1 Alphaproteobacteria bacterium
CGAAGCGGCTGGAGGAGTTGCCGCAGCTGGGGCGCGATGTGTTCCTGAACGGCCAGCCGCAAACGACGGTGCTGACCAAGCATACGGTCTGGCGCGCCGATCTCTACGAGTTGCTCAACGCCTATTGCGCCGATCGCTCTAAGAGTATCCGCAAGCGCGCCTACAAGACGTTGGTGCGCCGCGCCTATCCGCTGGAAACGGCGCGTAAGAAACTCGAACAGGCGCTGACTAAGCTCGAGGAATGGCGCTCGATCACAAGTCTCTCGCCGGCTGGCGAAACCGGGCCCGACGCGCCGCCGCCGGAGAGCTATTTGGCGTCGACATTCGGCGCCTCGCTGGAACTCGCGCGCGAAGGGAAGCTGGAATTGCAGCAGGCGGAAGCGTTCGCGCCGCTGTTCGTGCGCGCACGGCCGGTCCATAAAGGCGGCGCATGAACACGCCCGATCCGCCACTGGCCGACGCCATGCGCCGTATCGAAGACGCCTTCGTCGAAGGCGGCGAACGCCCGCGCGCCGAGCCGTCAGCGGACGCGATTCGCGCCGCCGAGGCGCTGCTCTTTGCCGGCGGTGAACCGATCAGCGCCAAAGCGCTTGGCGAGAAACTGGGCCCGGCGGTCGATGTCGCAGCCGTGCTGATGAAGCTGAAGAGCGACTATGCCGGCCGGGGTGTCGAATTGGTCGAGGCGGGCGGCGGCTGGCGGTTCCAATCGGCGGCCGACCTCTCCAGCC
>QBMO01000024.1:21833-23756 GCA_003242075.1 Alphaproteobacteria bacterium
AGCCTGTTTGCCGAGACCCGTGAGGCGCCAAAGCGCCTGCCAAAGGCGGCGATGGAGACGTTGGCGGTAATTTCATACCACCAGCCGGTCACGCGGGCCGAGATCGAGGATATTCGGGGCGTCAGCCTCTCGCGCGGCTCGATGGAGCTTTTACTGGAGATCGGCTGGATCAAGCCGCGCGGGCGGCGGCGCACGCCCGGCCGGCCGCTGACCTTCGGGACGACCGACGCATTCCTGAGCCAGTTCGGCTTGCCCTCGCTTGACGCTCTGCCTGGCAAGGACGATCTCAAGGGTCTGGGCCTCCTGGATCCACGCGCGGCGACCCAACTCGACATCCCGCGCCCCAGCGAGGATTTGGACAGTGACGAAGAACCGCTGTCGGAAGGTGACGACGCGGCAAGCTTTTTCGTGGATCATATGGAAAAGGACGAATAAGCCGCTCGCGCGCACGTCCCAAGTTGGAGTTCTTTTCAGATGCACATGCCCGGGCTGATCCCGCTCCTCATCGTCTTGGCGCTGGCCTTCTTGTTGTTCAGCCGTCCAGGACGGATTTCGAACCTTATGGAAGACCTCGGCAAAGGCATTAAGGGCTTCCGCAAAGGTCTGAGCGACAAGGACGACGAGGCGCAGCCGCCCGCGCCGCCGCCGGCTCAGGTGCAAGATCAAGCCAGCGAACGGCAGAGGGACAGCGCGCAGAACTAAGCGCGCTGGGTGAACGCCTATGCTGCCGAGCCTCGGCTTCAACGAGATTATCATCCTCGGCATCCTCGCCCTTTTAGTGGTGGGGCCGAAGGATTTGCCGTTGCTGTTCCGCAAGCTCGGGCGGTGGACGGCGAAGTTGCGCGGCATGGCGCAGGAATTCCGCACCGGCTTTGACGATCTCGCGCGCCAAGCCGAACTCGATGAACTGAAGCGCGAAGTGGATTCGCTGCGGCGCACGACCTCGCTGCACGACATCCGCACCGAACTCTCCAAGCCGTTCGGCACGTTGGAAGATTATGCCGGCATCAAGCCGTCGCTGCCGGCTGTAGCGAAGCCAGACTCGGCGCCCGCGATCACAGCGCCGGTGGAAGCGCCCGCCCTCGCGCCGCCGATTGCGCCTGCGCGCGGACCTTCGGGGGCCATGGTGCAGACGGACCGTGGAGCTGACGCGGTCCAAGATAACGCCGATGATGATGCGCCGGTGGAAGAGCCCGCGCCCTCGAACGTGACGCCGATCTCGCGGAGCGCGCCATGAGCGCTGCTGCTGACGACGACGACATCGAAGCCTCACGCGCGCCGCTGCTCGACCATCTGTCGGAGCTGCGCGATCGGCTTTTCAGATCGATGATCGCCATCGTGATCGGCTTCATCGTCTGCTTCATCTTCGTCGATCACATTTTCATGTTCCTCGTTCAGCCGTTTCAAACGGCGATGGCGCACGTGGAGCCGGATCGTCCGGCCGACGAGGCGATCCAGCTCATCAATACCGGCGCCTTCGGCTTCTTCTCTGTGAAGATGCAGATCGCGCTATTCGGCGGCATCGTGGCTGCGTTTCCGGTGCTTGCCTGGCAGGCTTACGCCTTCATCGCGCCGGGCCTCTATAAGCGCGAGCGCGCGGCGGCCGTGCCGTTCATGCTGGCCGCGCCGATCATGTTCGCGCTCGGTGCGTCGTTCGTGTTTTACGTGGCGATGCCGTTCGCGCTGAATTTCGCTTTGGGTCAGCAGGTGACTGAAGGGCCGGTGCAGGTGACCTACCTGCCGAAGGTCGAGGAGTATATGGGGCTGGTTACGACGCTGGTTTTGGCGTTCGGGCTTATGTTTCAGTTGCCGGTGGTGCTCTCACTGTTGGGAAAGATCGGCGTCGTCTCGGCGTCGCTGCTGCGCAAGGGGCGCCGCTACGCCATTGTCGGCATCGCCGCCTTTTCCGCGCTGGTCACGCCG
>QBMO01000024.1:23767-32074 GCA_003242075.1 Alphaproteobacteria bacterium
CTCCATGTTCGTCATGGCTGTGCCGGTTTACCTGCTCTACGAAATTTCCATCTGGATCGTCGCCGCGATGGAAAAAGCCCGCGAGGCTCAGGAAAAAGCCGAAGCCGCCGCGGTCGCCGCCTCACCGCCGGCCCCGTAGCGCGGGCGCGCCCATTCCGCTAAGCGGGGCGCGAACGGGAAAGACACGATGCACGACATCCGCGCCATTCGCGATAATCCAGCACTCTACGACGCCGCCTGGGCGCGCCGTGGCCTGCCGCCGCACGCGCATAAGATCATCGATCTCGACGCCAAATTGCGCGCTGCGTCCACGGCAAAGCAAGAGGCCGAAGCGCAGCGCAACGCGGCTTCAAAAGCCATCGGCGCGGCGAAGGCGAAGAAGGATGATGCGGAAGCCGATCGGCTGATCACGCAAGTTGCGGCGCTCAAGCTCCGCATTGATGAAACCAGTGTCGACGAAGCCAAATGGCAGGCAGCGCGCGACGAACTGCTCGCCGGGCTGCCAAATTTGCCCGCCATCGATGCGCCGGACGGCGCCGATGAGCATGGCAATATCGAAGTGCGCCGTTGGTACATTCAGTCGGGCGCCAATCCGCCGGCGCTCGATCTGACCGCCGATCACGTCACGCTCGGTGAAGCGCTTGGCATGATGGATTTTGAAGCGGCGACGCGGCTCTCGGGCTCGCGCTTTGTCGTGCTGCGCGGACAGCTTGCGCGGTTGGAGCGCGCGCTGGCCGCCTTCATGCTCGATCTACACACGACCGAGTTCGGTTACACCGAGACCGCGCCGCCCTTGCTGGTGAAAGACCACGTCATGTTCGGCACCGCCCAACTGCCTAAGTTCGTTGACGAGCAGTTCACCGCCGCGCGCACAGTGAGCCGTCAGGAATTGCTCAATCAAGCGCTGGAGCGTTTCGACGAAGAGTTCGAGAAGCGCGCGCCCGGCGCGAAGCCTACGCAAGTGTTGCACGACATCTTGGAGCAGGCGCCGACGCGCGAGGATTTCTGGCTGATTCCGACATCGGAAGTGGCGCTCACCAATCTCGTGCGCGAGCAGATTCTGGACGAAGCGCCGCTGCCACTGCGCATGACGGCCGATACGCCGTGCTTCCGCGCTGAAGCTGGCGCGGCGGGGCGCGACACGCGCGGCATGATCCGCATGCACCAATTCCGGAAGGTGGAGCTGGTGTCGATCACGACGCCAGAGCAAAGCCATGACGAGCACGAGCGTATGGTGGCGTGCGCGGAAGAAGTTCTGAAGCGCCTCGAACTGCCGTTCCGCACGATGCTGCTGTGCACTGGCGACATGGGCTTTGGCGCGCGCAAAACGTACGATCTCGAAGTCTGGCTGCCGAGTCAGGGCAAATATCGCGAGATCAGCTCATGCTCGAACTGCGGCGATTTCCAAGCCCGCCGCATGAATGCGCGCTTCCGTAACAAGGATGGCAAGACCGAGTTCGTTCACACGCTGAATGGGTCGGGTCTTGCGGTGGGGCGGACGCTGGTTGCGGTGCTTGAGAATTATCAGGACGCCGATGGCTCGATCCGCGTGCCGAAAGCGCTTGTGCCATATATGGGCGGGCTGGAGCGGATCGCGCGCTAGCGCAAAATCTGCAGCAAGTCGGCGCCGCTGGTTGCTTCCGGCAGTGCGGCGAAATCTGCTGGCGTCTCCAGCGCCACGCTTAGCAGCGCTTGGAAAATCCGCCGCGGCAAAGTCTGTGCGCCGAACTGCTCCAAGTGCGGTGTGATGAATTGGGCGTCGAGCAGTTTGAAGTCGCCATGACGCAGGCGCGCGGCCAATTGAACGAGCGCGGCTTTGCTGGCGTCCGTCACGCGCGAGAACATGCTTTCGCCGAAGAACGCGCCGCCGATCGCAACGCCGTAGAGACCGCCCACCAGTTCGCCATCGATGCGCGCTTCGACGCTGTGGGCCGAGCCTTGCGCGTGCAGCGAGAGATAGAGCGCGCGAATGTCGGGATTGATCCAGGTGTCTTCGCGGTCGGGGCCGGGTGCGGCGCAGCCGTCGATCACGGCGGCGAAGTCGCGATCGACGGTGAAGCTGAAGCGGTCCGAACGCAGCGTGCGCGCAAGGCGGCGCGAGACGCGGAAGCGGTCGAGCGGAAACACGCAGCGCCATTCTGGATCGACAATAAAGAAGCCTTCGTCTTCCCGGCTCTCCGCCATCGGGAACACGCCGCGCCGATAGCAGGCGAGCAGGTCTTCGGTTGTGAACGGCTTCACGCGCGCAGGATGCCAAGAACCGGCGACGGTTGAAATCACCTCGTTGCAGCGCGCTTGACAGCGGCCTTGTGCGATATATAACCGAATAGAGATATAACTGAACGGCGATATATGAACCTCGACGCCACCTTTTCCGCCCTCGCAGACCCCACCAGGCGCGCCATTCTGGCCCGCCTGGCCGAGGGGGAGGTGTCGGTCATGGATTTGGCCGCGCCCTTCGCGCTCAGTCAGCCGGCGGTCTCCAAACATCTGCGCGTGTTGGAGCATGCCGGCCTGATCAGCCGCAGCCGTGACGGTCAGCGCCGTCCATGCCGGATCGAAGCTGCGCCGCTCGAAGCGGCGAATTCCTGGCTCGAGCGCTATCGCGAGATTTGGGAGCAGAATTACGCACGACTCGACGATTTGCTTGAGACCATGAAGCAAGAGGCGGCCGCAGAGCCGAGCAAACCAAAACGCAAAAAGAAATAGCGCCGCTGTCGGCGTGGGTGGGGAGGCGTTCGTCCTTTGAACGAACGTCGCGATAACAAGGAGAGAAGACAATGCCGGCGCCAGCTCAGGTCACGCTGCCAAGCGATCGCGAGGTTCGCGTCACGCGCCAGTTCAACGCGCCGCGTCAGTTCGTTTACGACGCGCACACAAAGCCAGAGCTCGTGCAGAAATGGCAGGGCTATGAGGGCTGGGACATGCCGGTGCGCGACATGGATGTCCGCGTCGGCGGCCAATACAAGTGGCAGTGGAAGAACCGCGAAGACGGCAAGACGTTCGGTTTCTTCGGCACGTTTACCGAAGTCAACGCGCCGTCGAGAATCGTCCACGAGCAATATTACGACCCGGGCGATATGGATTACGCCATGCCAACTGGCGACCCTTGCATCGTCTCACTCGATCTCAGTGAACAGAACGGTGTCACGACGCTCGTCTGCACTATGAAGTTCGCGTCGAAGGAAGATCGCGATGGTGCAATCTCCACCGGCATGACTGACGGCATGGAGTTTAGTTACACGCGTCTTGATGGACTGTTCAAAGCGCAAGCAGCGTAACGACGGCAGCGCGTCGCGAGAAAAGGAGAATGACAATGCCAGCACCCGCTCAAGCCACGCTGCCGAACGATCGCGATGTTCGTGTTACGCGTCAGTTCAATGCGCCGCGCGCGCTTGTTTACAAAGCGCATACCGATCCTGCGATCGTTCAAAAGTGGATGCTGGGCCCGCCCGGTTGGACAATGCCAGTGTGCGAAATGGACGTGCGCGTGGGCGGCGCGTATCGGTGGCGTTGGCGCAGTGAGGACGGCGACAAGGAGTTTGGTTTCTTCGGCACGTTCGAAGAGGTGGTTGAGCCCGCGAAGATCGTCCACTCCGAAAACTACGATCCCGGCAATGTGGGCGGGCCGATGCCCGCCAGCGAACCGGCCTTGGTGACGCTGGAGCTAACGGAGTCAGCCGGCGTCACCACACTAGTAAGCACAATTCGCTTTCCCTCGAAGGAAGCGCGCGACGACGCGTTCAGCACCGGCATGACAGACGGCATGGAGATGGGTTACGCGCGTTTGGACGAGATGTTCAAAGCGCAAGCGGCTTAGATTTCATGCCCGCCAAAACCGCTGAATCCGTCGACGACTTGCTCGACCGCATCGACCACCCACAACGCGCGGCGATCGATGCGGTGCGGAAGGCCATCCGCGGCGCTGACAAGTCGATCGTTGAAGGCGTCAAATGGAACGCTCCAAGCTTCCGGACGACCGAGTGGTTCGCCACGGTCAATCTTCGGAGCAAGGATGGGATGCAGGTCATCTTGCACCTCGGCGCCAAAGTCCGCGCCAAGCAGAAGCGCCCAGACATCGCCGATCCGAGAGGGTTGTTGAAATGGCTCGGCGACGATCGCGCCATGGCGACGCTGAGCGGAAGTCCCGCCGATCGAACTGCGCTTGCCGCGATCGTGCGGGAGTGGATCAAATACGTCTGACATGGCTGCGAAGAAAAAAGCTGTCGCGCGAGGCGCGAAGGCGGCGCCCAAGGAGGATGCGAAGTCCGTCCTTGCCGAGCTGAAGCGCGCGGGTTCGCCGAGCTACAAGGCCGACATGGCGGCGCGCTACGGCATCGTGACGAAGGCGCCCGTGTACGGCGTGCCGGTGGCGAAGCTCCGCGCGATGGCCAAACGCATCGGCTACGACCATGCGCTTGCGGAAGCGCTTTGGGCGAGCGGGATCCACGATGCGCGCATGTTGGCGACGATGGTGGACGATCCCGCCGACGTAACGCCCGCCCAGATGGAGCGCTGGGTCAAGGACATGGACAATTGGGGCATCGTCGATACGGCGTGCTTCCACTATTGGGATCGCACGCCGCACGCGCACAAGCAGATCGATAAGTGGGCCAAGGCGAAGCCTGAGTTCACCAAGCGCGCAGCGTTTGCGCTGCTGGCGAGTTGCGCTGTGCATAAACAAGGCACGGACGAAGAGTTTCTGCGCGGGCTCGAACTCATAGAGGTTCACGCCAACGATCCGCGCAACTTCGTGAAGAAGGCGGTGAATTGGGCGCTGCGCGCGATCGGCGGCAAGGCGAGCCCCAAGTTGCGGCGTGCGGCGCGTGAGTTAGCCGAGCAGCTCAGCACTTCGGAAGATACGACGGAGCGCTGGGTCGGACGCGATGCTATGAAGGCGTTCGATAAGGCTGGCAAATAGGGAGACGGGCATGATCAAGAAGGTGGCGTTCACGATGCTGCACATGACCGACGTGCCGCGCGCGCGAAAATTCTACGAAGAGACGCTGGGCCTTCAAGTCGGTAGCCATGGCAGTCACGGCGACAATTGGTGGATCGAATACGATCTGCCGCAAGGCGGCTGCATCGGGCTCTCCAACTTCAGCAAGGAAACGCCCTCCGGCAAGGGCTCGACGCTGGCACTGGAAGTCGAAGACCTCGACGCCATCATCGCGCACTTGAGCGCAAATGGCGTCGCCATCAAAGGCGACATCGTCCACGGCCCGCACTGCCGCATGGCGATGTGCCAAGATTCAGAAGGCAACCCGCTGCTGCTGCACCAGCTGAACGGGTGATATTCCTAAGGCCGCATCGGCCGGCGTCCCGGTCTTCCGCTATTGCCCTCGATCGAGAATGCGATCGAGCGGACAATCGACATTTCCATACGGCAATTGGGATCGGAATCTGCTCGCCTGCGGACGCTCCATCGGGCTCGGTTGATCGCATCGACAAAGGCTTGCGATCCGACGATCGCGACGACCGTGGCGTCTACAAGCTCGCCCGCCTCGTTGATGCGCAGGCGTACCGAAGCCCCTGCCAGTTCGCCTCTTGCAGCGGCGCTGGAGGGAAATTCAATCTCGCGAAGGAAGGCGGTTTGAATCATGCAGCGAGGGCGCGCCGACGACGCAGGGGCACCGATATCTTCCACCATCCCATCCGCATCGCCTTGTGCAACCGCAAAGTCGGGCAAGCGCATGCCATCGGATCGGACTTTCGAGCGCAGAACCGCACTCCATGCCAGCACTTGCGCATATGTTTGCTGCGCCAGAGTTATTTCGCCGGATGGCAAGTCCTGAGCGGCGAGATCCTGCAGCAGGCGGCAAGCCTCGTAGAGCTGACGCAACGCGTCGGCCGTGTTGTCGGCGTCGAAGTGACTGCGATTTCCGTCGCTCAGTTCCGCTTGAATGATGGCGATCGCCTGGCCGAGCTTTGCACGCGCGCGGGCGAAAGCCTCTGGATAACGAGAGCCTTCGGCGAAGTTGTCAGCAATGCTCCAGGTGGTGAGAGCGAGATCGTAGCGTTGGTTGGTTTCGCTCCACAACGCGAGTTCGATAGCGGCGTCGGAAATCTCGGACGCCGGAAGTTGCGCGGTCTGGGCCGCCTCCAAGGCCGCGTAGAGACGCGCGGAGGCGTCCGGGACCGCTTGCGCGAGTTCGATGCGGGCGACAAGCAAGTTGGCGAGCGTCGGCGAGAGCCCATTGCCGGGATATTGATGAGCCAAGGCGAGGGCGCGTTGTGCGGGCGCCAGAGCGCCTGATGCATTGCCTTGCATGAGCCGTAACGCAGCGAGATTAAATGCCAGCGCGCCAATGCGTGCATCATTCCCAGCCTCGGCTGCGGCAAGCGCTTCGGTGGCGCTTGTCTCCGCGCCAGCGAGATCGTCGCGCTCGAGGGCAGACTGATAGGCGCGGTAGTGCGCCACGATGGGGCTTGGCGTCTGCGCCATGGCCGAGGCAGCGAAAAAACAAAGTGCTGCGGCGATGGCTATGGTGCGCTTCATGGTTCCCCTCCAATGAGGGCGAGCCTAAGCGACCTGCTCAACCGAGGCTAGAAGGCTAATTCTCAGACGGGACGCGCGAGCGGAGGTAGTCGCTGCCGATTCCGGCGCCATGGAATTCGGGCTGGCCGGGCAGGCCCGCTGTATCGACCGCAGTCAGTTGCGTCGGCGATTGCTGTACCGGCGTGGCGCAGGCGGCAAGCGCCAGCGCGAGGAAGGTCAACACCACTAACGCGGCGAGGCCTGAAATGGCTTGGTTACCCATGGAGAATTGGCCCTGAAATCGAGTTCAGGGCGCAGTCTGCAATGAACGGGCCGTTTACCTAGTTGGTCGCGAAAAGCGACTCCGGCGCGCCGTATTGCTGGGCCCAGCCGGCCCAAGCGACGTCGGTGGGCCCAACAGCAGAGGCGACCACCGTCCACTGGCCGTTCTGTTGGCGTAGCAGCACATAGGTCGTGCCATCGCCGTCGAGTACGCCGTCGGCGGCGCGCTGGGCGTACTGGGTTTGAGACCAGTCGATGGCCGCGCCTTCAGGCGTCCAAGGCTGGGCGATCAGCCAACCCCATTCGCCATCGGTCCGGCTGATGCTTGGGTGCAGCGCGACGGGTACGCCGATCGCCGTGCTGATTGCTGGCGCGGCGGCGAGGGCGAGCGGATCTGTGGCGGCTTCGGCGACCGAGCCTGGGCTGGACGCGCCGGGCTCGCTGGGCGCGGACGGCGCCGGCGGCGTACAGGCGGCCAGAATGGTGAACGCCACGAGTGCCAGCACACGCCGCATGATCACGTCTCCGCTTCGGCTTTTGCCTTCAAGTTTTGTTCGAGCCAGTGGATCGAATAGTCGCCGTTGATCACGTCCGGCTCGTTCATGAGATCGCGGAAAAGCGGGATCGTGGTCTCGACGCCGGTGATGACCATTTCGCCCAACGCGCGGCGCAGGCGCATCAAACACTCGGCGCGGTCGCGGCCGTGGACGATGAGCTTGCCGATCAGCGAGTCGTAGTTCGGCGGGATCGAGTAGCCGGCATAGATGGCGCTATCCAAGCGCACGCCGAGGCCGCCGGGCGGATGGAAGCCGGTGATCTTGCCCGGTGACGGGCGGAAGGTGGCGGGGTCTTCGGCGTTGACGCGGCACTCGATGGCGTGGCCGTTGAACTTCACGTCCTTCTGCTTCACCGAAAGCGGGGCGCCATCGGCGATGCGGATCTGTTCGCGCACGAGATCGATGCCGGTGATCATCTCGGTGACCGGATGCTCGACCTGCAGGCGCGTGTTCATCTCGATAAAATAGAACTCGCCGTCCTCGTAGAGATACTCAACCGTGCCGACGCCAAGATAACCGAGTTTCTGAATGGCTTCCGCCGTGACGCGGCCGATCTTGGCGCGGTCCTCGGCGTTGAGCGCCGGTGACGGCGCTTCTTCGAGAACCTTCTGGTGGCGACGCTGCAGCGAGCAATCGCGCTCGCCCAAATGGATGACGTTGCCATGACTGTCGGCAACGATCTGGATTTCGATGTGACGCGGGCGCGTCAGATACTTTTCCATATAAACTTCGTCATTGCCGAACGCGGCTTTGGCTTCGGCGCGCGCGGTGGAGAAGGCTTCGGCGACATCGTCTGCGGTGCGCGCGACTTTCATGCCGCGTCCGCCGCCGCCAGCAGCGGCCTTGATCAGCACCGGATAGCCGATCTTCTTGCCCCACTTCTTGGCGTCTTCTTCCGTGGCGATGCCGCCGTCTGAGCCGGGTACGACCGGCATGCCGGTATCGATCGCCGCTTGTTTGGCGGCGATCTTGTCGCCCATCAGCCGGATG
>QBMO01000024.1:32084-34498 GCA_003242075.1 Alphaproteobacteria bacterium
TCGGAGAGAAAACCGTAACCCGGATGGATTGCTTGCGCGCCGGTGATCTCGGCGGCGGCGATGATCGCGGGGATATGGAGATAGCTCTTCTGCGCAGGGGGAGGCCCGATGCAGACGCTTTCGTCGGCTAGGCGCACATGCATCGCGTCGGTGTCGGCGGTGGAGTGCACGGCGACGGTGGAGATGCCCATCTCCTTGCACGCGCGATGGATGCGCAGCGCAATCTCGCCCCGGTTCGCGATGAGAACTTTTTCAAACATCGCCTATTCCAAAATCACCAGCGGCTCGCCGTATTCGACGGGCTGCGCGTCGGTGACGAGAATGGCCACCACTTTGCCTGCGCGTGGGGCGGGGATTGGATTGAACGTTTTCATCGCCTCGACGACGAGCATGGTTTGGCCGGCGGCGACGGTGTCGCCCACTTTGATGAAGGCCGGGGCGCCAGGTTCGGGGGACAAATAAGCGGTGCCAACCATCGGCGAAGGCACGGCGCCGGGATGAGCGGCGGCGTCCGCAGGTGCAGGGGCGGAGGCAGCTGCAACTGGCGCCGGGGCGGCTTGGACGTAATGCGTCGCGGCTGGCGCTGCGGCGGCGGTCAGTGTCCGCGCGATGCGCAGGCGCAACTCGCCGTGCTCGACTTCGATCTCCGACAAACCGGTGTCGTCCAGAATCTGTGCGAGTTCGCGCACAAGGGCCGGATCGATTGTCTGTTTCTTGTCGCTCATCGCCTGCGGTTTCCTGCTCACGTCTGGCTTTCTTGTGCAATCAACGCGGCCGCTTCTACGGCCAGTAGGTACGAGGTCGCCCCAAAGCCGGCGATGACGCCCTTTGCGGCCTGGCCCACTAACGAAACGTGACGGAATTCCTCACGCGCAGCGGGGTTAGAGAGGTGGGTCTCGATCACCGGCACGCCGATCGCCTTGATGGCGTCGTGCAAAGCGACCGAGGTATGGGTGTAGGCGCCGGCGTTTAGAACAATCGCGGCGGCTTTGTCTTTGGCCTCTTGCAGCCAATTGACCAGTTCGCCCTCGATGTTCGATTGCCTGAAAACGATGGTGCGGCCCAATTGCGCCGCTCGTGCGGCGCAGGCCTGCTCGATCTCGGCCAGGGTGATATGGCCGTAGATATGCGGCTCGCGCGTTCCCAATAGGTTCAGATTGGGACCGTTCAGCACGTAGATCGGTTTGGCGTCCGGCATCGTCCTCGGCACGGGCGGGTGGGGGCTTCCGTTGAACCCCGGCTCAAGGGGCTCTAAGTCGGGCGGATAGGAAGGCCCATGCGTCTGATCGTCAATGGAGAAACGCGCGAAGCGCCCGATTCGGCGACCCTCGCCGACCTGCTCGCCTCTCTGGGGATAGACGGGCGGCGGGTGGCGGTCGAGCGCAACCGGGAAATCGCGCCGAAGAGCCTGTGGTCGCAGATTGTTCTGGCTGACGGGGATCAGCTGGAGATTGTGCAGTTTGTGGGGGGCGGGTGATGGCCGCCGCAGCAAGGCTCCTCCGCGATCCGCCTGACGCCTTTCGGCTGGCAATGTCGGGCCTCCACCAAGACATTGACATAGTCTGTGCGAAGGAGGGTTCAACTCGTGCCGAGCACGTCATCGAGTTTGTACCTTACACCGATTACTCTACTTTGACTGACTACTTGGACGCGTTGTTGGCCAGTGACCAAGTTTCGAGTTCAGACCTTAAGGGGCTCATCAATCGATACGACACGTGCGTGAGCTTCGCGCGCGCCAGCGATGCAAAAGAGTTTCTTCAATCTGTCCGGGATGCGCTCCGCGCTTACAAGAAATGACTGACACCCTCACCATCGCCGGTAAGAGCTACGCTTCGCGCCTCATCATCGGCACGGGAAAGTATAAGTCATATGCCGAGAACGCGGCGGCGCTTGAAGCCTCGGGCGCGGACATGGTCACGGTTGCGGTACGGCGCGTGAATTTGAGCGATCCGACGAAAGAGCGGCTCACCGATCACATTGATCCAAAGAAGGTGACGTTCCTGCCCAACACGGCGGGTTGTTTCACCGCCGACGAAGCGTTGCGCACGCTGCGGCTTGCGCGTGAGGCGGGCGATTGGAAGCTGGTGAAGCTCGAAGTACTGGCGGATCAGAAGACGCTCTATCCCGATATGGAAGAGACATTGGCCGCCGCCAAAGTGCTCGTCGCCGAGGGCTTTCAGGTGATGGTCTATTGCAGCGACGATCCCGTCTATGCGCGCAAGCTTGAGGATGCGGGCTGCGTCGCGATCATGCCGCTGGGCTCGCTGATCGGCTCGGGCCTTGGCGTGCAGAACCCGGTGAACATTCGGCTGATCGTGGAGCAATCACGCGTGCCGGTGATCGTCGATGCGGGCGTCGGCACCGCAAGCGATGCGGCGATCGCGATGGAGCTGGGCGTGGACGGCGTCCTCATG
>QBMO01000025.1:0-2695 GCA_003242075.1 Alphaproteobacteria bacterium
GGCACGTTGTCGTCGCAATAGGCGCAAAGCGAGCCGGTGATGCTGTTGCCGTAAGCGGCGGAAGAGGCGAGCGCGGTTTGGCCGCCTTCGCCGGCGAGTGCTGCGCTGGCGGAGATATCGCCGCCATTGGCTTGGCTGACATCCATGACGGTATCGGAGCCGACGTTTGAGACGATCGACTGGTTGCCGACGCCGTAAGCGCCGGCTGAGCCGAAGCCGAGGAAATCGCCGCCGAGCGTGACGTAGCTTTCCGCCGTCACATCAGCGGTCGAGCCTTGATTGATTCGCGCGTTGACGTAGCCCCATTGGTTGTCGATCGTCGCGGCATTGCCATTGGCCGTAGCGTTGCCCGAAGCGTCGGTCGCGTAGCCGGCATAGAGATCGACGTGCGCGTTGACGGAGTCGCTGGTGGCGGTTTGCTGCACGTCTGCGAGGATGGTCGCGGTGTCGCCGCCAGCGCTCAAATTGTTGGCGCTGGCGATCGCGCCGGAAACCACTTGGCCCGCGACGCAGCAATGATCCGCTTCGATGGTGGCGCTGACGTCGCCAGTGCTTTCCTGCGCGGCGATCAAGCGCGTTTGGCCATTTTCCTGCGAAGCAGCCAACACGTTGCCGCTTGCCGACGCAGACGTTGATGCATCGCTGGCATCGCCGCCGACGAAGCGCGTTTCGGCGCTTGCATCGCCATGCGCGAGTTGCTGCGATTGGATATCTTGATCGCCATCGGTCATGACAGCCGTGCCGCCATTGGCGACGGCGGCGGAGGCGGCGGCGATCACGCCGTCAGCGTGCCAAACGGTGGCGTCAGTGGTGGCGTGTGTGTCGCCATCCATGTGCTGGGTGTTGTCGATCTCGACGTTGGTTTGATCGTATGAGCCGCTCACCGCGTTGCCGCTGGTGACAGACGTCGCGCCGACATCGCCGGCATGACCGACTTCAACCGTCGTTTCCGAGGTGACGCCGCGAAGCTGATATTGGTCGTTCACCACCGACTGCGCGTGCGCCAAGGGCGCAAGCAGCAGAGCGGCGGTGGCGAGAAGGGCGGCGCGCTTCATGGGCGTCTCCGGCGGCGCTCTTACGAGCGGCCGCGAATGTCGATGTTGTTGTCGCGGCGGTCGTGCCAGGCGTCAGTGCTGTCGCGCTGCGCTTGTTGCACCGCCACGGTAGCCGGGCTGACCGACGCGACACCGGTTTGGGCTGGGCCCATCGGATCGCCTTGCGCTTGCAGTTCGGCTTGGCAGACCGAGCTATCGGCGACGTTGTAGAAGCGACTCATCACTTCAACGACCGCGCGTTCGACGCCGGCGCGGACGGCGAGTTGCACCGGCTCCAAAGCGCGTTCGCCTGCGGCGATGTCGATGATCGTATCGTCGAAGAAGGAGAACACGCCGGCGCGGACTTCGCGGCCAACGATCTGCTTTTGGTACGAAATCACGTCAACGACTTCGAGCGTGCGGGTGTCGATGATGCGGAAATCGAGCGCGATGTTCATGACATAGAGGCGGGCGCCCAGATTGCCGACGCCGTCGCGCGCATCGGTGTGACCGCCTTGGACGTCGATGCCGGCCGAGCGGATGTTGTAGTTCAACTCGGTGATGCCGCCGACGAAGTAGAAGTCGGAGCCTGGCATCTGGCCGGCATAGATGCGACGGACGTTCTCGTCGCCTTCTTGGCCGATCAAGCGGTTGTTGGCGTAGCGCAGTTCGAGTTCGGTGACCGAGGTATCGAAGCGCTCGACCAAGCGGGCGCCGGCTTTGTTGAAGGCCGACATCGCCATCAAGGACGCGCCTTGCGTGATGCGGCGGCCGCCTTCTTCGGAAACGGCGCCGGTATAATCGAGGATGCGGCCAACAGCGATGCGCGGCGCGGTGAGTTGATTGGAGCGCGCGTGCGCGGCCAAGCAATCGAGCGCTGGCGTGTAGGCGGTCGGGTTCGGCGTCACCGGCGCGTCGCCGATCGGCAGAGCATACATGCCGTCATTGCCGGCATAAGGCGGGACGCACGCGGTGAGCGCGGTGGTCGCCGCAAGAACAAGGGCAAGGTTTTTCAGCGCACGCATTGGTTCAATCTCCTCGGCCGGCATCGGCGCTGATGTCGCCGTTGTTGATTTGGGTCGCGTCCACGATGACCGTGTTGTAGCTGCCCTGTGTAACCACGTTCAGTTGGTTGCCGATGGCTTGCGCGGAGAAGCCGCTGGCGTAGCCATCCATCAGCCCGCCCGAGAGCGAACCTTCGATTTCCATGCGTCCGTTGACGATGGTGCGGTTGCCGCTTTCATCGCGTGTCGACGGGTTGATTGGTTGATCGAAATTGTCCCAGCCCATGCCGAACGCGCGCTCGACATCGCTCGTGCCCGGGATCGGGTCGGCGTAGGCGGCGGTGCTGAAGCTCAGCACTGCGCCAATAAGAATGAACGTGCGCACGTTGGGGTGCTCCGCAAAAATTCGTCTGCGAAGCGAGAAAGCAACGCCCGTGCCACCGCTCAGGAGTCAGCTTGTTGGGTGTCCGGTGTCAGATTGGAGCGGAACCTGCCGGTTAAGCTTAAGCGCTGGTTAAGCGGGCGCTGACACCTGGCATGCCGGCACCCGACACCTGCCTCAAAGCCAAGTCAGCTCAAGCCGCTCGCCGTCGATGATCAGGCCTTTGAGACGCGCGCGGCCGTCGCGGCCGATTGATACGATGGCGTAGGCGCGCG
>QBMO01000025.1:7705-21518 GCA_003242075.1 Alphaproteobacteria bacterium
GGGCTTCGGTTTCTAGCTTCAAATGAAGGTATTGTTTCCTGAATACATAGGGAAATAAAGCAAACCCGGGGAAGTGAAACATCTCAGTACCCGGAGGAAAGGACATCAACCGAGACTCCCGTAGTAGTGGCGAGCGAACCGGGACCAGGCCAGTGCCTTGTTGAAGATAACGCAAACCGGAAGGAAAGCCGGGCCATAGAGGGTGATAGCCCCGTAGCGGTAAAGTTAGACAAGGACTCGAGTAGGGCGGGACACGTGAAATCCTGTCTGAACATGGGGGGACCACCCTCCAAGCCTAAGTACTCCTTACCGACCGATAGCGAACAAGTACCGTGAGGGAAAGGTGAAAAGAACCCCGACGAGGGGAGTGAAAAAGTACCTGAAATCGAATGCTTACAAGCAGTGGGAGCCCTTCGGGGTGACCGCGTACCTTTTGTATAATGGGTCAGCGACTTAGTGTGGCGAGCAAGCTTAAGCCGTTAGGTGTAGGCGCAGCGAAAGCGAGTCTGAACAGGGCGTTCAGTTCGTCGCATTAGACCCGAAACGCGTTGATCTACCTATGAGCAGAGTGAAGGTGCGGTAACACGCACTGGAGGCTCGAACCCATTACTGTTGAAAAAGTATGGGATGACTTGTGGGTAGGGGTGAAAGGCTAATCAAAACGCGTGATAGCTGGTTCTCCGCGAAAACTATTTAGGTAGTGCGTTCTGTGATTACCTCAGGGGGTAGAGCACTGGATGGGCTAGGGGCACTCACCGTGTTACCAAACCTAACCAAACTCCGAATACCTGAGAGTACAGCAGGGCAGACAGACGGCGGGTGCTAACGTCCGTCGTCAAGAGGGAAACAACCCTAACCATCAGCTAAGGCCCCCAAGTAATGGCTAAGTTGTTAAGGATGTGGGTATGCATAGACAACCAGGAAGTTGGCTTAGAAGCAGCCATCCTTTAAAGAAAGCGTAACAGCTCACTGGTCAAGCGTACCTGCGCCGAAAATGTATCGGGGATTAAGCCATTCGCCGAAGCTATGGGTGCATCGTAAGATGTGCGGTAGCGGAGCGTTCCGTAAGCCTGCGAAGGTGAACCGTAAGGTTTGCTGGAGGTATCGGAAGCGAGAATGCTGACATGAGTAACGACAAACAGAGTGAGAGACTCTGTCGCCGAAAGACCAAGGGTTCCTGTTCAATGTTAATCAGAGCAGGGTTAGCCGGCTCCTAAGGCGAGGCCGAAAGGCGTAGTCGATGGGAAGCACGTGAATATTCGTGCGCCAGCGGGTGTGTGACGAATGACGGAAGTTGTGTGAGGCAGTTGGTGTCCGATCGCAGCCTAGTTGTTCCAGGAAATAGCCCCCGCATAGACCGTACCCGAAACCGACACAGGTGGTCAGGTAGAGTATACCAAGGCGCTTGAGAGAACTATTGTGAAGGAACTCGGCAAATTGCCCTCGTAACTTCGGAAGAAGAGGGACTGATTTCGCGCAAGCGAACGTCAGTGACACAAGCCAGGGGGTGGCGACTGTTTATCAAAAACACAGGGCTCTGCGAAGCCGCAAGGCGACGTATAGGGTCTGACTCCTGCCCAGTGCCGGAAGGTTAAGAGGAGAGGTGCAAGCCTTGAATCGAAGCCCCGGTGAACGGCGGCCGTAACTATAACGGTCCTAAGGTAGCGAAATTCCTTGTCGGGTAAGTTCCGACCTGCACGAATGGCGTAACGACTTCCCCACTGTCTCCAGTACATGCTCAGCGAAATTGAATTCTCCGTGAAGATGCGGAGTACCCGCGGTTAGACGGAAAGACCCCGTGCACCTTTACTGCAGCTTCAGAGTGGCATTAGGAAAGAACTGTGTAGCATAGGTGGGAGGCTTTGAAGCGACGGCGCCAGCTGTCGTGGAGCCATAGGTGAAATACCACCCTGTTGTTTTCTGATGTCTAACCTCGCACCGTTATCCGGTGCAGGGACCCTCTGTGGCGGGTAGTTTGACTGGGGCGGTCGCCTCCTAAAGAGTAACGGAGGCGCGCGATGGTAGGCTCAGGACGGTTGGAAACCGTCTGTTAGAGTGCAATGGCATAAGCCTGCCTGACTGCGAGACTGACGAGTCGAGCAGAGACGAAAGTCGGTCATAGTGATCCGGTGGTCCCGCGTGGAAGGGCCATCGCTCAACGGATAAAAGGTACGCCGGGGATAACAGGCTGATGATTCCCAAGAGCTCATATCGACGGAATCGTTTGGCACCTCGATGTCGGCTCATCACATCCTGGGGCTGGAGCAGGTCCCAAGGGTTTGGCTGTTCGCCAATTAAAGTGGTACGTGAGCTGGGTTCAGAACGTCGTGAGACAGTTTGGTCCCTATCTACCGTGCGTGTTGGAAACTTGAGAGGATTTGTCCCTAGTACGAGAGGACCGGGATGAACGCACCTCTGGTGCACCAGTCGTTCTGCCAAGAGCGCAGCTGGGTAGCTAAGTGCGGACGGGATAAACGCTGAAAGCATCTAAGCGTGAAACCCCCCTCAAAACTAGGTTTCCCTTGAGAGCCGTCGTAGACCACGACGTTGATAGGCTAGGTGTGGAAGAGCCGCGAGGCTTGAAGCTGACTAGTACTAATCGCTCAATCGGCTTGAACGATCATTGTTCATGCACGGCGACGACTGCGTCGCCGACGTTACGCAAATCAGAACGCAATAGACGATGTCACTCTTGTACAAGATGTGCAGGAGATTTTTCGCGCGGGTCTTGCCGACCTGGCGGCTATGCCGGGGGGTCCCCACCTGATCCCATCCCGAACTCAGTCGTTAAGTCCCCCAGGGCCGATGGTACTACGTCTCAAGGCGTGGGAGAGTAGGTCGCTGCCGGGTCTGCAAGATCCGTGTGAAATTCAAAAAGTCCAAAGAACCCTCAAATCACAATGGCGGCCTCGGCCGTAGCACTCCCGGCCGCGCTCAAACGCGGCCGTTCGTGTTTCAGAGATCAGAAGTTCGCTTTGCCGCGGGATGGAGCAGCCCGGTAGCTCGTCAGGCTCATAACCTGAAGGTCGTAGGTTCAAATCCTACTCCCGCACCCAAACATAAAAGCCCCGCCGTCACTGGCGGGGCTTTTTGTTGCGCATCTTCGCGCGTTCGTCGCGTCGCCGATGAACGCTTGCGCCGTCACCGCTAGCCTCGCTCCCGCGAACTGATCGACTTAGCCGATCCGCTCGTAACGACGGCGGGAGACTTTCGCGATGGATTTAAATCGGCGCGCGTTTGCGGGATCGACTCTGGCTCTTGGGGTCAGCGCATGCGCCACAACCCCGGCGGCGCCGGTAGCCACAGTGTGGCGGGCTTTGCCGACAGAGCCGTACCGCGGCAAGCAAGACGACATCGCCTTCGTATCGCCTGACATCGGCTGGTACGGCAACGGCGCAGGCAAACTCTTCGCAACGCGCGACGGCGGCGAGAGCTGGACCAAAGTTTGGGAGCAGCCGGGCACATTCATTCGCGCGCTCGGCTTCTTGGACGAACGCGTCGGCTTCATGGGCAATGTCGGTACGGGTTATTTCCCCAATGTCACCGACACGCATCCGCTTTATAGCACCGAAGATGGCGGCGTGACTTGGGCGCGCGTCGAAGCGTCCGGCATCGAGAACGTTCCCGGCATCTGCGGCATCGACATTGTGCGAGACCGGGGTGCGACCATCATTCACGCAGGCGGGCGTGTCGGCGGCCCGGCGCTATTGATGCGTTCGATCGATGCGGGCGCAACCTGGCGCGTTATCGATCTCAGCGCCCACGCCGGCATGATTCTCGACGTGAAGTTTTTTGACGCGGACAATGGCTTTATCTGCGCCGCGACCAATTCCGATATCGCGCAGGGGCGCGCCTTAATCCTTCGCACCAGCGACGGCGGCGAGACCTGGACGCGCGCTTACGAAGGGGCGCGGCCATTCGAAAACTGCTGGAAGGTGTGCTTCCCATCCCGCCGCGTCGGCTACGCCAGCGTGCAGAACTACCAAGACGGGTTCACGCAGCGCTTCGTGGTGAGAACCACGGATGGCGGCGCGAGCTGGCGCGAGCTGCCACTTGTCGATGATCCGCGTGTCCGTGAATTCGGCATCGGTTTCATCGATGAAAACTGGGGTTGGGTAGGAGCTTCGACGACGGGGTTTGAAACCCGCGACGGCGGCGGCACATGGCGCCCGATCGAGATGGGCCCGGCGGTGAACAAAATCAGGATCCTGCGCAATGGCCGCCGCACCAGAGCATTCGCGATCGGCTCTGAGGTCCGTCGGCTCGACATCTAGTCCGCGCAGTCGACACCTTCTCGCGGCTTTGTGTTCGCGGGAAGCGCATTTGCGCTTGCGTCCACGCGCAAAAAACGTTGCCGTGCGCGCGCCCTCGTTTTCGTGATAACGTAGCAAAATCAGCGATGTGCGCGACGAAGCGACGAGAAAGTACGACGAATTGCAGCCCACTGCAGGCGCCATTTCCCGGCGCCTGGGCAGGGCCGCTAGGCTGGCGCTATGGCGAGTGCTGACAGTGCAGTCGACCGCGCCACAGGCGCGGCGCAGGGGCTCCTCGATCACCCGGCGTGGGTGCGATGGGGTGCGCATGCCGCTTTCTGGCTGATCTATTTCGCCGTCCGCACAGCAGCCGCGACGGCCGAGCCGCCGCCGGCGATGAGCGACTTTCCCTATCTCACCAACCGCATCGCGGTCGTCGCCAGCTACGCTGTGTTGACCGGCGTGTTGTTCGCGCTGATTGCAGGCCTCAGGGCGAACAAGTCGAGCTGGCCGCGCAATATGGCGCTGGTGGTCGGCGCCATCGCGCTCGCGCCGCTGACGCAGATCAGCGAGCAGATGTGGCCGATCTGGATTGGCGACGTGCAGCAAGAGCGCGCGCCGTTCGTCAGCTACTTCTTCCAGTTCGGCTGGGCCTTGCCGCTCTGGGGTCTGACGCAAGCATTGCTCGGCTACCATTTCGAGACGATGGCCCAACAGCGCGCCGTCGCCCGCGCGCAAGCGTTGGCCTACGACGCCCAGCTCCGGATGCTGCATTACCAGATCAATCCGCATTTCCTGTTCAATACGCTGAACGCGATCTCGACGCTGGTGCTCGAAAATCGCAACGCGCAGGCCGAGAGCATGCTGATGAAGCTCGCCGGCTTCCTGCGCTATTCGCTCGATCGCCAGCCCACGGAGATGGCCGCGCTCAGCGCCGAGCTTGAAGCGCAGCGCAAATATCTCGCGATCGAGCAGACGCGCTTCGAGGACAAGCTCAAGGTCACGTTCAACATCGAGCCCGGCCTCGAGAATGCGCGCCTCCCGAGCTTGATCCTGCAGCCGATTCTTGAGAACGCGATCAAGTACGCGATCACGCCGCGGACCGATGGCGGCATCATCGAAGTCTCCGCCTTCCGCGATGGCAATATTCTGAAGATTTGTATCGAGGACGATGGTCCAGGTTTGCCGATGCAGGACGTGGGTCCACGCCGTCGCGGCGTTGGCCTGGCGAATGCGCGCGAGCGCTTGGAATTGATTTACGGCAATCGCGCTGGCCTGCATGCGCGCAATCGCGAGCCCAACGGGTGTCGCGTCGATATCTGGTTACCCTTGGAGGAAGAACGTGCCGGCAGAACCCCTGCGCCTGCTTTTAGCTGACGACGAACCGTTGGCGCTGCGCCGCATGAAGCTGGCGCTGCAAGGCATTCCGAACGTCGAGGTCGTTGGCTCGGCCAGCGATGGCGCGCAGGCGATCACCTTCATGCGCGATCTGCGGCCTGATGTCGTGCTGCTCGATATTCGCATGCCGCTTGCAGACGGGTTCGAGGTCGCGAACGCGGTGGAAGATTGCGGTGGGCCGGCGGTGATCTTCGTGTCGGCGTTCGATTCCTACGCGGTGCAAGCCTTCGAAACCTCAGCCGTCGACTATCTTGTGAAGCCGGTGGAGTTCGAGCGCTTAGCGTCGGCGCTCGACCGCGCACGCGAACGTCGCGCCGCCAAAGACGCGGGCCGCCGCGCCGAGGAACTCGCAGCAGTGCTCGAAGCATTGAAGCGCGAGTCCGATGAGCGCGAAGGGCCGCGTTACGAAAAGGAATTCTGGATCCGCGATCGCGGCCGCTTCCTACGCGTACCAGTGGCGGACGTCGAACGCATTGAGGCCGAGCGTGATTATGTGCGGCTCTATTGGGAAGGGCGCACGCTGCTGCATCGCGAGACCATGTCGCATTTGGAAGAGAAGCTCGATCCCAACGTAATGCTGCGCGTTCACCGCTCGGCGTTCGTGAATTGGAAGCGTCTTAAGGCTGTCCGCCGCGACGCCAATGGCCGGCTGATGGCGGTGCTGGATAGCGGCGACGAAGTCGCGGTCAGCCGCGCCTACGCGCAACGTGTGATGTCAGAGATGAAGTCGCGCGCCTGAGCGAAAAAGAGGCGGGCGGCATGGGTAGCCGCCGCGCCCAAGGAAGACATAAGGCAAACGAGAAACTCTCGTCTCTCTGGAGATGCGTCTAAGGCCGCTTTCGGATGCGCGCCGCCAATTCCGCCGCTACAAGCAAAAGCGGAGGCGCGTTCATGCGAGACAAAACCATCGTCATCACCGGCGCGTTCGGCGCCCTTGGCCGCGCCGCCGCTGAAGTTGCGAGCGCGGAAGGCGCGCGCGTGGCGATGCTGGACCTGAAAACCGCGCCGCAATCGCTGACGGCGTCCGCACTCGCCATCGCCGTTGATCTCAGCGATCTCGCCGCCACAACACGCGCTATGGAGAAGGTCCGCGCCCAAACCGGCGCCATCGATGCGCTCTTGAACATCGCGGGCGGCTTCGCCTGGCAGACGGTCGCCGATGGTGGGTTCGAGACGTGGGAGCGCATGTTCAAGCTCAATCTCGTCACCGCGCTCACCGCCACGAAAGCGGCGCTCCCGCACTTGATCGAAGCGCAAGGCGCGATCGTGAATGTCGGCGCGGCGAGCGCTTTGAAGGCCGGCGCCGGCATGGGCGCTTATGCGGCCTCGAAACAGGCGGTGATGAAGCTCACCGAGAGTCTGGCCGAAGAACTGAAGGGCAAGGTGCGCGTCAACGCCGTGCTGCCCTCGATTTTGGACACGGCGCAAAACCGCGCCGACATGCCGAACGCCGATCCGACGGCTTGGGTGCAGCCTGCCGAATTGGCGAAAGTCATGCTCTTCCTGGCCTCCAGCGAGGCGAGTGCGGTCACCGGTGCTCTGGTGCCGGTGATGGGGCGCGTGTGACCCAAGTCGTGACCGCCGGCACATCCGTCGGGACGGTTCGCGCCTAGTTTCTCTTCATGGCCGGACGCGAGAGAGCCCCGGCCGATAGGAGCCCAAAATGTCCGCCCGAGTTTCCGCGATCGCCCAATCAGCCTGGCGCCGTTCGCAGACATTGGCCGTCTTCGCGCTTTGCATTGGCGCAGGCATGGTTCTGCCGCTGACGCTGGCCTTCTCCGGCTTCCAGTCGTTCTAATCGTCGCGCATACTCAGCCGGCAGTCAGAGGATCGGGGGATCGGGCGATGAAGCAGTTCTTGTTTGGTATGGCCGCCGCTCTCGCGATTGGCGTCGCACCCGCAGCCGCGCAGACGCCGCTTTTCTCGGACAACTCAGAAATCCAGCTCGTGGTCGAGGCGCCGCTGACGACTTTGATTCGTCAGGCTGCGCGCAATCCGCAGCCCCATGCCGGCGCGGTGACGCTGATGGGCTCTGGCGATCCGGTCCGTTTTGATATGGAGCTGTCAGCCCGCGGCGTGTCGCGCCGAACGCTTGGAATCTGTTCTTTCCCGCCGCTCCGCATCGACCTTCAGCAAGGCGGCCGGCGCGGCACGCTGATGCAGGGCCAGGACAAAATCAAAGTGGTGACCCTGTGCAGGTCCGGTCCGCGCTACGAGCAGATGCATGCGCTCGAGGGCTTGGCCTATCGCATGTACAACACGATCACGGACTACTCCTACCGCGTCCGTCCGGCGCGCATCACCTATCGCGATAGTGAAGGGCGCCGCCGCGAAGAAACGCAACTCAATTGGTTGGTGGAAGACATTGACGATGTCGCCCGCCGCAATGGCCGGCGTGTGGCGCTGGATGTCGTATCAGGTCAGCTCCGCTATGCTCAACTGAACGGACGCGCGGCAACCGAGCTTGCTCTGTTTCAGCTCATGATCGGCAATCTCGATTGGGATATGCAGCAATCGTCCGCCGGTCGTGACTGCTGCCACAACGTTCGCCACCTCGCGACGTCGGAAACGGCGACCGACAACATCATCCCCGTGCCATACGATTTCGACTCCTCCGGTTTGGTCGATGCGCCCTACGCCGTGCCGCCCGAAGGGCTCGGCGTGCGAAACGTACGCCAGCGTCACTATCGCGGCATGTGCCGATTCAACGATCAAGTGCCGGCCGTGATCGCTACGTTCCAAGAGCGCCGCGCAGCGATCAACGCGCTCATCACCGCCGAAACTCGGCTCGGAGAGACCCGGCGCGGGAGCACGCAGCGCTATATCGACGAGTTCTTCGAACTCATCGCCGATCCCGCTCGCGTACAGTCGCAGATTATTGAGCGCTGTCGGGGCTGACGGTTTCCGGCGTAGCGGTTGGGGTGCGGCAACGCGTGGCGAGGCGGGCGTTGGGCGAGTCCGGTGCATCGAACGCCGCGATCGCTTCGAAATAGCTGCACCGCTCCTCTGTCGTGCCGGCGCGCAATGGCACCCGATTGCCGCGATAGACGGTGATCAGCTGGCCGTTCTCGATGATCAGGAAGGCGTGCGGATCGGCGAAGCCCGACGGGACGGCGATATCGGTGATGATGACGCGTCCGTCGAAGCGCGGCAGCACGGTCGAAGCGCGCTTGGTGTGGCCGACGATCACGCGGCTCGCGCCATGATAAGCCAGCACGGCTTCCAGGTTTGCCTGCTCCGCGTCTTCGGCGTTGAGCGAGAGCCCGCGATACCAGAGCGGGCCTTCTTGATGGGTGACGATGTCGGGATATTGCGCGTTGGGCCGCCCGTTGAGCGCGCTGCGGATGGCGTCATTCATCGTCTCTCGTCCGACGTTCGAGAACGTCGGGCCGAGACCGGCGTGAAGAAACAGTATGTCGTTGATGCGGATCACCGAGTCATGGCCGACGACCCAGCGGCCAAGCTCGCCATTCGGCGCCCACGCCTGGCGGTGCTCGACAAAACCCAAAGGATGTTCGGTTTCCCATTGCGCGCGAAACGCGTCGTCGATCACGGGCATGCCGCCTTCGGGCGGGTTGCGGCGCAGCGCAGCCACATAGCGATCGTAATAGGCGTCCTGCAGACGGCGTGAGCCGCGGTCGGCGAAGACAGCGTATTCGCCGGGATGCACGTAGCGCAGATCGCCTTCGATGTTCATCGCTTCGTGATTGCCGATCAGCGCGTGCACGCGGCCGCCGGCGCGGCGCGCTTGCGGCTCGAGCCGGCGCAAGTGCTCCATGATGGCGCGGCTGTTTGGCCCGCGATCGGGGATGTCGCCCAGTTGGACGAGGTGTGCGGCGCCGCCGCTCCAATCGCCGTCAGCGTCGATCAGCGCGGCGGTGCGCAGCATGTCGAGATATTTTTCGTAGGCGCCCTCGAGATCGCCGATGACGACGATGCGCTCGACGTTGTCCCACTGTGCGTCGCCGCCGCGTGATTGGGCCACGGCCGGCGGCGCGGAGGCGCAGGCGACAGCAAAGAGCGTGAAAGCGGCGGCGAGTAGATTTCGGATCATGGTCATGGGCCCCGATCATAAACAGAAAGCAGAGCGCGTGCATCGCCGCCTTCGTCGGCCAAAGCTAGCGCGCCGTTTGCCAGCACGGCCAGGCTTTCGGCCTGTCCGTGGTCGCGGCTCAATGCCCGCGCCGAGCGCAAGGCGCCGTCCGAGTCAAGTTCGGCCAGCGCGCCATTGCTTGCCGAGAGGATCAAGGTCCGGCCAGAGCGTGCATCGATTTCGACCGAGGAGGGGCGAAAATTGCGCACGCCTGCCGCTTGCGTGATTTCGCTCTCGGCCAACGAGCGCCACACCTGCGCACCGGCGCCTTGGCGCCATTGATAAAGGACGATCGTGTCGCGCATGTCGCGAGCCTCATTGCGTTTGCAGGCGAGAATGAGGCTTTCCGTCGCCGCCAGGAAGGCAAGCCCCTCGATCTCGCAAACCGGGCCGAGACCAGTGTCGAAGCTTTCAAACGGCACGCGCGCGCCGTTGTCGCCTTCGCGGAAGCGCATCAGTTGGCCGGTGCTGGTCGTGATCCAGAAGGCGCCTTGGGCATCGATGGCGAGGCCTTCGAAATCGCCGCGCTCCGGCGCGCCGACGCTGAAGCGCTTCACGACGCGTCCGTCCTCAGCGTCGAGTTCGTAGATGATGGCGTGTTCGTCGTCGTGCGCGAACAAGCGGCCGTCCGCCGTCGTCGCCATGCCGGAGATTTCGCGCAATTCAAGCGGCAAGCGCCACTGCCGTGCCGGCGTAGCGGCAAACAGCGAGCCTTCGACCGGCGCCGCCACGGGCGCCACCTGCGCTTCGCTCTCGACCGTCTCTGCGCACGCGGCGAGGAAAACTGCGAGACAGGCAGCCCTAATCGTCGTCATCGTCGGCTTTGCTGGCGTCATTCCGTGGCTTCTTCCGCTCTTCTTTGCCCATCCACTCATGCGAGAACATTTGCTTGCCGGTGGAGTCGGCCCCGTATTCGGTCGCCCAGAGGCCCAGCACCGTGTAATTGAAGAAAATCGAAATGATGGCGGCGACCTCGACGGCGTTGATGCCGCATGAAACGCCGACACCGATCGCGGTGAACAGATAGGTGGTCTCGGCGCTATCCTTGAGCGTGTGTCGGAAGCGTACGCCAGCGACGATGCCGGCCAGCGAAAACGCCAGCGCCAAGCTGTTATGCACCACATGGACGATGCCGGTGATCACCATCGGCAAAACCAGAATGGTCTGGATGAAAGACTGGCTTACATCCTTGCGCTTGCGCGCGCCCATGCAGATCCAGGTCACCGGCAGCATCAGCAGAAACGCGCTGACGATCGAGAGCGCGAGCTTCACGCCTTCGACCAAAGTCGAGCGGACGGGCTCTTGCGTTGCCGCCGTGCCCGGCGCCACCGGGTCGAACGCCGATTGGCCGATCGCGCCAAAATCGGCCGCGCCGCCAACCGGCAGGAAGGTCACGAAACCCGGATAGACGGCGATGATCGCGGCGATGATCAGCGTCAGCGTGACGTAGTAGGCCGTGATGTAGAAATACGGCTTCAACAGCTTAGGCACGCCCGGGCTATTGGGATCGCCCGCCGGTGTCTTGGTCTCCGCATCCGCCGTCATGGGCGCAGCATATCGCGCGCCCGCGGCGCGGTCTGCACGCTTTCGCGCCGCACGCGAGGTTCCCTAGGCTGCGGCTTTTGCCGTGAGTGCTGCGTAGCGCTTCAAGTGCGTATCGACATTGCCGAAGGTGGAGTCGAGCATGGTCGCGCGCTTGAAATAGTGCCCGACGCGCATCTCTTCGGTGACGCCCATGCCGCCATGCGTTTGCACCGCCGCCTGGCCAACAAAGCGCCCCGCGCGGCCGATCGAGACTTTCGCGGCGGAGACGGCTTTCGCGCGTTCATGATCGCTATCGCCGAGCTTCAATGTCGCGAGCAGGGCGATGGAGACGCTCTCTTCGGTCGCCATGAACATGTCGACCATGCGGTGTTGCAGCACTTGGAATTCGGCGATCGCCTTGCCGAACTGCTTGCGCGTCTTGGCGTATTCGCGCGTGAGGTCCGTCATCATGCGCAAGCAGCCGACGGCTTCGTGGCAATAGGCGGTGTTGGCTTCATCGACGATGCGTTCAATCAACGGCAACGCATTGTCCGCCGCGCCGACCAGCGCATCGGCGCCGACGCTGACGTTCTCGAAATACACTTCCGAAGCGCGTGTGCCGTCGATGGTCGGGTAATCGCGCGTCGTCACGCCCTTGGCGCTCTTCGACACCAGGAAAAGCGAAACGCCCTTCGCATCGCGCTGGCCGCCGGCCGTGCGCGCGGTGACGAGCAGCGTGTCGGCTTGCGGGCCGCCGATGACGACGGCTTTTTGGCCGTTGAGGACATAGCCCGCGCCATCCTTCTTCGCGCTGGTGCTGACATCGTGCAGTGTCCAGCGACTCTTCGGCTCGGCCTGCGCGAACGCAATCACGCGCTCGCCGCCGGCGATCGCCGCGAGATGCTCCTCTTTCTGCGCGCTGGAGCCCGCATAATTGATCGCGCCGCCGCCAATGACGACAGTCGGCACATAAGGCTCGACCACCAGCGCCTTGCCGAACTCTTCCATCACGACGCTGACATCGAGCGGCCCGCCGCCCAAGCCGCCGACATCTTCCGGCAGCGGCGCCGCGAGCAAGCCAAGCTCAGCGAAGGTCGCCCAGTTTTTCTTCCAGGCGTCATCGCTCTTCAGCGCTTCGCGGCGCTTGTCGAAATCGTACTGGCCTTGCGCCCACTTCGCGATCGAGTCGCGGAGCATGTTCTGTTCGTCAGTGTAATCGAAATTCATCGAAGCGTTTCCTGATAACGTTCTTATTGGCGCGTGCGCTTAGAGTCCCAACACCATCTTTGCGATGATGTTGCGTTGGATCTCGTTGGAGCCGCCGTAAATCGAGGCTTTGCGCCAGTTGAAATAGATCGGCGCGGCGCCGCGCGAATAATCGGGGCCGACAGCGAATTCGTTGCCGCCCAGTTCGCGCGTGTAGGGCTGCGCGTAATTGCCGACAGCTTCGAGCGTAAGCTCGGTCAAGCGCTGCTGGATTTCCGTGCCTTTGATCTTCAGCAGCGAGCTTTCCGGGCCGGGGCCCTTGCCGGCGCTTTCACGCGCCAAGACGCGCAGCTCCGTCATCTCGAGCGCCGAGAGATCGATCTCAAGCTGCGCCAGCTTGCGCTGAAACTCGTCATCCTCGATCAGCGGCGTGCCGTCATCGCCGATCTCAGTCTTGGCGATCGACTTCAGCTTTTCGACGTTGCGCTTCGAGCGCGCCACGCCGGCGATGCCGGCGCGTTCGTGCGCGAGCAGGAACTTGGCGCAAGTCCAGCCTTTGTTTTCTTCATAAATGCGTTGATCGACCGGCACCTTCACGTCTTCGAGGAAGACGTCATTCACTTCATAGCCGCCATCGAGCAGCTTGATCGGCCGCACGGTGACACCCGGCGACTTCATGTCGATGAGCAGGAAGGAGATGCCTTCTTGCGCCTTCGCGTTCGGATCGGTGCGGACGAGGAAGAAGCCCCAGTCGGCGTACTGGCCGAGCGTGGTCCACGTCTTCTGGCCGTTGACGATGTAATAGTCGCCTTCGCGCACGGCTTTGGTTTTCAGCGAAGCGAGATCGGAGCCTGCGCCTGGTTCGCTATAGCCCTGCGCCCACCACACATCGCCTTTGAGGATGCCGGGCAGGTAGCGCTCTTTTTGTTCGGGCGTGCCGAACGTGTAGATGACGGGGCCAACCATCGAGACGCCGAAGGGCAGCGGCGGAATTGTTTCCGCGCGCGCATTCTCTTCGAGCCAAATGTAGCGCTGCGTCGCCGTCCAACCGGTGCCGCCATATTCCTTCGGCCACGCCGGCGCCGACCAGCCTTTCTTGCCGAGAATTTTGTGCCAAGCGAGGAAGTCTTCTTTCGAGAGATCCTCGCGCAGGCCGACGCCCTTCAGGTGCTTCGGATAATTGGCGTCGATGAATGCGCGCACCTCATTACGGAACGCGATCTCTTCCGGCGAAAATTCAAGATTCATGGTCACGAGCCCGAACGCGCGTGCTGATCACGCGCGTGAACTGGCGACTATAAAGCGCCGCGTGGTCCTATCAACTCAGCATCGGGAATTC
>QBMO01000025.1:21630-24114 GCA_003242075.1 Alphaproteobacteria bacterium
CGGTCGGGCGCGCAGTGGTCTGCGGCGCCGGCGGTGGCGCGCCGTCCAGACGTTGCGTCACGGCGCGGCGCGATTCATCCAGCTGGCATGCCGCGTCGGATTCCGCTGCTGCGGCGAACGGCGCTGTCACGACCGTAAAGAGGCCGGCGAGTACCCAGACCTTCATTGTCGTCCCTCCCAACGGCCCTCCCAGGCCGCCGTTTGCAAGATCCTTAGACCGTGTCAGCCGTGCGTGCGACCAGGGCCCCACAGTCTGCCGCGATTTCGTTGCCCGCGCCATTCACGGCTTGGCGAGCAGCGGCGC
The DNA here is from genome assembly GCA_003242075.1 of Alphaproteobacteria bacterium. Classification (GTDB taxonomy): domain Bacteria; phylum Pseudomonadota; class Alphaproteobacteria; order Caulobacterales; family Aquidulcibacteraceae; genus Vitreimonas. The sequence continues at coordinate 21,935 of QBMO01000025.1, forward strand.
TGGCCTCGGCCCGCGCCAAGGCGGCAATTTCCGCCGATTGCCGGCGCGCTTCGCTGTTCAGCTGCCACTTGGCCTCGGCGAGTTCGGCGTCGGGCCGGGCGGCGCTCTCATAAGCGGTGCAGCGCACGGCGGAGAGAAATTCCTGATCGGACATTTGCGGCGCGGTCGCAGACAGTGCGAACGGCACGGCGACCACGGCGGCGGCAGTGGTGGCGAAAAAAGCGAAGCGCATAACGTCCCTCCAAGTCGGCTCAGTTCCAGCCCGGCTCGCTCTATGGATGCCGCCCATTGATCTGGCGGATGCGTCCTTGCTGCGAATTCAGGCCAATATCGATTTACGATAAGCCGCATCGAAAGTCAATGTAAATTTATCGAAAAACGATGTTCGCCTGGAAGGGTACTTGGCGGAAGCGCGGTCCTGGCCTTAGCTACTTGGAATGACGCCGGAAAAACCCTCCAGCCCCTGCATCAAGGTCTGCGCCGTCAGCGGCCAGACCGGGCTTTGCATAGGCTGCGGGCGGACGCTGTCGGAGATCGCGTCCTGGGGCGGCCTGTCGGAGGCCGAACGCCGCGCCGTGATGGCCGAATTGCCCGCGCGCCTGGCTCAGGCAGCGCCGGTCAGCGCTTCGTAGAGCATGTTGAGCGCAATCAGGCCGAGGAAGATCGCGAACGCACGCTTCAAGGTCAGTTGCGGGAGCCGATGCGCCAGCCGCGCGCCGATCGGAGCGGTGATGGCGGTCAACGCGCCGAGCACGATGAAGCCGGGCAGGCTGACAAATCCAAGCGACCAAGGCGGCAAACCTTCGCGGCCCCAGCCGGCAATGACGTAGCCCAACGTCGCCGGCAGCGCGATCGCCGCGCCGAAGCCAGCGGCCGTCGCCACTGCGCGATGGATTGGCCGTCCACACAGCGTCATCAGCGTCACCCCAAACGCGCCGCCGCCAATGCCCATCATCGCCGAGAGCAAGCCGATGCCGCCGCCGAGGCTCGCGCGCGCAACGCCGGTCGGCATCGCATCCGCGACGCGCCAGTTCGGATTGCCGAGGCCCATTTGCAGCGCCACCAATAAGAGCCCGCCGCCGAACACGATCAGCAGCGTCTCGGTGTTCGCGAACCCCGCGAGCCCCGCGCCAATCGCGGCGCCCACCGCAATCCAGGGCGCCCATGCGCGGAGGATGTCGTAATCGACCGCGCCGGCTTTGGTGTGCGTGGCCAGTGAGCGCCATGAGGTGGAGATGATGGTCGAGAGCGCAGTGCCGACGGCGGCATGCATGCGCACGCTGTCGTCCACGCCAATCGCGGCGAACAGCAAATAAAGCGCCGGCACAACAACAACGCCCCCGCCGATGCCGAACAATCCGCCAACAAAGCCGGCGACGAGTCCCGCGCCGATCAGTCCGAGCCCGAGCAGAACAAGCTCTGCGCTCATGCCGCCAGCGCAGAGGCGTTCGTCACCGCGGCGAGCGCATCGCGCACCACTTCAACGCCCGCGCCCGCTTTCACGCCGCGTTCGCTCAGCACCCGACGCCATAAGCGCCCGCCGGGACGCGCATTGAACAAGCCCAGCATGTGCCGCGTCATCGCGTGCAGCGCCACGCCTTCGCGGAGCTTGCGGGCGATGTACTCGAGATGTGCTTCGATAGCCGCTTCGCGACTTACGCTCGGGCCAGCGACGCCGAACACGCGACTATCGACGTCCAGCAATTGTGCCGGCTGCTGATAGGCGGCCCGGCCGAGCATGACGCCATCCACGCCCTCGCTCTCCGACAAAGCGTGATCGAGATCCTTCAAGCCGCCATTCAGGATGATCTCCAACTCTGGCCGCTCACGCTTCAGCGCGCGCACCAGCGCATAATCGAGTGGCGGCACGTCTCGGTTTTCCTTTGGCGACAAGCCATCAAGCCAAGCCTTACGCGCGTGCACGATGAAGGTGCGGCAGCCGGCGCGCGCCGAGAGATCGACCAAAGTAAACAGCGCCTCACGTGGCTCTTGATCATCGACGCCAATGCGCGACTTGATCGTCACTGGCACATCGCCCGCCGCTTCTTGCGCAGCGCTCCAGAGCGCGGCCACCAAGTCGGGCTCGCGCATCAAGCAGGCGCCGAAGCGTCCGGCCTGTACGCGGTCGGACGGGCAGCCGATATTGAGATTGATTTCGTCGTAGCCGAACGCCGCGCCGA
>QBMO01000025.1:24124-34328 GCA_003242075.1 Alphaproteobacteria bacterium
GCCGATGCGCGCCGCTTCCGCCATCTTCTTCGGATCGCTGCCGCCGAGTTGCAGCGCCACCGGATGCTCGATGTCATCGAAGCCGAGCAAGCGTTCGCGGTCGCCGTGAATGATGGCGTCGGCCGTCAGCATTTCGGTATAGAGCAGCGCCCGCCGCGTCAGCGTGCGGTGGAACGCCCGGCAGTGCCGGTCCGTCCAATCCATCATCGGGGCGACGCTGAATTTGCGCATGGCGAGCGGTGGGTTTCTCTGGAGCTGCGGGCGTTCCCGCCTTGTCCCGTAAAGCTGGGGTGTTTGCACGGATTTCGCGCACGAGAAAAGGCCGGATTCCATTGAGGATAGGGCGTCGCCAAACTCGACTTCGCCGCCGCCTGCTGCTCTATCTACCGCCAACAAGAGTGACGGCCTGGGGAGGGTGCGGATGCGATCGATGCTGAGCTTGATTGTGGTGACGGCGGCGTTGACGGCGTGTGCGCCAGCACCCGAAGCGCCGACCACTTGGAGCATGGACGATGGCGCACTTTATCCCGCCGCGCGTGGACTGGCCCGCGCCGAGGATGGTCTCGCCCTCGGCGAAGGACGGCTGCTCGTCATCGATCAAACCCACGGCCTGCGCCTCATCGAGGCGGATGAAACGATGCGCCCATTCGGACGCTTCGCCGAAGCTGGCTACGTGCACGCGCCGCCGGCGCAGATCGCCGGCCCGAACGGACTGGCGCTTGAGCCCGACGGCGTCCACGCGCTGATCGCCGACGTGTTCACTGGCGCCATCTACCGCGTGAACCTGCAAACCGAAGCGGTGGTGCTGATCTACACGCACCCGTTCGGCGTCAACACGGCGGTGGCCGATAGCACTGGCGCGATCTGGTTCACGCAATCGGCCGCCAACGCAGCAGGGCCGCGCTCCGAAGAACGCTTGTTCGAACCGCTCAACAATTACGCCGCCGAAGGCGCGCTCTTTCGCTTGCCGCCGCCCGGCGCCGATGGCGTGCGTCCGCCGCCGCAGCAATTGGTGGACGGACCGATGTTCGCCAATGGCATCGTCATCGACGAAGCGCGCGGTCAACTTTATTTCGCGGAAACGATGGGCGATCGGATCAACGCGTATCCGGTCACGGTAGCAAGCGGCGAACTGGGCGAAGGTCGCGTACTCGCCAGCCTCGTCGGGCCGGACAATCTTGAACTCGATGAGCATGGGCAATTGTGGGTCGCATCCCCGATCCAGAGCGCGCTCTTCGTCATCGACCCCGATACCGGCGAGATGCGGACCGCGTTTCGCGAAGCGACGCCCGAGAGCGAAGCGATTGTCGCCGAATGGAGCAGGCGTGCGGCAGCGCGTGAAGGCGCGCTTGAGCTCTTTACGCCGGCTTTGTGGGGGCGCTTGCCAGGTGCGGCGACCGGCATGATTCTGACTCCGGGCGACGGGCCGGTTTATGTGACCGGCCTCGGCGATGCGCTCGTGAAAATCGAGCGCTAACGCCAAAGGCTGCGCGCGGGGGAACGGACGGGTGTGTTGCGGCGTTTGTGGCGTCGGAGGATCGTGTGCGCCCCAATTCGGTCAGGTCCTTGAGCGCGGTCATCTGCGCCTATAACGAAGCCGGCCGCATCGGCCATGTGCTCAAGTCCGTTGTCCAGCATCCCTATATTGGTGAAGTCATCGTCGTTGATGACGGCTCAAGCGACGCTACCGCTGCGGAGGCGCGCAGCTTCGCGGGCGTCACCGTGCTCACCAATAGCGAAAACCGCGGCAAGTCCTGGTCGCTGGCGCGCGGCGTCGCCGCCTGCAGCTTCGATCACGTCATGCTGCTCGACGCCGACCTCGTCGGCCTCAGCGCCGATCATCTCACCTCGCTCGCAGCGCCGGTCTTGGACGGCGTCGCCGATGTCACCATCAGCTTGCGCCGCGATAGCTTCTACCGCGCCATCGGCATTGATTTCGTCTCTGGTGAGCGCGTGTTGCCGCGCGCTGTGTTGATGCAGGTGCTGGCCGAACTGCACAGCGCATCGCGCTGGAGCGCTGAGGTGCTGATCAATCAATTGATCATCGAGCGTAAACTTCGGCTCGCCATTGTCGATTGGGATGCGGTGACGCATGCGTCAAAGCTCAGCAAGCAGGGCCTGGCCGGCGCCTTTGCCGATCTCCGTATGGTGCACGACATCCTCGCCGAACTCAGCGCCGTCGGCCTCGTTCGCCAAACCCTCGCCCTCCGCCACGCCGCACGGCTGAGCTAAGTCTATTTGCGTTCGAGTTCGTAGACGCCGTCCCAATCGGCGGGGGCGATTGCGCGGGCGGCTTCCAGGCGCTCGGCGTAGCTTTGATAGAGCGCTCTGAGCTCTGTTGCCCTGCTTTGCAGGTGCGTGAGCAAGCGGGCTGCGTCGTCGAACTGGCCTTGGCGGAACGCCGCCAGAAACTCTGCATGCTCGGCGGGGGCGCCTTCCGGGATGGCGGTGAATATGCGCGTAGCGCCGCGGCGGCCCTTTAGGCGCACCAGATCGACCTCCACCAGGTTCAAGCCTGGCGCGCCATTGTGCGTCTCTTCACTCACCAGCAGCGTCAACCGATAGAGTTTGCTTAAGCTCTCCAACCGCGCGGCGATGTTTACGTTGTCGCCAATGGCGGAATAATCGAACCGGCGTTCCGAGCCCAGATTGCCGACACAGCATTCTCCGGTATTGACGCCGATGCCGATGCGTACCTCATCAAATTGCCTGCCCGCCGCGGCCGCTTCATCGCGCCATGTGCGATTGAGCTTCTGCACGCACGCCATGATCTGCACCGCCGCCCGGCAGGCGCGTGCGGCGTGATCGGGCTGATCCAGCGGCGCGTTCCAAAACGCCATCACGGCGTCGCCCATGTATTTGTCGATAGTGCCGCCATTTTCGATGATGATGTCGCTGAGCGGCGTCAGGAAGCTGTTGATGAAAGTGGTCAGCTCCTCGGCGCTCATGCGTTCGGCGACGCTAGAGAAATTGCGGATGTCGCAGACGAGGATGGTGAGATCGCGCACTTCGCCGCCGAGCTTCAGCCGCTCCGGGTGTGCGGTGATTTCGCGGATCACGCTCGGCGCCACGTACTGGCTGAAGGCGCGCCGGATTTCGGAGCGTTGATGCTCGGTGCGCTGATAGAAATAGGTGGTCACCGCCGCGCTGAAGGCGAGCGATGCAAGGGTCGGGAAAATCGGGTCGAACAAATAATTGGCTTGCGCGAACAGTACAAAGCCCAAAGCCCAAACCGTGACGATGAGCCCGAGCCCGATCGCGGCGTTCGTCGCCGACCGTACGCGTGGCGCGGTGAGCGCCAAGATGAGGATCGCCAGCAAGCCCGCCAACAACTCAAAGCTTGGTGCATAATCGGGCCGGGCGAGGAAATTGCCGGCGATGATTTGCTCCAGTGCTTGCCGGTGAACTTCCACGCCTGGAATCCCCGCGTCGAGTGGCGTGGCGCGCAAATCCATCAGGCCGGGCGCGCTTGCGCCAATGAGAACGATGGTGCCTTCAAGCTGTTCGGCTGGAACCTCGCCGCTCAATACTTGCCAGGCTGGGATCGCCTGGCTCGGCTCATAAGCGCGAAAGCGCAGCCAGACTTGCCCGTCCGCGTCGGTCGGGATGGTGAGCGGGCCGACGCGAATGGCGTTGAGTCCGGTGTGCGAGCCGAACGCGTTGGCGCCGCTGGCATTGGCGGCGCGGACCACATAAGTCGAGGCGCCCAGCGCCACCCGCAGCGCTTCCAGCGAAAGCGAAGGCGCCAGCGTATCGTTGTGCCGCAACAGCAGCGGCACGCGGCGCACGACCTGATCGCCATCGGGCAGCCAATTCATAAAGCCGACGCCGCGCGCCACTTCAGAAAATGCCGGCAAGCTCGAAGCCACGCCCGGATAGCTCAGTAGAAACGGCGCCGGATCATCGCCCGCGACAGCGAAGCCCGCATGCACCGGAAACGGCGCGGTGGTGGGCTGATCGTGCAGGCTTGCCGCAAGCACGCTGGGATAGGCGCCGAGCGTCTCTGCAAAGCGCGCGTCGTAGCTTTCAACATCGCCAGCCAGAGCGCTCGTCAGCGCTGCGCGGCGTGCTGGCGGCAGCGTTGCGAGGATTTGGTCCGGCGATGTGCGGTCGGGCTCGGCGAACAACACGTCGAACACGATCGCAGCCGCGCCGGCGTCGCCGAGGCGTTGCGTCAGCTCCGCCATGGTGGCGCGCGACCATGGCCATTGCCCGAGAATGGCGAGCGAGCTCTCATCGATCTGAACGACGCGCACCGGCGAATCCGGCAGTGCTGCTGCGGGGCTGGCGCGTTGATACGCGTCAAAGGCAAGATTGCGCAGCGACTGCAACACTGGCGGGCGCGCATAGAACACGAGCGCCATAACGACCGCGAAGATCGCCACCGCGGGCCAATAGTGCTTCGGGATGGTCTTTTCGGTGGCTGCGTTTGCCAAGGCGATCACCCGTGTTTCGGTTGCGACGCTCAGACCATGCGTTCCCGATACGAGTCCAGTGATTTCGGGGCTGTAGGGCGACAACATACTAGACTCAGTGGGCCGCAATGACTAGATTCAACCTGTGGCCGAGGCCCCGGTGGTCTCGCACGTTTGCCGAGCCCGTTATGCGATTTGATGAGGATGTGCGCCGCTGTGTTGGCTTCGTCGGCCAAGGCGGGGAAAGCGACTGGCGCGCGCTGGGTACGTGTTTTTTTGTTTCGTACAAGGGCTGTGGTTATTTGGTAACCGCGCGGCACATTGCCGAGCCCATCGGCGACGAACCGTTTGTTGTTCGGCTCAATCACGAAAACGGCAAAGACTCGATCGGATTAGGGTTCGATTTGATTGATCCAAAAACGCACAAAGCGTTTCGGTGGCACGTTCACGCAGATGAAAGCGTCGATATCGCGATCATGCCTGCAAACATTGGCTTGCGAAAAATGGGCTGCGACACCATCGCTCTGACAGAGGATATGTTTGCCACAGAAGCCAATCTGAAGAATGCCACCATCGGCGTCGGAGACATGTGTTACGCGGTGGGCCTTTTCAGGCTGATGACAGGTCGAGAGCGAAATCTCCCATTCGTTCACACTGGTCACATCGGATTGATGCCCGGCGAAGAGAGAATCCCGGTCCGCAATTGGCGTCGCGGTCCTAATGAGCCCGCTACCATTTATGTTGATGGCTATCTCTGCGAGCTAACAAGTCTTGAGGGGCTTAGTGGCTCGCCCGTTTTCGTTCGCGCCTCAATGGACATCAGCGGAATGCCAATTGCCGGCCAACCCGATGTTCGGGTGTCATACACTGACATCATGTTGCTTGGCGTTTGGCAGAACGCTTGGGAGGGCGAGCCAGATGAGCACGTTATAGCCAGGGGCGCGGGTCTAAAGGTGCCGGTCGGCGTTGGAAGCGTCGCTCCGGTGGAGCGCTTAATTGAAATATTGGAGCAGCCAAGCGCGGTTGCACACCGCGAAGATTTTCTTGAGCGAAAGCGGATCGCTAACGAAGCGAAGCCCGATTAGTCTTCTGTTTTGCGCTTTGCGCGTTCTTTTGCCTCGGCGCGCAGCACCTTGGTTCTGTCAACGGTAAGCACGGCAGACGCCACTTTACGAAATCGCATCAGGCCGTCCGGCTCCGCCGCGTTTCCCTCGACCTTGCCTTTTCCGGGTTTTTCAGACCGCTTGTCCGGCGTCTTCATAGCCAGTCAGTTCCTTCCACGTGAGGCGCAGGCCGGTGATAGAAGATGCCAGCTTGCGGAAACGGTCGCCATCAGTGCCCTTGCGCTCGTTGAAGCGAAACGCTTGTTCGTCAAGGTAGCGCGCAAGGTGGAAGGGCTCAACGCTGACATACGTTCCGCCAAGCGAACGCTTCAGCAGGCTCCAGAAATTTTCCATGCCGTTGTTGTGGACGCGACCGCGAACGTACTCCTCGGCAGCGTGGTTCACGGTTTCAAGAAGGTAGTCAGGGCGAAGGCCGGTATAGGCGGGAAGCGAGTCGCCCATGATCTCAGAGCCGGGCTCGACGTTCTTGCGGATGAACGGCAGCACGGCGCCAGTGGCATTCAGCGCGTGGTCGCCCATGATGTTGAGACGAACATGGCTCAAGGCGCCATCGCTACCGCGCTTCAACAGGCCAGCAACACCAACCTTGCGCCGCGCATGATCGCCCCGATCCATCGCCTTGCGCTTGGCCTTATGCATGTTGCGAGCCTTGCCGCCGATGTAGGTTTCGTCCGTCTCCACGGTGCCGTCGAGTTTGCCGCCGCTTCCGCCCGCGACCTTCATGGCGAGGCGAACGCGGTGCAGCACATGCCACGCCGATTTTTGCGTGATGCCGGTCATACGGGCGAACTCGTAGGAACTGATGCCGTTCTTGTCGTTGGCGATCGTCCAGATCGCGGCGAACCAAATGTCCAGGCCAAGCGCACTGTCTTCCATGATGGTGCCGACCTTCACGGAGAACTGCTTGCGCGGGTGCTTTTCCTTGCACTCCCACATGCGGCGCGTGGCGATGAAGCGAACGTCGGTGCGCCCGCAGGTCGGGCAATGCACGCCGTTCGGATAAACGAAATCCTTCGCGGCCTCGAACGCAACGTCCGGGTCCGCGAAGTACTTGATCGCTTCCATCAGGGTCTTGGGTTCGCGTTTCATGAGCCCAATCTAGGGCTAGCTGGTCACTGAGTCAAGTATATTAACGCCGGCTGTAGCGTGTCCGAATCCGGCGAGACGGCGGGCTCGGTTTCGCTCATATTGCGCCCATGTTGGACGCCGACATCTGCCACGCCGCGTGCGACGCCAAGGACCGGCGTTTTGACGGGCGCTTTTATATCGGCGTGAAGTCGACGGGGATTTATTGCCGCTGCATCTGCCCGGCGCGCAACCCCAAGCGCGTCAACCGCACCTTCTGGCCCTCCGCCGCCGCCGCCGAAGCGGCGGGCTTTCGGCCATGCCTGCTCTGCCGCCCCGAACGCGCGCCGGGGCTGGCGCCGATCGACGCGCCTGCGCGTCTCGCCGCCGCTGCGTACGCGCGGATCGAAGCGGGGGCGCTGGAGGAGCAAGGCTTGGAAGCGTTGGCTGGCGAACTCGGTGTCACTTCGCGGCATTTGCGCCGCGTGATGAATGCCCAGTTCGGCGCGAGCCCCATCGATATCGCGCAGACCGGGCGCTTGCTTGCGGCGCGCCGGCTGCTGAACGAGACGGCGCTTTCCGTCACCGAGATCGCTTTCGCCTCCGGCTTTCGCAGTTTGCGGCGCTTCAACGCCACCATGAAGGATCGCTATGGCGCGCCGCCGTCGAAGATGCGCGGCCGCAAAGCGATTGCGCGCGGCGAGACGTTCAGCGTCAGCCTGTCGCCACGCGGCGATTACAATATCGGCTCGATCGCGTCCTTCTTGCGCACGCGCGCATTGCCCGGGGTCGAACGCGGCGGCGCGGATACTTACGCGCGTACACTGAAAATGGGCGACACGCTCGGCTGGATCGAGATCGGCATGGGGTCTAAAGGCTTGCTGCTGACGCTCTCGGAAAACCTCGCCCCGCACTTGCGCCCGCTGGTCGCGAATGTGCGCGGGGCCTTTGATCTCGATGCGGAAATGGTCGCGGTGGACGCCCATTTGGCCAGCGATCCTGAGTTCAAAGCCTACGTGAAGCGCGAACCGGGCGTGCGCATTCCGGGCGCGCTCGATGGCTTCGAAACCGCGATCCGCGCCGTGCTCGGTCAGCAGGTCACCGTCGCTGGCGCGCGCACGCTGACGGATCGTCTGGTCACGCAATTTGGCGCTGCGCTGGAGCGCGGTCCCGAAGGCCTGAGCCGCGCCTTTCCCGACGCCGGCTCGCTCGCGAACGCCGGCGCGGACGCGATCGCGAAAATCGGTCTGCCGAAAAAGCGCGCCGAGACATTGCATCGCCTGGGCGTCGCCGCCGCCGAAGGCAAGTTACCGCTCGCGCGCGGCGCCATCGCGTCGGGCCGCGCGGCGCTGGCGGAGATACCCGGCATCGGGCCGTGGACGATCGAGTACGTCGCCATGCGCGCGCTCGGCGATCCCGATGCGTATCCGGCCACCGACATCGCTCTAATCAACGCGCTCGGCCGCAAGGGCGAGACGCTCGAACATTTGAAACCTTGGCGCGCCTATGCGGCGATCCGGCTCTGGCGGCGCGCCGCGAAGAAAGGAGTGCTGTCATGATCAGCGCGATCCACGAGAGCCCGGTGGGCAAACTTACGCTTACCTCAAACGGCGCAGCCATCACCGCCATCGAGTTCGACAACCCGCGTCACCCTTTGCCGCCTCAGCCGCGCGGCGAAGACAAGATCATCGACGCGGCCCGCCGTCAGCTCGATCAATATTTCGCCGGCAAGCGCCGCGAGTTCGATCTGCCTTTGGCGCCTCAGGGTACGGTGTTCCAACAGAGCGTGTGGGCGGCGCTGCAGACGATTCCCTACGGCGCCACGCGCTCGTACGGCCAACAGGCCGCCGCGATCGGCAAGCCGGCGGCGGTCCGCGCAGTCGGCCTCGCCAACGGCCGCAACCCGATATCGATCGTTATCCCTTGCCATCGGGTGATTGGGGCCAATGGCAGCCTGACCGGCTATGGCGGGGGCGTGGAACGCAAGAAACTCCTGCTGGACCTGGAACAAGGCCAGAGCCTGATCCGCTGATCATTACGAAGCTTCAACCGCTTTCGGGCATCGCATCCTTGGTCATGGGCGTGCTATGAGCCGCGCCGAGGAATTTGCGGGAGTTGGCCTAATGCGGAAGCTGTTGGCGGCGGGTGCTGTTGCGTTGGCGATGCTTGCGCCGGGGGCGTCAGCCCAGAGCGGCGCTTGGACTTATGCTTATGTCGGCGGCGTCGCGACCGCGACGCAGCGCGACAATGGCGGCCGGGTCACGGCGACGCTGACCTGCAGCCCGCCGACCGGCGACATCATCATCACTGATTACACGCTTGGGCGTCATGCTCGCCGCGCCACGATCGCGGCGGTGCGCATCGGTGCAATGAGCGTCAATGTGCCGATGAGCCTGGAGGGCCGCGGTCGCAACGCCCGTGTGCTGATCAATCTTCCGCAGCGCCCGCCTATCCTGGCCGCAGTGCAGCCGACGGACCGGCTCTCGGTCACCGTCAACGGCCAGACCCACGAATATCTGGAAGGCGGCCCGGCCCGCATGCGCGAAGTCGCCTACGCCTGCTGGGGCAGCTGAGCCGTCTTTAGCTGCGTCTCGGCTGAGCGCGGCGCTTGCACGCTTGAAAACTTGGCGCCTAACATCGCGTCAGGGCTGAGGACACCGCCGGGGGCGGTGCGCGTGCATGATGGGATTAGCTGAACCAAGCCGGGCGCGGCCAGCGCTCGCGCCCATGGAGGGCAATGTCTGCGCCATATTGCGGGCGGAGACGCGGGCCGGTTTCGATCAGGAATTCGCGACGCTGATGAGCGACTTGGCGCATCACGTGCGCAGCGACGAGCCGGGGTGCGAGTCTTACGTCGTGACCCGCGCCATGGGCTCGCCGGCGCACTTCGCCATTCATGCCCGCTTTAAAGATTGGCGCGCCTTCGAGGCGCACGCCGATACCGCGCACCTGTCGCGCCTGATGCCACGCCTCAACGCGCTGCTTGTGGCGCCGTTGGCGATGGAGATTTTTCTCGAAGCCTGAGGCGTTCGCCGCTCGCTGTGACGCCGGGGACGAAATTGCCGCCGAGCGCGAGCGCGGCCAGCAGCGCGACACCCAGCACTTTCGCCCATGTTGGCAACGCCGCGATGGCGGTCAGTTCGAGGCTCAAGAACACGGCGAGTGAAGCTGCCGCCGCGCCAAACGCCACCCGCGCGCGCTTGGCCGTCTTGCGCTGGCGCCAGAACAGCCAATGCGCCCACAGCAGCAGCGATGGGATCAGGAACGCAAACGAAGCGCGTCCAAACCAGGCGCCCTCGGGCGCGGCTTGCCAAACGCCAGCGAGCCACAGAACGCCAGTCACCAACAGGCCTGCCAAAGCTGCGACCGCGCCGCCGCGTGCAAACGCCTCGCGCACGGCGCGCGCGCCATGCTGAACGCGCGCCGCAGCCGCCAACGACGCCGCCAACCACAATGTGCAATGCGACGCCGCTTCAACGAAGGTGATCGGCTGCAGCAACGTCGCGCCGCCCGCGAACGCCATGCGGATGCCGACGTTCGCCGCGGCGATGGCGAACACGAACGCCGCGGTTTCCAGAAACGCCGCCGTGCGCGGCGCGC
>QBMO01000026.1:0-15607 GCA_003242075.1 Alphaproteobacteria bacterium
CTTCAGATCAAGCGCATCGGTAAGTGCCGCAACGTCTGCGGCATACGTGTCCATTTCATGTCCGCTGCTCGTTTGCGACGAGCGGCCGTGGCCGCGGCGATCGTGGGCGATGACGCGATAGCCGCGATGCAAGAAGAACAGCATCTGGCCGTCCCAGTCGTCGGCGCTGAGCGGCCAACCGTGGTGGAAGACGATCGGTTGCGCATTCTTCGGGCCCCAATCCTTGTAAAAAATTTCCGTGCCGTCCTGAGTTGTGACGTATGGCATGTTGGCCTCCTTAACTTGCCTCTGCCGAGGCGAATTCCCAGCAATCCGCGCTGGTGCGGACGAGATCAATGATGGCGGCGCGCATGCGATCCGGATCGATATGGCCGCTCGTTGCCAAGCACTCGCCTTCGACGACGGTTCCATTCGGCGCCGTCACGCGGACTTTGAACGCAAGATAAGTCACATCGTCGTCGGCGCGCATAGCGCTACTCCCTGTTAGGCGCCCCCACAGATTCAAGCGGCTTTCGCGGAATCGCCGGCGCGCTGGTTTTTCTCAGCCCAAGCCAACACAAAATCGGCCACCTCTTCCCAGCCCGGCTCGGCGCAGATGTAATGCGAGCGATCCTCGTAAAGCTTGTATTCGGTGAGCGAGGCGGCGTGCTTCTGCTTCTTGAAGATTGCTTCCGTCATGCTCGCGGGCGCGATCAGATCCTCGCCCCCGCCGATGAGCAGCATCGGCGCTCGCACTTTGCTGTGCCAATCGATCGGCCCCGCGCCGCCGGAGGTGACGCCGTCCCAGTAAACTTTGCCGGCCGTCGGCACGATGTAGCGCTCAAAGTGCGCCTCGACCTGATCGCGCGGCAGACCGTTGGCGAAACGCGCGCCGAAAAACTCCTTCGACATCGAGACGACCTTCGCGCCGCTGAACGGATCGCTCAGCACCGGGAGCGCCGAGAGCAAACCGTCGAGCGGAATGCCAACACCGGGTGTCGGCGCGGGATCGATCGCAACCGCCGCGACACCAAGCCCGCGATCGGCCAGGTGCTGCACGAAAACGCCGCCGGCTGAATGGCCGACGAGAATCGGCGCCTCCGGCATGGCGCGGATCAGATCCTCATAATAATCGACGATCTCCTTCGGACCAAAGTGCGTGAGCGCCTTGTTCGGATGAGCCTTGAGTTCGACGGGGTCGCCTTCATCGCCGGGCCAATCGGGCGCAATCACGGTGTAGCCCTTGGCCTCGTAGCGCGCCTTCCACTTCTCCCAGCTCTTGGAGTTCAGCCAGGCGCCGTGCACGAGTACGATTGTTTTGGTCATGGTTTTCTTCCTTGCTTGCTAAGAGGATGGCTCCTCGTCACGCCAGATGCGCTTCGACGAACCAGAGCAGCTTGTCCGTCGCGCGAGATATTTCAGTGAAGATGTCGGCTGCATCGGCTTCGCCGAGCTCGGCGGCGGCGTTGATGTCAGCGCGCACGGCCTTGGCGAACTGTGCGAGCACCGCGGCGACCGCTTTTAGGTGCTGCTCGCCGGATTTGGTTTCGAGCGCGTACTCGTACAGGCTTGAGTTCTTAGCCGTCGTCTGCACGCGCCCATCGGCGACGCCGCCCAAAGTCGTAATGCGCTCGGCTAGAAGATCGACGAACTCTTCGATCTCGTCATGCACCTTGTCGAAGAGTTCATGCAGCTGCTGGAAGTCACGGCCTTTGACGTTCCAGTGCGCCTGCTTCAGCTGCGCTTCCAGATCGAGCGCATCAGAAAGGCGCGCTTGCAGCAAGGCGATCGCGCCTTTGCGAACGTGGTCGCTGATGTCGAGGTGCGAGGAATACATGAGCTTGCCTCCTAATTGCCTTGCGCGCCGACGAGATGGCGGACGCGCTTGGGTTCTGGTCCGATGTGGAAAGCGTCGACCGCGGCCTGCAGTGCGGCATCGGCGTGGGTGATGCGCTCATGCTGGCGCAAATGATCGCGCCATGTTGCGGCAAAGAAGATTTCCGTGAAATGGCCGGGCCGGCCCTCGTCCTCGTAGACGCCCCAATCGAGCGCCCCGTCGCGGCGGCGCGCGCGGCCAAGCGCGTTGAGCGCCGAGAGAAAGGCCGCGCGGCTTGTAGGCGCGATCTCGTAGGCGATCTCGATGAGCACGGGGCCACGGGTTTCCGTGCCAATTACAATAGGCGCCGGCCAATGCATCGATGGCGTTAGATCCGCATCGCCCTGCGGCAACACCGCAGCGGCGGCAACCACGCCGATGAGCGCCGCGCCGACGGCGGCCACCAAGAGGGAGGCCGGCACATCGAGCACCGTCGCCACCTGCCCCCAGATTGCGGACCCGAGTGTCATCGCACCAAAGAAGACGGTGAGGTAAATCGCCAGCCCGCGCGCACGCACCCAGTCGGGCAGTGCCGTTTGCATGGTAACATTGAGCGTCGTCAGCACTGCGATCCAAGCCGCGCCGGCTATGAACAAAGCGATGAACGCAACTACCCCCGAACTCGACAGCGCCAGCGCAGCCATGGCAGCCGCAGTAAGCAACGTGCCCGCGAGCACCACTGTCCCACCGGAACGTCCGCGCCTCAGCGTCGGCAGCAGCAGCGCACCTGTCACCGCGCCCGCGCCGACAGCGCCCAACAGCGCACCATAGAGGCTGGCATCGCCGCCCAGCTGTTGGCGCGCGACCAATGGCAACAGCGCCCAGTACGCTGATGCAAACAAAAAGAACACGGCAGACCGCAACAGCACGCGCTTCACGTCGGCGCTGAGCAATACATAGCGCACGCCAGCGGCGATCGCAGGCGCAAATCGCTCGGGGGCGCCGTGCGCGACGCCCGGTGTACGCCGCCACAAGAGAAGCGCGGCGATGACCGCGAGATAACTCGCCGCATCGATGAGGTAAGCAAGCAACGCGCCGGATGTCGCCAGCACGAGGCCGCCCAGTGCAGGACCGATCGCGCGCGCGACATTGATGCCCGTCGAATTGAGCGCCACCGCCGCATTCAGCTCAGCGCGCGGCACGAGCTCCGCAACGACTGCCTGCCAGGTCGGGCCTTGCAACGCAAAACCCACGCCACCAGCGAAGGTGAGCGCAAGCAGCAACGGCGCGGTCATCACGCCGAAATAGGTCGCCGCCGCCAACGAAAGACTGACCGCGATCAGCAACACTTGAATGGCGAGGAGCATGCGGCGGCGGTCGAAAATGTCGCCAAGCGCGCCGGCCGGCAGTGACAACAGAAACACTGGCAGCGTAACTGCACTCTGCACCAGCGCCACCATGAGCGACGAACTTGCAAGCTCGGTCATGGTCCAGCCATTGGCGACGTCGCGAATCCACGTGCCGGTGTTGGCGATCAGCGCGGCGCCCCACAACAACACGAACGCGCGGCGCCGGAACGGCGCAAAAGGCCCAATGGTTGCGGAGGCGGCGGCGCTCGTCATCAAAAGGCGAAACACGAACAGCCGAAAGCGCCCCAGAACGCGCCGGCGTCAGCCGCGGGTGTAGCGGCCGCCCGCACACGCGCGTGGCCGTGTCCATGCACCCCGCACGATTGCGCGCAGCACCCCTGAGCTTGCGTGCGCGCATCGACTGCCTCGGCACGAAACACGGCCTGACGCGCGCGGCGTTGTTCAAGCGCGTAGCGTGCATTGGGTGACCAATCTGGGCTCACCGGCAACGGCGGCGGCGCCAGGGGCGAGAGTTCGTCGGCGGCGTACACGATACGCCCGCCGACGACGGTCAGCACGCTCTCGAGATCGGCGATGGCATCTTCACTGACGGTGAAAAAGTCGGATGAGAGGGCGGCAAAGTCCGCGAGCTGGCCTGCCCTGATCTGACCCTTCTGACCGCTTTCGCTGGAGAACCAGGCGGCGTTCTCGGTCCAGAGCCTGAGCGCCGTTTCACGGTCGGGCCGGTTGGCGCGCGGGTAGAGCTGCGTCCCGCCGACGGTGCGTCCCGTGACCAGCCAGGCAAGCGACGTCCACGGATTGTAGGAGGCCACACGCGTCGCGTCCGTGCCTGCGGCCACCGGCAGGTCAGCATCCAGCATGCGCTGGATCGGCGGCGTCGCCTGCGCAGCTTCGGCGCCGTAGCGTTCGATGAACGCTTCGCCCTGAAACGCCATTCTATGCTGGATGGCAATGCCGCCGCCTAGCGCACGAATGCGCTCGATATTGCGCGGCGTTATGGTTTCGGCGTGATCCATGAACCAGTTGAGCCCCTCAAGCGGAATGTCGCTGTTCACGCGCTCGAAGACGTCGAGCGCACGAGAGGCCGACTCGTCATAGGTCGCATGCAGCCGGAACGGCCAGCGGTTCGCGGCGAGAACGCGAACCACTTGCTCTAGCTGCCCTTCCATCTCCGGAGGCAGCTCTGGGCGCGGCATGAAGAAGTCTTCGAAATCGGCGGCGGAGAACACCAGCATCTCGCCAGCGCCGTTGTGCTTGAACCAGTCGCCCCCTTCCCCAGGCCGCACCTGCTCCGCCCAGCGCACGAAGTCCTCCTTCTCAGCACCGGGCCTTTGCGTGAAGAGATTGTAGGCAATGCGGATTGTGAGCTGGTCGTCCTCGGCCAAGCGACGGACGATCTCATAATCTTCTGGATAGTTCTGGAATCCGCCGCCAGCGTCGATAACACTGGTTATGCCAAGCCGGTTGAGCTCGCGCATGAACTGCCGGGTCGAGATGATTTGATCGGCCGGCTCAAGCTTAGGCCCGCGCGCCAGCGTTGCGTAAAGGATGTTCGCGTTGGGGCGCGCAAGCAGCAGACCTGTTGGGTTGCCATTCGCATCTCGCGCAATCTCGCCGCTTGGAGGGTCGGGGGTGTCCCTCGTGTAGCCGACAGCGCGTAGAGCAGCGCGGTTGAGCAGGGCGCGATCGTACAGATGCAAAATGAACACCGGCGTATCAGGCGCCGCGGCGTTGATCTCGTCCAAAGTCGGCAAGCGCTTCTCAGCGAACTGAAAGACCGAAAAGGAGCCGACGACGCGCACCCATTGGGGCGCCGGCGTGCGCGCAGCTTGCGCGCGGAGCAGAGCCAGTGCGTCGGCAACCGAAGGGACCCCCTCCCAACGCAGTTCGAGATTGTAGTTCAGGCCGCCGCGGATCAGGTGCGTGTGACTGTCGTTGAGGCCGGGTATGATCCGTCGTCCACCCGCATCGACGATTTGCGTGCGCGCGCCGGCGTAGCGACGAATGTCATGCTCCTCGCCGACGGCGAGGAAGCGCCCATCCTTGACCGCCAGCGCATCCGCGCTTGGATTCTCGCGGTCCAAAGTCGTGACCCGAGCGCCACGCACGATCAGATCGGCCTCTACGTTCATCGGCGCAGCTCCATTCACACATGCCGTCAGCCCAAACGCCGCTGCGCCATTGGTGAAGGCGCGACGCCGCATTGCTTTCACAGCTGATCGCGCGACCCGTCGCGCGGTGCGTGCGAAAAGCTTTTGGCGTGTGCGATCTGTTCAACCACATCGCGATGGCCGCGCACGTACGAGACGACACCCTCGCCTATCACCATGCCTAGAAGTCCAAGCAGCGCCACGATCGGCGGCGCGGGCGAGCGCACGTTAAGCAGCCCGTAGAACACACCAACGCCAGCGCCGACGACGAAGGACACGAGAAACGCCTGCCAGGTCATCTCTCATCCTCCGCAACAGGGCGCTTTTCTTCGTGCACTGCGGGCGGATCGGATGCCGGAAAGCTCTCGTCCAGCGCTTCGTCGAGCCGCTGGTCAAGATCGTCATGCGCGCGCCGCTCCTGCGGTTGCGGCATGTCAGCCTCCATGCCCGCCGAACATCGCGCCGGCATAGATGATGCCCAAGCCGTAGCCGCCGCCAAGCTTCGCGGCGACGCCGGTGGTCAGCCCATAGGTCTCGGCGCGGCCCCAGTCACGCTGCAGCTCAAGCAGATACGCGAGCGCCGTCAGCGGACGCGCGCCAGCCGCGATCACTCGCTCGATGGCGAGGTGATGGGCCTCGACGCTGACGTCGCCGCAGGCGTCGGCGATGACGTAAACTTCGAAGCCTTGCTCCAGCGCTGTGAGCGCAGGCCCCGCGATACACACGGAGGTCCACAGCCCCGCCAACACCAGACGCGATTTGCCGATTTTGTTCACCGCACTGGTGACTGCCTCGTCCTCGAAGCAATTCATGGTGGTGCGGTCGATCACATCGATGGCGGGGAATGGGTTGCGCACCTCGTTAAAGATCGGACCCGAGAAGGTCTTCTCCGCAACCGTAGTGAGCACGGTCGTCACCTTGAAGCCGGCGGCGGCCTCGGCGACCAAGGCCGCATTTGTACGCAGCAGCGCAACATCGATCGAACGCGTCGCGAACGCCATTTGCGGTTGGTGGTCGATCATGAGCAGCGTGTGATTGGCCGGCGTCAGCAGGCTCTTGGCTGGTTGGGCGGCGAGTTGCGGCATTGCGGGTCTCCAGTCACGGCGTTCATCGTGCGCGGTGAGACTGGGGCATCTTGCGTGCCGCGGCGATATCGGACGGGGATACGGGCGCTTACTCTTTCGGGGGAGAGCCCCCGCGTGCCTCGCTATGGATCGAGGATGCCGCGCTTGGTCGCGACCGTCACGGCATGAGTGCGGTCACTCACGGCCAGCTTTTCAAAAATGCTTTTGAGGTGAGCTTTCACGGTTTCTTCTGTGATGGCCAAGGCGCGCCCGACTTCTTTGTTGGACTTGCCCAAGGCGACGAGACTAAGAACGTCAATCTCGCGCTGACTTAGGGGATCATCTGTCGCGTGGAGCGCTATTTCTCCGGCGATTTCTGGGGGGATATAGCGCTGGCCGCTATGCACCGCGCGAATGGCGTCGAGCAATTCCTTGCGCAATGTGCTCTTCAACAAGTACCCGACGGCGCCAGCTTTTAGCGCCTTCAACGCTTGCACGTCGCCGGAATAGGTTGTCAGCACAACCACGCGGGCGCTCGGAAACTCGTGCCGGATGCGTCGCGTGGCCTCTACGCCGTCAACGTGGAGCATCTGGACGTCCATCAGCGTCACGTCAGGGCGAAGTTTGCGAAACAGATCTACAGCTTCGCCGCCATCCGCCGCCTCGCCGACCAATTGCATGTCGGGCTGCGCCTCGATCACGCTGGCCACGCCTTCACGCAACACGGGATGATCATCGACAACCAGAATGCGAATGGGCGCTGCCGCTGAGGAGCGATTTTTGTCTTCAGTCATCTGATGGGTCCTGCAGCGCGCCAAGCAGCCGCTGCGACGTCGAGTATGCGACGTATCCAGGCACGACGACGCGCACGTTTGCGCCCTCGCCCGCGATACTCGTCAATGTGAACTCCCCGCGAATTTTTTCCGCGCGCTCTCGCATGCCAGTGAGGCCGTAGTGCCCCTCGCGCCCGCCAGCTTCATAGATAGCGCGATCAATACCAACGCCGTCGTCGCGAATGACAAGACTGAGTTCGCGACGACCGTAGGTTACGATGATCTCAATCGTGTCCGCATCGGCATGCCTCAGCGCGTTGAGCATGGCCTCGCGGCCAATCGACGATAGCTCGGAGAATACAATGGGATGCAAAGCGCGCGCCTTGCCATGAGTCGCAGCGATGATAGCTGCGTTGGGCTCCTGGATCTCCGCGCCAACCGCCACAATGATCGACCTTACGAGATCAACATCCGGCGGCGGCGGTCGTAAATTGCGCACACGATCGCGCCCCTCAACCAGAACCTCATCGGCGCGCTCCAGCGCCGCGTCCATCAATTTGCGCGCGGGCTGGCTTGGGGGAATCTGGTCGGCAACCAGCTGAAACTTTAACATCAGACCATGAAAGCCCTGCAACAACGTGTCGTGTAGCTCGCGCGCAATGCGCTCCCGCTCAGCGACGCGCTCCTCGAGCCGCTCGCGCATGCGGCCTGAGACTTGTCGCAGCCGCATCGAATAGAGCAACCAAAGCCCAACTAGGCTCGCGATCACACAGAGCGCCGCGAACCAGATGCTCTGAAAGAAGGTTGGTGGAATGATGAAGGTGAGCGCGGCGCCCTCTTCATTCCATACCCCGTCATTGTTGGAGGCCGCGACGCGGAAGCGATATGTGCCAGGACCGAGCTGGGTGTAAAAGGCTTGCCGGCGATCACCTGCATCGACCCAAGCCTCATCAACGCCTTCGAGCCGGTAGCGGAAACGATTTCGCTCTGGAATGACGAGACTGAGCGCGGTGTAGTCGATCTGCAGATTGGCGCTGCCTGGGGCAAGCCGCAGCTCACGCGGGTTGTCGTAGATGACGCCATTGACACTGAGCGAACGAATAACAACAGGTGGCGCAAGTGTGTTGCGTTGCACATTATTGGGATCAATCCACACCAGCCCTTGGCCAGTCGTGAACCAAACGCGCCCATCCGCCGCCGTCGCGACGGTGCTGCCGTAGACGCCGCCATAGGGTGCGCCAGGCAAACCGTCGCGCGGGCCGATGACATCGTACGGCGGTGGTTCGGCGCCCTCGCGACTGAGCGCCGCCTCAAGCGTTTCGGTATCAAAGCGCAGGATGGCGCCTTGGGTAAACACCCATGTGCTGCCTTGTGGGCTGCGCGCCAGACCGGTCACGACAGAAAGCTCCGGCACTTGCGCCATGGTGAGAGCGTAGAAACGCTCGCCGTCAAAGCGCGCCAACCCTGCTTCGCCGCCGGCCCATAGGCCGCGTTCGTCAGAGCGCATGAAGGTGAGATCGGCGATCGGCGGGACAGAGGAGGAGAAGTCGACGACGACGTCGCCTGCCGCTCGGAAGAGCGCGCCGCCCGCAAATCTGATCCACATGCGACCGCTTTCGTCGGCGGTTAGCACGGCTGTGGACCCCGATTGCGGAAGCTCCACGCGTCGCCATCCGTCGCGCACTTGGCGAAAGACGCCGTGCCGGAAGGCTGAAATCCAGAAGGCGCCATCGCCATCAACGGCGGCGGAGTAGAGCGCCTCGCTCGGCACACCTTGCGGCAACGTAATGGGCTGCTCAAGACGACTGCCGCTCAGGCGTTGCAGGCCGTACCGCGTTAATAGCCAAAGATCACCGGTCTCACGGTTCTCGACCATACGGCGCAACCGACCGACATTGCGGACCAAGAGTTGTGGCTCTTGATTTGGCAGAATGCGATAGAGCGACTCTGTGCCATCTACGGCGCGTGTGGCTGTGTTTGACCAGCCCGTGTAGGCAAAAATAGCGCCGTTATGTAACTCGACAAAGCGCGCACGAAAACCAGCGGGAAGCCGCGTCTCTGTCGTAACGTTGGCGACGCGAAATCGGTCCAATCCAAGATTGGTGCCCACCCAGATGTTGCCTTCGCGGTCCTCGAACAGCGTATGGACAACATTGGAGGAGAGACCGTCGCGACGTCCGAATTGGTCCTGCCGTGAACCGTCGCCGGCGCGTACGCGCGATAGCCCGCCGCCGCTTGCGCTCGTGAACCATAGGGTTTGATCGCGATCGAGCAGGATTGTGCCGCGCTGCACGGTGTCGGTGATCCGCAGACCATTCAACGGCTGTGGCGGCGCCCGTCCGCTGACGTCGTTCAGATCGGGCAAGGCGTAGAGATGACCGCTATGGGAATCTGTCGTCCACAACCGGCCGTCCGCCGCCAAGGTAAACGAAGCCACCCCGCCAACATAACCCTCCGCCCTGGAGAAACGCCGCTCTCCCTGGCGAAGAAAGAAGAGCCCGTTGCGATTGCGCGACCAGACCACGCCGTCACGCGCGATACCGAACGCCCAAACGCCGCCGTTCGCTTCGCCGAGCGAGGTGCCCCAGTCGCTTTCGATGGCGCGCCACCGGCGTCCGTCAAATCGCAACACAAAGTCCGGCGTTGCCGCCCAGGCGGCGCCGTCCCGTGCCAACTGAATATTGTGGATGCTTGTTGAAGACGGCGCATCGACGGGGAAGTTGGACACCACGCCGTTCTCAAGCAGCGACGTCACGCCGATCGGCCGCTCATAGCCGATCCACAGCCCCCCCGACGGTGTAGCGGCGAGCGCACGTATGCTGGGGCTCGGAAGCAGATGCTCAGCCACACGCTCAAAGCGAACGCCATCGAAGCGATAGAGACCGTTGTTCGCACCCAGCCAAAGGAAGCCGTCCGGTGTTTGAGCTATCGCCCAAATGTCGGCTGGCGCACCCTCTTCGGTCGACCAAGCCGTGTGATGAAACTGATGAATGGCGCGTCTGGGATCGAGCGCGAACGCACAATCAAAAGATTGCAACGTCAGGAAAATCGCAAGGATTGCAACACGCCAGATCATAGTGTCATGCGGCCGCGGCGGGTCCAAAACAATAGGCTCTCGCACGTGACGCCGTCGCGCACCCTCCCCGATTGGGGGAGCGGGCAATCCCTCCGGCTAGTCGGCATGCACGCCGCGTCGCCAGCCGGCGGCGCCTTTCTCAAAATTGGTATGTCAGACGCATGCCCCAATAGCGATCCGCGTCGCGAGCCGGCCGCCAATTCGTTGCGAAGGCGCCTGGCGGGTTATTGATATGGGCAGACCGACCGGCATTGAGGCTGTGAGACGTATCGAACGCGTTGTGCACGAACGCGGTCGCCCGCCAACGATCCGTACGCACCCCCAATGCAAGATCCGCAATGCCAAAGCTGCTCTGCCGCGAGGCTGGGTCCTGCAACAGACTGAACATCACGTCCGACTGCCAGCGATACCCGACAGTCAAGAAGACCGTAGCGCCAGCGCCGACAGGATGATCGTATTGAGCGTTCACGGCGAAATTCCATTCGGGGGCATTGAACAGGGTTCGTCCGGACAAATCCTGGACGCCGCCGACGCAGCCTTCGGCCGGCGACTGACCACGGTAGCAACTTGCATTGGGAAATTCGTCGATGATAGCGCGAACATAAGCGCCTGCGGCCTGAACGGTTAAGCGGTCAAGCTGCAGCGTCAACTCAGCTTCCACCCCTTCCGAAGTCACTCGGCCGACGCTGTTCAAAATATTCTGCGCCAACAGAAGGTCGCGGCTCTGCGCCTGCAGGTTCTCGATGTCCATGTGAAAGGCGGTGACGCTTAAGCTCAGCGCATCGTTCCAAAAGGCGCCTCTGAAGCCGATTTCGAAATTATCGATGCTCTCTGCCGGCACGGGCTGCATGCTCGCGACAACATCGGCCAAAGGGCGACCGGGATAAGCGCTAGTCGCCGACGTCGGCGTTCGGGTCGTGAGGATGCTTGTCAAATCGTAGGCGACACCTTTGCCGCCGCGAGAATAGTGCCCAAATACCATCAGATCTGGTGAGGGCCGATAGCGCGCGCCAACACGTCCCGTCACCGCCGTCTCGTCACTGCACGTTGAAATCGGTGTGCCTGACGGCGACGCACTCGAACATCGCGGCGAGCCGAAGACCACGCCGTTGACCAAGTCATCGAAACGGTAACTCGTCTCCTCTTGATTGATGCGCAGGCCGGCAAAGAGATCGAGCCGGTCAGACACGGCATAATCGACCTGACCGAATATCGCGTAGTTCACGGCCTCGGCGTGCGCCAGGTAGCGCGAATAGGTCGTACCGTTGGTCGTCGGGAGCGAAGCCGGAACCGGCGGCGCGCCCGGTTGGCCCACAGGGGTCGTGGTGTTGTAGTCGTCGAGCGCATTCGAGCCGCGCACGAAGTATCGGCGCGAGCGCGTTTCGCTTGCATAAAGTCCGGCCACAAATTGCCATGGGCCTGAGCCCGCCGAATTGATCCGTAGTTCTTGTGTCGCTGACGTGATGTCGAACCGCCCGCCATTGGCCGAGCCTCCCGACGGCGACACCGACTGGTAGAGCGAAAAATCTATCGCCGTTGAATCAGTGTCCTGAAGGTCCTCCAAGCGATATTCGTTGAAGCTTGTAATCGAAGTGAAGACGAACCCTGGTCCTTCGCGTTCAAAGTGAAGCGCAGCGCCGGCATCCTCCGCGTCGCCGCGCGGATCAACATCCATGCGCACGAAGCGGTTGTCTGGCGCCGGCGTGATCCCTTCGAGAAAGACCTCGGGAGCAATGCGATCCGGCCCTGTCGCCGCGCCGCCAGTCGAGGCGCCCACGGGAAGAAATGTCTCCGCGGCGGTGCAGCAGGTGCCGTCCGTGCGAGTCCAATGCGGCGTGATCGCGAACACGGTGTGTGCGTCGGGACGCCATTCCAGTCTTGCGCGAATGTTTACATCGATCTGACCGTTCACCCAGTTGCGCGTGGCGAGATTGTAGAGCCCGCCGCGATACTCGCTGAAGCCGCCGGCGATCCGAAAGCCAAGATCGTCGGACAAGGGGCCTGATAACATCGCCTCAATGCGCTCTTCGCCGTCGTCGGTGCGCAGGACGTCGAGCCGTCCGGTGAGCGTATCGCTGACCGGCGCGGTGGTGATGATAACCACGCCGGCTGACGCGGCCTCCCCGAACAAAGAATTCTGCGGGCCGCGCAGCACCTCCACTTGCGCCACGTCGATCAAAGACGTCAGCGCGGCTGCCTGTGAGGATTGTGAAACGCCGTCGATGATTACGGCCACGCTCGGCTCTGCGGCGATTGTAAAGGCGTACGTCCCGATGCCGCGGATCGCGATACTCGTATTCGCCGGCTGGCTCGTCCGCGTGATCGTCAAGGACGGCGCGATCGTCGTGAGATCCTCGAAATCCTGAATGCGCGCACGATCGAGAGCGTCTGACGTGAGAACCAGAACGGAAAACGGCGCATCGCTCAAACGTTGCGGCGACTTAGCGGCCGTCACAATAATTTCATCGCTGTCAGCGGCTTGAGTGGCGCGGTTTTCCTGCGCATCTGCACGCCCGGCGACGCCCAGCACCGCCGTCAGCCAAAGCGCGCCGACGGCAAGCCGCCGCCACACCCACCGCTTGCAGGCTTTGGTTCGCACCCCGTCGCTCCCCAGTTCAGCCTCGACATGCAGATTGCGACCACACTCACCCAGAGGCGGAGGTCAATCAAGCCAATCGCACGTCCGAGCGGGTTGGAGGACGCTAATGGGGGTCGATCACGACCGGTCCGTGACCCCCAATCGAGGGGGCGGACGATGACCCAAGCAGGGATGCCCCGCGCACTAGCGCCGTGCAAAAAAGCGCGGTGACCGGCCTCGACCATCCATCGCCGCTTGGCGCTCAGGAGCATGTGCAATGATCCAAACCATCCGCAGAAGCGCCATTGCGGCAATTGCCGCCCTTGGACTTGTCGGCTGCGCCACGGCGCAAACACAACCACGCATTCAGGAGAACCAAACGGTGCAGAACATTGTTCTCGTGCACGGCGCCTTTGTCGATGGATCGGGCTGGCGCGGCGTCTATGACGAACTGACCGCGCGCGGTTACACGGTCACCATCGTTCAAAATCCGCTGACTTCGTTGGCGGATGACGTCGCCGCCACGACACGCGCTCTTGCCAGGCAAGACGGTCCGGCCATCCTGGTTGGGCATAGCTGGGGCGGCGCGATCATCACTGAAGCGGGCGTGCATCCTAATGTGGCCGGCCTCGTTTATGTTTCGGCGCTCGTGCCCGACGCCGGCGAGACAGCGGCGCAGCAATATGCGGGCTACCCCCCAGCGTCTGAATTCGTGCTCGATATTGGACCGGACGGGTTCGGCTTCGTCCGCCCAGATCGATTCCAATCAGGCTTTGCCGCCGATGTCAGCGATGCCGACGCAGCCTTCCTGCGCGACTCGCAACTGCCCATTGCAATGTCGGCCTTTGAGACGCGGCTGACGCAAGCCGCGTGGCGATCGAAGCCCAGCTGGGCAATCATCGCGGCCGAAGACAAGGCGTTCGGCGAAGGCATGCTACTCGGCATGGCGCGCCGCATCGGGGCGACGATCGTCGAAGTCCCCGGCAGCCACGCGGCCTTCATTACACAGGCGACCGCGGTCGCCGATGTGATCGACCGCGCCGCCCGCGAAACGTCAGCGGGGAGTGAGAGCGCCGTACGTTGAACGTGCTATAGTGGAGACGCACCCAGCGTGGGCGAAGATCGCGAAGTCCGGCAAGGAAAACGAAAGATGGTGGCTGAACCCGTCCTGCTCCCGACCCGCGAACAGTTGATCCACGCGCTCTACGAAGCCGCCGAACTCGAGCACAATCTGATGTGCACCTACCTCTACGCCGCCTTCAGTTTGAAGGATGGCGAGCGCGAAGGCTTGAGCGGGGAGGAAGCAGCGGCGGTGACGCGCTGGCGGCGCGCCATTCTCGATATCGCCATCGATGAAATGAGCCACCTGACGGCGGTGTGGAATATCACCGCGGCAGTCGGCGGCAGCCCACGCTTTGGGCGCGGCAACTTCCCACTCGATCCAGGTTATCTCGCGGCAGGCGTCGTCGTGAAGCTCGCGCCGTTCACGGCGGACGTATTGCAACATTTCATCCATCTCGAACGGCCCGAGGGCTCCGACGAGCCGGATGGCGAAGGCTACGAGCGACTATCGTTCAAGCGCGCCGCCGCAACGCCGCGCCTGACGCCGATGTCGATCGACTACGAAACCGTCGGCCAATTCTATCAGACGATGGAATACGCATTGCGCTTCATGGCCGAGAAGCTGGGTGAGTCAGACTTATTCTGCGGGGACCCCGCACTACAACTCTCGCCTGCCGAGATCGATCTGCGCGGGGCCAAGCCTGTGCTCTGCTCGAAAACAGCCGTCGCCGCGTGCGAGGCGATCATCACCGAAGGCGAAGGCGCGGCGACGGAGTCCGCCAACTCGCACTTCGCGCGCTTTAGCGCCATTCGCGACGAATACCGCGCGCTGCTCGCCAAGAACCCGGCCTTCCAGCCGGCGCACCCCGCAGCGGTGAACCCGCTTCTACGCCGTCCCCTCAACCCCGAGGGTCGCGTCTGGATAGAAGACCCGGAAGCCTCGGCCATCGTCGATGTCGCCAACGCGACCTACCAGACGATGCTGCGGCTCATGGCCTACGCCTACGCGATCCCCGGCCCCAGTCCTGAGAAAAGCCTCGCCGTCGATCTCGGCATCGATCTGATGAAGGCGATGACGCTGCTCGGCGAAAGCGCCGCGCGCCGCCCCGCCGGCGCGTCCAACGCAAACTGCAACGCCGGCATGTCGTTCACGGCTTTGCGCGACTCTGGGCCGCTGCCGCACAGCGCTAGCACGCGGCGTTTTTTCGCCGAACGCATGATGGAATTGCTGAAAGGCGCCCAGCGGCTGGACGCTTCCGACATGCGCGTTGCGCGCGCGACCGGTCTGATCAAAGCGCTCGCCGCGCGCGCACAGCGCTTCCACGACATGAAAGACGAAGCACCGCCACCCATGTCGGCAACGCCCTCGACGCCTTCCGCCACCCCGCCGACAGCCATCATCGACGGCTTAGAGGTGGTCGAAGGCGAAACCGTGCAGATCCTCTATAGCGGCAAGCTCTGCATTCACTCGCGCTTCTGCGTCACCGGCGCGCCGAAAGTGTTCCTGGCCAACGTACAAGGCCCTTGGATTCATCCAGACGACATGGATGCGGAAGAGCTGATGGCGGTCGCGCGCGAGTGCCCCTCCGGCGCGATCCAATATCGGCGCCAGGATGGCGGCCGCGAAGAACAGCCGCCGCCGGTCAACTTGATCTCTGTGCGCGAAGCTGGCCCCTACGCGCTGCGCGGCGATCTCAGCATCGATGGCAAGCCCTTCGGCTACCGCGCCACGCTCTGCC
>QBMO01000026.1:15652-33297 GCA_003242075.1 Alphaproteobacteria bacterium
GATGATTTCGAGATTACCGCGCACCATGAGCGGGCCGTCGAAGTCACGCCGCAACTCGACGGCCCGCTCATGGTGCGCGGTAATCTCGAAATCATCTCCGGCACCGGCCGCGTCGTCGCCCGCCAACAAGCCGCCAAACTCTGCCGCTGCGGCCACAGCAACACCAAGCCCTTCTGCGACGGCACGCATGCGAAGGTGGGCTTCCGGTCTGATTGAGCGAGCCCTGGGCAAACGCCGGCGGGGTGAAGCTGGCGGACAGAGAGGGATTCGAACCCTCGTTAGACTTGCGCCTAAACACGCTTTCCAAGCGTGCGCCTTCAGCCACTCGGCCACCTGTCCGGCGCGGCGGTTTATGACCGCCGCCGACCCCGCGCGCAAGGCGCGTAACCGCCGTCCCGGGCCCCGCGTATCCCTCCTCGCAACGCCGCCGCGCCCTCTCCCTCTCCCCGAGACAGCCGCACCCCGCTCCCCGGGGTGCGCGCGGCGCGGCGGCGACCTACATTCATGTTCGAAACAAGCGAGGTTCTCATGGCCCGATCCACTTCCATGCCCAGCCCCGAGCACACCCTGCCCGGCCGGCCCAATCCGATCCCCACCGCCGCGACGCACTTCGTCAACGGCAATGCGCTGAAGCCGCCGTTCCCGGCTGGGCTCGAGGAAGCCGTGTTCGGCCTCGGTTGCTTCTGGGGCGCCGAGCGCAAGTTTTGGCAGACGCCCGGCGTGTGGAGCACGTCAGCCGGCTATGCCGGCGGCACGACGCCGAACCCAACCTACGAAGAAGTCTGCTCCGGCCGCACCGGCCACACCGAAGTCGTGCGCGTGATCTTCGACCCGAAGATCGTGAGCTATGACGCGTTGCTGAAACTCTTCTTCGAAAACCACGATCCGACTCAAGGCATGCGCCAAGGCGGCGATGTCGGCACGCAATATCGCTCCGCAATTTATGCAACGAGCCCGGCGCAGAAAGAGGCGGCTGAGCGCGCGGCGCTTGCGTACGGCGAAAAGCTGCGCGCTGCCGGTTACGGCGCGATCACGACCGAGATCGCCGATGCGCCGGACTATTTCTATGCCGAGGACTATCACCAGCAATATCTGGCGAAGAACCCAAACGGCTATTGCGGCATTGGCGGCACCGGCGTGACGTGTCCGATTGGAACGGGCGTCGCTTAGTTCGGGGTTCGGGGTTCGGTTATCGGGGTTCGGGATTCGAACGCCAAACGCGGGCCAGTAGCCTGAGCTACCTGAGTCCCGATCCCCGATCCCCGGGTCCCGCGCTTAAGCCGCAGGCCAGCGCAGGCCGACGCGGCGGCGTTGTTGCAGCGTTTGCTCGGCGCGTTGCAGCGCCCGGAGCGCCACTTCGGCCTGCTGCAGCGAATCCGTCGAGCGCAGCGCATCCATCGCCAGACGCAGGCGCGAGGCGCCTTCTTCCAGCTTGTCGCGCGCGCCTTCGCGTTCCCCGAGCGCGGTCAGCGCGCGGCCAATTTCTTGTTGCGCCGCACCCCAGGCGCCCGGATCGGTGGTGCGGTCGACCTTGTCCAAATAGAGCTGACGCGCATCGAGCGCCTTCGACAGCCATTTGATGTGGCCGCCACGTTCACCGAGGCTGAGCGCGCCTGATGCGAAGTCGGAGAGAATATCGAGCTGCAGGTTTTCGCTGATCTCGGCCGGGCGTGCATCGACCATGCGGTCGAGCGCTTCGACGATCGGCTGCAAGCGCTCAGGCTTGTAATCCTGCGGACGGTGCAGCACCGGGCGCGCTTTCCGCGCCAGCGAAAACGCCAGCGCGCGCTGCACGGCTTCTTCGGGGCGGCCGACGCGCCAGGTCAGCTGGAAGTCCTGCACTTCGTGCGTGCGGCCATAGCCGGGCAGCGTGGTGAGACGCAGATCGAGTTTGCCGAGAATGGTTTTGCGGCCCCAGACGATGACATCGGCGGCCGAGCGCTCGAGCGCGTCGGCGGCTTCGACGGCGATGCGGCGGCGCGTTTCAGGATGCGCGTTGGCGGGGACGGTTTTGAGTTTGATCGGGAAGAGATCGACCTGCACGTTCTGCTCGAACGAGAACATGCCGAAATTGTCTTCGATCGCTTCTTTCATCTCCTGACGGAGCATGCCGTCGCCGCCTTCGATCTCGGCGATCAGCACCAACGCGCGGTGATCCTTCGTGCGCTTCAGCGCCTGCGCGCGAAGCGCGATGCGCGCCATGCCGCTCGCCTTGCCCATGCCGGTGAGCATCCAGAAGGCGACCACGACGACGGCGGCGAGCCCCATCGAGAAGAACAGCATGAAGACGTTAGGCGACTGCACGAACGCTTCTTGGAATTCGCGCGGCAGCAGACGCATGACGTCGGACGCCAGCTCGGGCGCGAACGCAGCGACTTCTGCAAAATTAACCATTTAGCGTCCGGAGTCTCTCAGCAAGCCACGACCTCTAGCCCGCTCTTGCGCGCTGCACAACGGGCTGCGGCGCCACGCTACAGCATGGCGCCCGCCCGCCCCAATGACGGGAAAATGCGGCCTAGTTCTGGCGCTCGCGCGCCTGCTCCATCATCTGCTCCATCATCCCGCCCATGTTGCCGAGGTCCATGACTTGGACGCCGGCTGGCAGTTCGAAGAGCGACGCATCTTGGCGGCCGCGATCGACCCGTGTCGTTTCCCACACAGTGCGGCCATCATCGGTGGCGCGCAGGATGATTCCATCGTCGGTGACGCAAACCGTGTCGGTGCCGTCTTCGGCGCTGGTCTTGGTCCATTCAGCGCCGCCCTGTCCGGCGACATTGCATGAGCCGGTGCGCGTGGCGGTTTCGGCCAGATCGCCTTGCCAGGCGTCGGCGGGATTTTCGAACGCCTGATCGAGCCCTGACGCGCGGATCGCCATGGTGCGACCACCTTGCGTGGTCAGCACATAGCTCTCTCCGGTTTCGCCGTTGGTGATGATGGTCGATGCGCCTTCCGCGGCTGCGATCTCCATGCGGACTTTGTTGCCGTCGCGGATCATCACGATCGGCATCGTCTCGCCGTTTTCGCCGCTGAGCGTCGCTTCGGCGCGATACGCGCCGCTGGTCAAATCGGGAAACAGACCGCCACCGCCGCTCGCGCCGCCATCGGCGGTCGTGCCGGATTGGCCGCAGGCGGTGAGCGCCAACGCGGAAACCAGTGCCAGTGCAGCGATGCGCATAAATCCCTCCAGAATGTCCAGGGCGACCGTGTAGCAGCCCCGCTGCGCCGCCGAAACCCTGGAGCGGCCCGCCGACGCCCAAGCGCCCCTCGTCGCAAATCCTGACCCAACGGTCTAGAACGCTTGCCCCCGATGGCCCGCAGCGTCCAAAATCAGAGCAACCGATCCGTTTGGGGTTCCAGTATCATGAAAAATCACGTTCTCGCCGCCCTCCTCGCGGCAGCTATTCCCATTGCAGGCTGCGCCACCACCGGCGCCGTTGGCGGCACGGCAGGCTCGACCGCCGCCTACACCGCCGCACAATCCGAAGTCGCGCGCCTGACCGCGCAAGCCAACGAGCACGTCTTGCTGCGCCCCTGGAGCGGCCCGCACGGCGGCGTGCCGCCATGGGATCAGGCCAATCCTGAACTGTTGCCCACCGCATTCGAAATCGGCATCGCTCTGCAGCAAGCTGAAGTCGACGCCATCGCCAGCAATCCGGCCGCGCCGACCTTCGCCAACACCATCGAAGCGATGCAATCGGCGGGCGCGCATCTCGATCGCGCAGGCACCATCTTCTCGGTGATGTCAGCCAACGTCGCGACGCCGGCGGTGCAAGCGGTGCAAGCTGAGTGGGCCCCGCGTCTGACGGCGGCGGGCAACGCCATCACCTTCAACCGCGCGCTCTTCAACCGCATCGACACGCTCTATCAAACGCGCGCCGGCCTCGGCCTATCGCCGACGCAGCTGCGCTTGCTGGAACGCACGCACAGCCAGTTCGTGCGCGCCGGCGCGGCGCTGACGCCGGAACAACAAGCACGCCTCGGCGGCATCAATCAGGAACTCTCGAGCCAATTCACGGAGTTCAATCGCCGCCTGCTCGCGGACGAAAACACCGCGATCTTCATCAACCGCGAAGCCGATCTCGCCGGCCTGCCGCAAAGCCTGCGCGACTCGCTTCGCGCGGCTGCGGTCGAGCGCGGCCAGCCGAGCGCTTGGGCGATCGTCAACACCCGCTCCAGCGTCGACCCGTTCTTGACCTTCTCGCAGAACCGCCGCCTGCGCGAGCAAGTCTACAACACGTTCAAGAACCGCGGCGACAATGGCGACGCCAACGACACCAACGCCATCATCACCGAAATTCTGCGTCTGCGCGCCGAGCGTGCGCAAATCCTCGGTTTCGAAACCCACGCGCATCTGCGCATGGCCGACACGATGGCGATGGATCCGGATCGCGCGCAGGAGCTGATGATGCGCGTCTGGCCGGCCGCCGTCGCGCGCGTCGAGCAAGAAGTCGCCGACATGCAGGCAATCGCCAATCGCCAGCGCGCCAACATCACGATCGAGCCTTGGGACTACAATTACTACGCCGAACAAGTCCGCCGTGACCGCTACAATCTCGATCAGAACGAAGTGCGCGAGTACTTCGTGCTCGACAACATGGTCGAGGGCGCGTTCTACATGGCCAACCAGCTCTATGGCCTCTCGTTCCGCGAGATCACCGGCACAGTGCCTGTCTTCCACGCCGACGTGCGCGTGTTCGAAGTCAGCGACCGCGACGGCTCGTATCAAGGCCTCTTCTATCTCGACAACTTCGCCCGCACCGGCAAGCGTTCGGGCGCATGGGCGTCGGGCTATCAAGGCCACGAGACCTACACCGGCACGACGATCACGCCGATCACGTCCAACAACAACAATTTCGTGCGCGGCGCGCCCGGCCAGCCGATCCTGATCTCGCTGGACGACGCGCAAACGCTGTTCCACGAATTCGGCCACGCGTTGCACGGCCTGCTCTCAGAAGTCGATTATCCGGGCCTCGCCGGCACGCCGCGCGATTACGTGGAATTCCCGAGCCAAGTGCATGAGCACTGGGTGCTGTCGCGCCCGATCCTCGATCGCTTCGCACGCCACTATCGCACCGGCGAGCCGATGCCGCAGGCTTTGGTCGATCGCATCAACAACGCCTCGACCTTCAACCAAGGCTACACGACGGTTGAGTATCTCTCCTCGGCGCTGGTCGACATGGCGCTGCACTATCGCACCGACGCCGTCGCCGATCCGGACGCGTTCGAACGCGAAACGCTGACGGCCATCGGCATGCCGGACGAAATCTCGATGCGTCACCGCCTGCCGCAGTTCGGACACTTGTTCTCGAGCGACGCGTATTCGGCGGGCTATTACTCCTACCTCTGGTCGGAAGTGATGGATGCCGACACGTGGGAGTATTTCGAAGCGTCGGGCAACGTCTTCAGCCCAGAGATCGCGGCCGGCATGCGCAACATCATCCTGGCGGAAGGCAATATGAGCGACCGCGCTGAAGCCTATCGCCGCTTCCGCGGCCGCGATCCGGACGTCGACGCGCTTCTGCGCACACGCGGCTTCCCGACCGAGTAAGGTCTGGCGCAATCGCAATCTGGGCGCGCGTAGCAATACGCGCGCCCTTTTCGCGTTCAGCGCTCAATGAAGCTTTCGAAGCCGCCAAAGATCATGCGCTTGCCGTCGAACGGCATGTCGCCCGGCTCATACTTCATGCGCGGATCGGCCATCACCTTTTTCATGACCTCATCACGCGCGGCGCGGTCTTTATAGGTCGCCCATGAGAAGATCACGACTTCGTCGTCCTTGGCTTGGACGGCGCGCGGAAACGACGTCACTTCGCCGTAAGGCACATCGTCGGCGACGCACTCGACATAGGAGAGCGCGCCGTGATCCATCCAGACTTCGCCCGCCTTGCGGGCCATTTCCTTGTAGGCGTCCAAATTCTGTTTCGGCACAGCCAGCACGAAACCATCGACATAAGGCATAAGAACTCTCCGTAGCGCCCCATCTTCTTGAAGACGGATGGCTGCGCAGCGTTCCTACACGGGGTGCGATTTATTCGCGCGAATGCTTTAGGCCGGCTTCAAAGCCTCGCCGTGAATGACGGACACGCGCGTTCCCGATGGTCCGGTCTCTGTCGCCACGCGCGCGTCGAGTTGTGCGGCGAGCGCGGTGACGATGCTGGTTCCCAATCCGCCGCCTTTATCATTCGTCACGCGCAGCATTTGCTTGCCGACGCCATTGTCGGCGATGGTGAGCGTCCAGTCCGGGCCGCGCGTATCGTAGGTGACGCTAATCGCGTTGCCGGCCTTGGCCTGCGGAAAGGCATGCTTGAGCGCGTTGATGACCAGTTCGGTGATGATCAGCCCAAGACTGACCGCGACACTCGACGTCACGCGGCCGCCGGAGACGTGTACGGCCATGGCAATCGCATCCTTGCCTTCCGGAATCATCGCGCCGGCAAGGCTTGAGCACAGCTGCACCAGATAAGATTCGAGCTTGATCGGCTCGGCGCCGCTTGAAGCGTGCAAGTGCTTCTGCACCGCCGCCACGGCGAGCACGCGCTTGTGTGCGTCGTGCAATTGCGCCCGCGTTTCTTCAGAGCTCACGGCGCGGGCTTTCATGAGCAAGATGCTGGCGATAATCTGCAGGCTGTTGGACACGCGGTGCTGCATCTCTTCGAGCAGCATGTCTTTCTGGTGGAGCAATTCATCGCGCTCGCGCTCGGTGGCGCGCCGGGCGGTGATGTCTTCGATGGCGACGAGCACAGAGCCGCTTTGCTCCCCGTCCTCCAATTTTCTCACATTCACCAGCATGACGCGGTGGCCGATCTCGGGAAACTCGCGCTCGACTTCGTAATCTTCAACGACGCCGTCAGCCGAAGCCGCGCGCTCCATGAACACAGCCAGCGAAGGCATGTCCCACTGCCCGCCGCCGAGTTCGTTCAGGTGACGGCCGATCGTCTCCTGCGGCTCGACCTTGAAGTCGCGGTAAAAGGATCGGCTTGCGACAATGACGCGGAGGTCTTTGTCGAGCACGAGCAGACGCGCAAGCGCATTGGAGGCCTCGATCCCCCGCAATGGGGCGGATGCCGGCATGTGGCTCTTTCCAATGAGGCCCAAATTATAGGCTCCCTAACGATGGGAGCAACTACAGATTCGCAACCCAGAGTCTGTGCGCTAACTGGCGCCGCGCCGACGTCTCGCCACAGAAAAGCAGATGCGACGCTAAAGTTTA
Source organism: Alphaproteobacteria bacterium (assembly GCA_003242075.1). Lineage (GTDB taxonomy): Bacteria > Pseudomonadota > Alphaproteobacteria > Caulobacterales > Aquidulcibacteraceae > Vitreimonas. Next base: position 22,863 of record QBMO01000026.1, read on the forward strand.
GTTCACGCCGAAAGCTGATCAACGACGCGACTATCCCATCTGGCCGGCGCACCGGCGCTCAACATGAATTTCTCGGCGCGTCCTTCAAACGATTCTGCGGCAACCACGGCGCCATCGCGATCGACGATGCGAAAGCCCCTCGCGCCAAGATGTTGCGACGCATGCGCAAAGCCATCGCGCGCAATCGTGAGCGCGGCGTCAAGGTCGAGCGCAAGCGGCAGCAGTTCCCAAAGCTTCGATGTCGGATCGTTTGGGTCGCGGAGATATTCGACTGTCAGGATCATGGCGATGCATTCCTCCGCGCGAGCGGCAGAGTGAAGAACGCCGAAACCAAAGATTGGTTCAGGCGCCAACTGCGTTGAGCCGGAGATGCGTCCCCATCCATGCGCAGTTCATCCGGCCCCCTAATCTCCGCCGCTGCGTTGGGGGGCTAGAGGCACGAGAAAGAAAATCCAAAATGAGAAAGTCCACACTCTTCACCGCTGTTGCGGTGCTGGGGCTTGCTGGCCCAATCGCAGTGAGCACTGCGTCCGCACAGCAAGACACCCGCCGCCAAGGCCAGTACCAGGCGCCGAGCCAAACGGTTGACGACAACCGCCGCGACGACGCACGCAGAGGCGACCGTCGCGAAGACGCCCGCAACGACGACCACCGTGATCGCCGCGAATCTTGGCGCGATGAGCGTCAAGACACCCGTTGGAACGATCAGCAGCACAACGGCTACTATCAAAACGGCCGCTGGACCTACGGCCCGCCGTCCACCGATCGTTACGGTCGCGCTGGCTTTTCGCTTGGCTACCGCCCTTGGGCGGTCGGCCAATCGCTTGGCTATTACAACAACCGCTTCGAACAGGTGGACTATCGCCGCCAGCAACTGCGCCAGCCGGCGCGGAACCAACGCTGGGTCGTCGATGATCGCGGCGACTATCTGCTGATCAATCGTCAGGGCCGCATCCTGCAAGTGATCGTCAGCGGCAGCGCGCCGCGCGACCGCCGTCAATCCTGGCGCGACAGCCGCAACGACGCGCGTTGGGATGAAGCGCGTCACAACGGCTACTATCGCAACAACCAGTGGAACTACGGCCCGCCGCCGCAAGGCTACAATCGCGGCGAAGTCGTCTTCGGCTACCAGCCTTGGCAGCGCGGCCAGCGGCTGGGCTATTACAACAACCGCTACCAGGAAGTGGACTATCGCCAGAACCGGAGCCTTCGCGCGCCGGGGCGTGGCGAACATTGGGTTCGCAACGACGGCGGCGACTATCTGCTTGTCGCGATCGCCACCGGTGTGATCGCCGCTGTCATCCTGAACAACGTGCGCTAGCCTCTTGGGGCCGGGAATGGAAACCGTTCCGGCGCGCAAGCGTCGGGGCGGTTTTCGTTTGCCCCGTTCAGGCTGGATTCAGCTTGCGTTCAGGCGGGAGCGCGCAGGGATAGCGCGGGAGCATTGTTATGTTGCGCAAAATTCTGATCTCGCTGACTGCCGTCGCGATCTTCGCCACCGCGTTTGCCCCGGTCGAGGCCGATGCGCGCGACCGGCGCGGCTATTATGACCGCGACCACCGCGACTATGACCGCCGCGGCCGCCATCACCGTGATCGCCATGACGACGGCGACGCAGCCGCAGCCGCCGTTGTCGGCCTGGTGCTCGGCGTCGCCATCGGCGCGCTCGCCAGCCAGCCGCGCCGTGACCAGCAGTGCCGCCAAAATTGCGGCCCGCCGCCGCGCTACTATCAAGACCAGCGCGACAGCGGCTATTACCAGGACGATCCGCGCTACGCCGAAGATAGCGCCTATGCGCGCGATTATGGCGTGCAAGGCGGCCGCGACGATTATTATGCCCAGCAAGAACAATGCGTTCGCCAAGAGCGCCAGTGGGATCGCTACGCCAATCGCTATCTGGTCGTCGAAGTCCCCTGTTGAGTCAGTGTTCTGACCGTCACAGCGTTAGCCTTGGCGCAGTGACGGCGCAGGCTTCTCCATAATTTATACCGAACTCGGCGCTACACTGCCGCCCATGCGTTACGTGTGCGATGCGCCAGGCGGCGCGGCTTGGTTCAGACTTGAGACGGAAGCGGAGGCGGAAGCCGAATCCGCGCTGATGCGCCATGCCGTCGATAAACACTTCCGCCGCTTCGAAGCCGCTGCGCGCGAGAGCTTCCGCGCCCCGCTGGGTTCACCGACCTTCGAGCAAGCGATCGGCCTCAAAGACCACATCGCCCGCACCATGCCCCTCTTCCTCACGCTGCGCGCCGGTGACGGCGAAGGGCTGGCGACAGCAATGCTGCCGCCGGGCGGACGCAACCAGGTCAATTTCCGCACCATCGTGGTCGGGCCTGACAATGGCGATCCCTACGAACTCCACGAAGCGAAGATCGAGGCGCTCGCGCAGCACTTCGGCTTGGAACTGCCGCGCGAGACCTGTTTCCCCTACGCTTAGGGCTTAGCGCCGCCGCCTGCCGCGGGCGCGCCGCCGCCACCTTCCGTGCCGCCCATCGCCGGCTGCGCCGCTGTCGGCGCGGCCGTTCCGCCCGCTTGCAGCACGCGCGCGCCGCCATAGCAGGGCGCAACGCTGCACGCCTGCATGAGCATGCGCACCATGTATTGGCCGTTAGCGGGCGGGGCGAAATTCACCACTGGGAAATCGTCCGGCAGCATGTCGGAGGCGACAACGCCGCCGGTTTCCATGCTGATCAGCTCGATATCCATATTGGTGCAATCGCCATCGCATGCGCCGACCACCGTGTAGCCCGTGCCGGCATTCAGCGTGATGACGGCGCGATTATCCGTGCCCGGCTGCATCGGGCCGATCTGATCATTGATGCCTTGCGCCGAAGCCAAGCCGGACTGCTGCTGCATCGCCGTCAGCATTTCGGTGATGTTGGCGATCAGCGCCGTGCGCGTTTCTTCATCGATCTGCGCTTGTTGCGTGCCAGGCACCGGCGTCTGCGTCGACGGCGCCTGCGCGCCTTCTTGCAGTTGCGGCAGGCCGGGGCCCGCGCCTTGCTGATTACACGCGGCCAAAGCCAAAGCCGCGACCGCGGCCAACATCATACGACGCATTGAGAATCTCCCGTCTGTCCCCGCGCTGCCGTAGCCCGGCGGCCAGGGTGTTGTCGATGGCCGACCAGTCCCCCGTTTGCGGGTTTTGGGCTGTGGCGCAGGTCACGGAGGCGGTCCGTAGGGGCGCGCGTCATCCTTGTGGGCTTGCGCCGGAAAAAACGGAGAGCGGGACGCGGATGGGTCGCGCCTGGTATTTTGCGCCGGTGGACCGGCGCTGACGACGCGGACCATCCGCGTCCCGTGATCGATTTATCGACGGCGCCGTCGCGAGAGATGTTTCACTCTCGGAGGCGGCTCGGCCGCCGGCGTGCAGGTGCGCGCTGTCCGGCGCGCGTTCTCGATCTCCACGCGGTTGCTACCCCGCGGGCTTTGACGCTGCTGCGATACGCGACACGGATCAGTCCAAGGGGTCTGTCCAGTCCGTGCCTCGCCTTCCCGCGATGGCTTGCGAGAAACACCAGCGCCTTCACGCTCATCACCACGCTCGCGCGTTGATCGAACAGTGGCCAACTGCTCTCCAGCGGAGCGATGGGGGGAGTATCGCTCCGGTTTCGAGGTGTGGGATAGATTTTTTGCGGGGTGATTTTTTTGTGACGTCGCCAGTTCCGTTTGCGTTGGACAGCTCCGTCATTCCGGGGCGGCCGGAGGCCGAGCCTGGAACCTAGGGGCCAACACTCAGCTTGCAGCCCCTGGGTTCCGGCCCGCGCTCCGCGCGACCGGAATGACGAAAGTGTTGGTGGATGATAAGGCGTGCTTATGGCCCGCTACGATCTCATCGCGGTTTATCTGATGGCCAGCAAACGCAACGGGACGCTTTATCTTGGCGTCACGAGCGATCTGCTCAATCGTGGACTTGAGCATCGCGAAGATCGCTTTCCCGGTTTCGCGCGCAAGCATGGATGCAAACTGCTCGTGTGGTGGGAGCAGCAAGACGACATGCTGTCAGCGATCGCGCGCGAGAAGGACATCAAGAAATGGAATCGCGAATGGAAGCTCAATCTGATCGAGCGAACCAATCCGCAATGGCGCGACCTCTACGAGGACTTGCTGTTGCCGCAGCACCTCCGAAAGCACGACGACCCTTGGCACGAAGAGCGATGAGTTTTCTCCGTCATTCCGGTCGCGCGGAGCGCGGGCCGGAACCCAGGGGCCACCCGCAAAACCGTTTGCCCCTAGCTTCCAGGCCCGGCCTCCCGGCCGCCCTGAGATCTTTCGCAAAGGTGAAGCGTCTAACAACTGGTGCCACGCTCAATCACCTCGCTCATTGCATCGGTACGAACAGGGCCGCCGACTGCTCACCACGCGGAGGGATGGAGCGATGGAGTGGTGGCGGACGGGGTGGATAGATTTTTTTTCCACGCGCGCACAAACTACCACAGACTGGAACGCGCCCACCTTACCCGAAAGTATAGCCATGGCAGCTCAATCTCGAAAACTCGCCAAGCGCGCGAAAACTGCGAAAACGAAGGTGCCGGACATCGCTCACATTGTGCCCGCAGGAACAGGCCAGCTTCGCTGGACCATAACCCCAGGTTCGATAACGCCTCACCTGGCGATTGAGGGCGCGTACCGCAGACAACGACCCCTGTATGAAGACTTCACACGCAGCGTCTCTGAGTTGGTTCGCCAACTGCTTGCAACCGAAAAACTCGAAGGGTGGTTCATTGAATCCCGCGCCAAATCCCTTCCCAGTTTGAGAGAAAAATTGGCTCGGCCAGGCAAAGAGGCCAAGTACGACCAGCTGAGTGACGTGACCGATCTGGCAGGAGTACGAATTGTCGCCTTGCTACAAGAGGATCACGACAAAATCTGCAAGATTGTCGAGCACAACTTTGCCATCGATCGCGAAAATTCGTCAGACAAAGAAACTGCGCTCGACCCAGATCGCTTTGGTTACCTGTCAACGCATTTCATAACGACCTACGACGCTCGCCGCACCGATCTTCCGGAGTTTGCTCGGTTCAAAGGACTCAAAGTCGAACTGCAAGTTCGAACGGTTTTGCAGCATGCGTGGGCCGCAATCGACTGGAAGTTACGTTACAAATCGAAGGCAGATATTCCCGCACCAGTTTTGCGTCGCCTTTTCCGCATTAGCGCACTGCTCGAAGCCGCTGACGACGAGTTTTCAGCGGTTACCGTAGAATCCGCTCAGCTACGACATTTGTACCAGAAGCAACTCGCTGCTGGAGAACTCGACAACATTCCCGTCAATGCTGACTCGATGAAATTGTACCTTGAGACGAGCGCGCACGTCGCGGCGCTTCTGGCAAAGGCCAGAGCTGCCAAGTTGGTCGAAATAGCAGATATCGCTGATGTCGGCCGGAACGCAGGGCGTTTATCATCTTTGGTGTTTACAGTTCGACGTTCTGGCATGCGTCGAATCGAGCAGTTAGATCATCTACTGCGCACCAACCAAACGAAGCATATAAGATGTCTTAAGGCGATCTACGGCCTGCGTGCGGACACGCCAGCCAATAAGCTCACGGTCGAAACGCTGATCCGACTAATAGTTATCAGCTCGCTCGATGAGCAACTGGCTTGGGAAGCCCTTAGTATGACCGATTTGCGCTTGGATATGGCCGACGCGATGCGCGCGTTCCTAACCAAACGCGCGGAGCTATTAGCACCAGCTCGCAAACGAGCACCCAAAAAAAGAGGCGCCCGCTGAGTGCCGCGCTAATCCCCATCCATTTTGAGCGCAGCGATAAACGCCTCCTGCGGAATATCCACCTTCCCGAACTGGCGCATCTTTTTCTTACCCGCCTTCTGCTTATCCAGCAGCTTGCGCTTACGCGACGCGTCGCCGCCGTAGCATTTCGCGGTCACGTCTTTGCGCAGCGCGCTGATGGTTTCGCGGGCGATGATGCGGCCGCCAATGGCCGCTTGCACCGGGATTTTGAACATGTGCTGCGGGATCAGCTCTTTCAGCTTTTCCACCATGGCGCGGCCGCGCGATTCAGCGCGCCCGGCGTGCACCAGCATGGAGAGCGCGTCGACCGGTTCGTCGTTCACCAGGATCGACATCTTCACCAGATTGCCGGCGCGATGATCGATGAGCGAATAATCGAAGCTGGCATAGCCTTTCGAAATGCTCTTCAGCCGATCGTAAAAATCGAACACCACTTCGTTGAGCGGCAGCTCGTAGACCAGCATGGCGCGTGAGCCGACATAGTTCAGCTCCTTTTGCACGCCGCGGCGATCCTGGCAGAGCTTGATGATGCCGCCGAGATATTCGTCGGGCGTGAGCAGCGTGGCTTTGATCCACGGCTCTTCGATTTCCTTGATGTAAGTGGGATCCGGCAGGTCGGCGGGATTGTGCAGCTCTTTGATCTCGCCGTCATTCATGTGGACGCGGTAGACGACGCTCGGCGCCGTGGCGATGAGATCGAGATCGAACTCGCGGCTGAGGCGCTCTTGAATGATCTCCAAGTGCAGCAGACCAAGAAAACCACAGCGGAAGCCGAAACCGAGCGAGGCGCTGGTTTCCATTTCGTAGCTGAAGCTCGCATCGTTCAGCCTGAGCTTCGACATGGCGGCGCGCAGGTCTTCGAAGTTCGCCGCGTCTGTCGGGAAGAGGCCGCAGAAGACGACCGGTTGCGCCGGCTTGAAGCCGGGCAGCGCTTGCGCCGTCTCGCGGCGATATTCGGTGATGGTGTCGCCGACGCGGGCGTCGCCGACTTCCTTGATGCTGCCGGTGAGAATGCCGATTTCGCCGGGGCCGAGTTCGGCCACTTCTTCGCGCCGCGGGCGGAGCACGCCGAGCGTGTCGATGCCGTAATCGGCGCCGGTCTGCATCAGCTTGATGCGCATGCCCTTCTTCACCACGCCGTCAATGACGCGGAAGAGCACGACGACGCCGAGATAAGCGTCGTACCAGGCGTCGACCAGCAACGCTTTCAGCGGCGCGTTGGCGTCGCCCGATTTCGGCGGCGGCAGCCGCGTGACGATGGCTTCGAGGAGTTCGGCGATGCCTTCGCCGGTCTTGCCGGAGGCGAGGATGGCTTGGCTGGCGTCGAGGCCGATGACGTCCTCGATCTGCTGCTTGACGCGATCGGGCTCGGCGGCGGGGAGGTCGATCTTGTTCAGCACCGGCACGATCTCGAGATCGTTGTCGAGCGCCTGATAGACATTGGCCAGCGTCTGCGCTTCGACGCCCTGGCTCGCGTCAACGATCAGCAGCGCGCCCTCGCACGCCGCCAGCGAACGGCTGACCTCGTAGGCGAAGTCGACGTGCCCGGGCGTGTCCATCAGATTGAGCACGTAGGACTTGCCGTCCTGCGCTTTGTAATCAAGCCGCACCGTCTGCGCCTTGATCGTGATCCCCCGCTCCTTCTCGATGTCCATGTTATCGAGCACCTGCTCAGTCATCTCCCGCGCCGTCAGCCCCCCCGTCTGCTGAATCAAACGGTCGGAGAGCGTCGACTTGCCGTGGTCGATGTGAGCCACGATCGAGAAATTGCGGATGAGGTCGCGGGGAGTCATTGCGGCGTGTGGGTTATAGGAGCAATGCCCACGCGCCAAGCGAAGCAACGTCGCTGGCAGCGCTTATCAGCAGACTATTGCAATTTGGAGTTGCATTCTCATCTCAGCTAAGGACTATTTGCTGTCCGAAGCGACCTTTGGGGATGTGCCAGTGAGTGCAGAAGCAGAAATCGCCGCCGCCGAAGCCCGTCACACCTCCAATATTAAGGTCATAAATCAAAAGCATAGCACCAAGATCGCGCAGGCTGAGCAAAACTACCAGCAAGCCGAGTTGAGCTACAACCACACGTGGCTGATGGTGCGCGAGCGCGAGCCGAGCTATGCGCGCTGGTGGATCTACTGGCCCTTCATGATCGCCCTGGCGACGCTGGAAGTGCCGGTCAACCAACTCGCCTTCCAGCTCTATTTCGGCGAAGGCACCTTTCTCTCGACCTTTATCACCTTCGGTATTGGCGTGATCCTCGTTGTCTTCGCCCACGGCATCGGCGTCACCATGCGTCGTTTCAGGCACAACGCTGAGGACACTGGCGGCGCTGTGGCCTCCATCAGCTGGATCGTGTTTCTAAGCTTGTGGGCGCTTATCATAAGCTATTCTTTGGCGGTGTTGCGCCAATCGTATTTGGCGTTTGAGCGCGCGCCGGATCCTACGCTCACGGAGATGATTCAGCAGGGCCGTCAGCTCGACGCCGCAGCCGCGGTGCTGCAGCAGAATTTCCTGCGCGCGGACCTCGCCATCGACGGTCTGATTTTCCTCTGCATCAACATTGCCATTCTGACGGTGGGCGTGCTCGGCTCCTTCTGGGGACACGATCCGCACCCGGACTACGCCGCACAGGATAAGCGCAAGAAGCGCGCCTACAAAATTCTTCAGCGTCGCAAAGCTGACGAAGGCCGCGACCTCGCTGCCGAGGAGGCGCACTTCGCCGCAACCAAGGCGCAAATCAATCAGCGTGCGACGCGATCGGCCCAGGTGCTGCGCATTGCGCAACGCCCCTCGGACCGCAGCTCATGATGATGCGAGCCGTGCCCTGGCTGATCGGCGCCCTTTTCACTATTGCGCTTTCGGAGCCAGCGCACGCGCAGCGCGGAAGGAACTATTGTTCACTGCCAGGCGGTAGCGCGTCGCTTATGCTGGTGGACAGGACCTCACCCTACAGCACGGATGGCGAGGACCGGCAAGGCGAACGCATCGCCGCCGGAGTCGATGCTCTACTCGATGGCTTGGGCTCAGGCGATCGCCTCACCATCGCGACGATCGAACGCCATCGTCGGCTTTCAACCATCACTTTCGATAACTGCTTCCCAGGATGTGACGAAAGCCGCCGGAACCCGATTCCCTTTCTCAACGATTGCCCGCGCGCAACCATTGACAGCGAGCGGCAAAACTTTCGCCGCAGGCTCTATCGCGCCATCATCCCCTTGCTGGAGAACGCGCAAGATCAGCCGAACTCCGACATTACGGGCACAGTTTTTCAGATGTCGGCGCATCATCGGTTTAGTCGAATCTATATTTTCTCCGACATGCTGGAGAACAGCCAGGTGCTGCCATGGCAAAATTTCTCGAACCGGCCGGCAAGCGAAAGCTTGAGCGCGGTTCAGCGCAGCGGCTTTGTGCCGACGCTGCGCGGCGCCGAAATTCAGGTCGTCGGTTTCGGCCTGTCACACGCGCGCAGCCGGGCGGCTTTGACGGACGCCCAGGACCGAACGATACGCGACTTCTGGCGGCTCTACTTCGAAGCTGCCGGCGCCGAGATATCATACCGAACCGCTATTGATGCGAGCGAGCGCTAGTTAGGCATCAGCGCGAAGAACGTGGCGTAAAAAAGTATCCACGCACCTGCTGTGAGCCAAAGGAGCTGGCTCTCGTTCAACCGTCGGCGCAGCTGCCGAGCCAGGAAGGCAGCGCCTACACCCACGATCAAAAAGCGCGGCAGGCGCGCTATGATCGACGCCGCGGCGAAGGCCGGCAAGGTGACGCCCGCGTGCGGCGCGAGGATGGCGTAGAGCTTAAACGGGGTGGAGCTCAACGGCCCGAGCAGCGTCGCGGCAAACCAGTTCGCGTCCATCGCCGCAGCCGCCTCGCGCGCCATCTCGGCGCTGATCGCTGGCACCGCGAGCACAGCCGCGTAAGCGCCGTTGGGATCGCTCTGGCTCCAAGCGAACATGAGCACGCCGCCGACCGCCGCACCCAACGCTGCAATGAGCGACGCCATCGCCGCCGCGCGCGGCCCCTGCTTCACGCCGATATAAGTGAGCAGCACGTCCGGCACGAAGAAAAACAACGTCGCCTCAGCAACGCCCCAGAAGAACGCGGCGATGTTGAGAGCGTGGGCGCGGAGAAGGCTCACGACGCAAAATCCGGCAGATCGAGCCTCAGCCCATAGTGTGCGCGGCCGCCATCGCTGGTCGCGAAGCCGCCGGTGATCTTGCCCTTGCAGCGTACGTTTGCGCGCGGCGCCTCAGCAGCGGCAAGAGCCCCACGATAGCGGCGCGCATCGGCGCGCGAGAGATAACCGCAGCGTTGGCCGCCAATCGTGACGGCGACGGCTTGGTCGTCATACGGGTTTTCGTCTTCGAGGATGAGCACAACGTCCACAATCGCGCCGTCATCCACGGCGCCTTCAAGCACGCCTTGATAGCGCGACTCGCCCACCACATCGACGCCGAACGCGCCCGGCCCCGCGACCTCAATCTCCATGGCAGCTCGCCCCTCGCCGACCGTGTTCGCGCCTTCTTAAGCCGCCCGAGTGGGCTGGTTAGCCACCGGCCCCGACGCGCATTGACGCCGCTGGGCGCCTCCCTTAAACCCCGCCCTCTTCTACCCTACCTACGTGCCCGGATGGCGGAATTGGTAGACGCACCAGCTTCAGGTGCTGGCGCTCGCAAGGGCGTG
>QBMO01000027.1 GCA_003242075.1 Alphaproteobacteria bacterium
CATCACGCGCGGATCGCTCGTGGATGAACTGCAGCGTCGCGATTGGGTCGGCTTTGCCGGCGAGTTCGAGGGCGGGCCGAATGCGGCTGCATATGCCGCTGCACTCGCCAATGCGTTCGCCGCGCTGCCGCCGCGCGTTGATAACTTCTTATCGACGCTCCGCCGCCAGAACACCGATCCACTCCGCCGAGCGGACTTCGAAGCGGTTGCGACACGTTTGGGCTGCGAATGGGAGGCGGCGGCCGCCGTCGCCGAGGTCGAGTCCGGCCGTTTGGGTGCGTTCAACCCGGACGGCACGCCGGTGATCCTGTTCGAGCGCCACAAGTTCTCGCGAAAGACCAACCGCCAATATGACGGCTCGCATCCGTCGATTTCGAACCCAAGTTCGGGCGGTTATCCGCGCACGCAAGCGGAACGCTGGGCGCAGCTTGAATTGGCGTTCTCGCTCGATCCGGAAGCCGCGCTGCAGAGCGCCAGCTACGGGCGCTTCCAAGTGCTGGGCGAGAACTTCGGCAATCTCGGCATGGCCAACGCGCACGAGTACGTCGCCAAAATGGCCCGCTCGGAGCGCGATCAGCTCGAAGTGTTCGAAGGCTACATCACCGCCAACGGCTTGGCCGACGAATTGCGCGACAAGCGCTGGGCCGACTTCGCGCGCCGCTATAATGGCCCGGGCTACGCCGAGAACGCCTACGACGTGAAGATGGCGGAAGCCTATGCGCGGATAAAGGCGAATCCGGCGTCGGTGGCCTGAGCAGGGCAGCTTGCTGGGTTAGATGAAGCGCCTTAGGTAGCGGGCTCCATGGCCCGTTACCTCATCACGTCCGCGCTTCCCTACATCAACGGCATCAAGCATCTCGGCAATCTCGCCGGCTCGATGTTGCCTGCGGATATTCATGCGCGCTTTCGCAGGCTGCAGGGCCACGAGGTTCTGTTCATCTGCGCGACCGATGAACACGGCACGCCAGCCGAGCTCGCGGCCGCCGAAGCCAGCCAGGACGTGCGCACCTATTGCGATCAGCAGTTTCAAGTTCAGAAGGACGCGTGCGACGGCTTTCGCCTGTCGTTCGACCATTTCGGCCGCTCTTCCAATCCGCCCAATCACAAGCTCACGCAACATTTCTGCGAGACGCTGGAAAAGAACGGGCTGATCGAGGAGCGCGTCTCGAAGCAAATCTACTCGATCGACGACAAGCGCTTCCTGCCGGATCGTTACGTTGAGGGCACGTGCCCGAATTGCGGTTTCGAACGCGCGCGCGGCGATCAGTGCGATAATTGCGGCACGCTGCTCGACCCAATCGAGCTGATCAATCCGCGCTCGAAGATTTCCGGCTCCACCAATGTCGAGCCGCGCGATACCGCGCACCTCTTCTTGAAGCAGCCGCTGATGCAGGAGCGCATCCGCGCTTGGGTCGATAAGGCAACCGAGTGGCCAGCGCTGGCGCGTTCGATTGCTTACAAGTGGCTAGATGAGGGCCTGATCGATCGCTCAATCACGCGCGATCTCTCCTGGGGCATCAAGGTCACGCAAAACGGCGCGCCGCGTCCGGGCTTCGAGAACAAGGTGTTCTACGTCTGGTTCGACGCGCCGATTGAATACATTGGCTCGACCGTCGAGTGGGCCGAAGCAACCGGCGGCAATTGGGAGCGTTGGTGGCGGGAAGATAAGGGCGCGAGCGACGTCACCTACGTCCAGTTCATGGGCAAGGACAATGTCGCGTTCCACACGGTGAGCTTCCCAGTCACCATCATGGGTTCGGGCGAGCCCTGGAAACTGGTCGATCGCTTAAAAGCGTTCAACTGGGTCACTTGGTACGGCGGTAAATTCAGCACCTCCGAGAAGCGCGGCATCTTCATGGACGCCGCACTCGAATTGCTGCCGAGCGATTATTGGCGCTGGTATCTGATGGCCAACGCGCCGGAGAGTTCGGACGCGGCCTTCACGCTCGAACAATTCCAACAAACCATCAACGCCGACCTCGCCAATGTCTTCGGCAATTTCGTCAATCGCATCACGCGCTTCGCGGCGTCGAAGTTCGAGTCTGAAGTGCCTGACGGCGGCGAGGCAGGACCGAACGAAGCAAAACTAGCGGCTGAGTTCGCGCAGCGCCTGACGGCGCTGACGCTTTTCCATGATCAAATGGAGTTTCGCAAGGCGGCCGCTGAACTCCGCGCAATCTGGGTGGCGGGCAATGAGTATCTGCAACTGGCCGCGCCTTGGACGGCGCTGAAGACGGATCGGGATGCAGCGGCCGTTGGCGTGCGCACCGGACTTAACGCGTGCGTGTTGTTCGCGATCCTGGCGCAGCCGTATATTCCTGACGCAGCGTCAAAGGTTTTGGATGCGCTTGGCGTGGCGCCGGAGAAGCGCATGTGGCCATCGCCGGACGATGCATCGGTCTGGAATGGTCTGCCGAGGGGAACGACGTTCACGCCACCAGATGTTCTGTTCGCAAAGATCGAGGACGAGCAAGTTGCGGCTTGGACCGAACGCTTTGGCGGCGGCTAAAGGCGGCATTTTCGTGACTTGCGACGACCAGCGTTCGGCGCGCGACGAGCCGTATTTCCCGATCTGAAATAGTCGCTACACCTGCGACTCAGAATGAACAAAACAATTCGATCCGCTGCGCGCGTGTCGTCGGATCTGGCGCATCTTGCGCGTCGTGAGTGGGAGGAGGCCGCAACGATCGTGGGGTCCAGCGCACTCATCGACGGCAAGCCGCTATTCGCGACAGCGATGACTGATGCGCGCATGGTGCAACAGGTCCGCGATCTGCTTGCGCGCAGCGGTCGCGTGCATCTGCCTGAAGCCTTTGGCGCCGAGGCGGTGAAGCCAATCTTCGAAGCGTGCCGGGATGCCGAGTATCAACTCGTCTTCAAAGGCAGCCGCACGAACTACGATTTTTCGGCGAAGGACGTCGCCGCGTTGGAAGTTGGCCACAAGGTCGCTCTGATTGAATCCATTCACGCGCAGGCGACGACCGGTTTTCAGTATCTCTACGATTCCTACCGCCGGAGTGATTTTGCCGAGGCCGGCACGCTCGCTCCCGGCGTGTTGGCCGACTTGTTCGCAGCGTTGAACACCGACGCCACGCTGGCGCTCTTCCGCGCCATGACTGGCGACGATCGCATCGCCTATGTGGATGCACAACTGACGCGTTATCGCCCAGGCCATTTCCTCACTGCGCACGACGATCATCACGCTGAAAAGCATCGCCTCTTCGCATATGTGATCAACCTCACCGCGGTGTGGCGCGCGGATTGGGGCGGGCTGCTCATGTTCCTGGGCGACGACGGCCACATTGCCGAGGCTTACACGCCGCGGTGGAATGCATTGAACATCCTCAAAGTACCGCAACCGCACGCGGTCAGCGTCGTCGCCCCGTTTGCACACGGCGCCCGCTATTCGATCACGGGTTGGATGCGGGCGAAAAAGCCCTGAACTGGGCGACAAGCGCCATGGCGCTTGCCGCTCCCTGCGATCCCTCATAACAATCGAGGCGCCGGCCGGGGACGGGCCGGGCGTCGCGGAGGGGCGAAGCATGGAATTCGTGGATCAGGCGGTCGCGTATCTGCGCGAGGGGTTCGCCAACATCAACAATCCGAAGGGTCTGCTGATCGCTCTGGCGGCAGTGATCTTCATGGGCTCATGGCGGCAATGGATCCCCGTCTCCTTGGTGGCGGTGATCGTGCACATCGCGATCGAGATCCTGGCCCCAGTGCTGTCCGGCGGTGGCGGTGAAGTGACGTTGCCACCGGACCTGATGCAGGAAAGCTTCTGGACGCGCGTGCTCGTGCTGTTCCTAGGCTATCTCGTCATCACCGGCATATTTTTCTTGATCAAAAGCTTGCTTTTCCGTCGGTCCGCCGCAGCGCACTAGCGCGAGCGGCTCGCCTCGTAGAGCGCAATCGCTGCTGCGGCGGAAACGTTCAAGCTTTCCATCGCTGCCGCGATCGGAATGCGCGCGCGTTTCTCGCATGCTTCAGCAAGCCCCGGGCGCACGCCTTTGCCTTCGGCGCCGAGAACGAGCGCCACAGGGCGGGGGTCCTTCAGCGCATCTGAAAGCGCAAGCTCGACGTCGCCTTCGAGCGACACCGTCAAATAACCCAGCGCGCGCAGCGTCTCGACGGCGCGTCCGAGATTGACGGCGCGCACGTGCGGTACGATCTCGATGCCGCCCGTGGCAGCCTTAGCGAGCACGCCCGTCAGTGGCGGCGACTTCCGATCTTGCAGGATAACGGCGCGCGCGCCGAACGCGGCGGCGGAGCGGAAAGCAGCGCCGACGTTTTGTGGGTCAGTCACGCCATCGAGCACCAGCACGCTGCGGCCATCGGGCGGCGAGCACACCGCTTCGAGTTCAGATGGCTCTAACGGAAAAGCACGCAGTGCCAAACCTTGGTGCACAGCGCCGGGCGGGAGCATGCCGTCGATCGCGTCAGGTTCAAGAATGTGCGGTTGCACGCTTTCCGGCAGGCGCTGCGCGGCGTTGCGCGTGGCGNCAATTCGCCGCGCCGGGTTGGCCAACACGGCGAGGCTGGCGTGGACACCCCAGACCCAAGACGGTCCGCCGGTTTCTTCCTCAAACTGCCGACGCGGTAGTTTGTCAGGCGGAATGCCGTGGGCCGGACGGTTCGGCGGAGGAGGTCGTTTGTTCACGAGCTGGTCTTTCATGGCGCGGCGACGGGGCCAGCCGAAGCGCGCGCGTGGATCGCGCAGCTCTCCTACGCCAAGGCTCCGGAGGGCATCCTACGCTCGCTGCGCGCGCGAAGGATGGTGGAAGGGGCTGGATTCGAACCAGCGTACGCTCTCGCGGGCCGTCCTGGCACTTTCTGACCTATCTTCGTAGGCAAAATGCCTTGTCTTCTGTAGGCAGGATTAGGTCACTGCGGCAAGAGCTTGAATGAATTCGCTTGCGTGCGTTGTCACTGCTGCTGTGCCGGGACCATTTCCCAACTTGCCGCGTCACCATCCGGATGCTGCGCTGTCCCAGAGATGCGACGTCCCCCCTGTGAAACCGTTCCGGTATAATGACTGCCCGAGGAAAATTGAATGACGACGGTGTTCCCATCCATCGTCCAACGCCCATCAACTCCGCCATCCGTGCTGACGGTCCCATCTACGTTGAACGCCACCAGTGCTTTGGTTGTAGCGTCGCGCTGCCAACGAATGTCGGCGGACCACAAAAAACCGGAGATGCTGGACGTTGCGCTGGCACTACCGGGAGAGAGACTGCTTGCGACCACCAAGACAACCGACTGCCGTCCAGCTTCGATCCGCCTCTCAATCGTTCCAGTTAGCTGAGCCTCCGGCACTAGCCTCACACCGGTGGGCAAAAGAGGCAGAACGTAGTCAATCTTGATGGCGAAGCCGATGTTTTCGGGAAGCGATCCGGTTGCTTGCAAGACTGCCAAGTCGTCTAGCCTGGCCGTGATTATTCCGATGACCGCCCCGTTAGCACCAATCAACGGACCGCCAGAACTCCCTGGCTGGACCGGTACATCCACTTGTAAGAAGCGGCTGTCGCCTCCCGCTCCAGAAAGGGCGTTGACGCGACCGAAATTGGCCCTCAGCTCGTTGCCTTGGATGCTCGCGAGCGGATAGCCCATAGAGAACACTTCTTGGCCGACCCTGATATCTCGTGAACTCCCGAGAGTTAGCGGGACCGTGGTTCTCGCGATCCTAAGAACCGCGATGTCGTTGTTGGGGTCACTCGCGACGAGTTCAGCAAGAACGACTTCGCCGTTCCACAGAACAGTCAAGTTGTCCCGTCCCTCTATCACGTGAAAGTTGGTCACTAGGTAGCCATCACGGGAAATGAAAAACCCGGTCCCGGTCGCGGATGAATCGGTCGCTTGAGCCGAGGCGAACGGCGCGCCCGCGAACATCAGCAACACGATGAATACAAAGCTAAGCGACCGAAACGTTGGCATCGAGCTCCCCCATTATTTTTCTCATGCGCTGCTTCGAGCCTAGCAATCTCGCGCCGGTGAGGGCGCATAGTGGGCGCGCGTTCAGTCGCCTGCCACCACCTCAGCGATGATTTTTTCTATGTCGACGGTGGTGCACACGCTGCGTGCGTACGCGACGAAGAAGTCACATGCCTTCTGTGGGTTTGGACGCTCGAACATGCGCGCGCCATCGCCATAGTCGAGCGGCACCTCGAAAACCCCGTGGTCGTAAACGGGCATCTCGCCCCATTTGGACTGCACCCGCCTGGCGCGCGCGTCCGTGACCCTTCCGACATGCTGCGCCTGTCCGCCGCTGCCCGAGGAGCGCGCACAACGTGTCGAGGCGTGGGCCATGCGCTTGCTTAGTTGTCGTCGTCGCGGCGCGGAGCGGATCAGAGGCGAAGCGTTGCACGGCCTCAGCGACCGTGACGGGCGCGTCGGGCTCCGGGTCCTCATCCAGGTTAGGCCATTGCCCTTGGAGTGCAGCAAGATCGCGGTTGATCTTCATCGCTTGCGCCGACATCGGGGGCGTTGGATCGTTCGCTCTCTGCACGATGGGCTTAGGCGTCGCGTTCGCTATGGCATCGAACTCGGCGACCGCCGCAATATATTGCTGTGCCCGCTCGATGTCGGTTGGGCCGGGCAGGGATCGCGTGAACTCACGGGCTCCTTGGAACCGAACCCGCTTCGTCTCGGGGATATGGCGGCGGTACTGCCAGTTACCCCGCTTATCGCGCGTCATGTGCTTGAGGTCCGCCATCTCAAGCGGCCTCAGGTTTGTAGGCAGGTCGTCCATTTCTTCGTAGGCACTTTACGCGTCGAGGCGCGGTTGTGGCCGAAAACTCAGGACAATCAAGCTGCCCTGAGCAGATGGTGGAAGGGGCTGGATTCGAACCAGCGTACGCTCTCGCGGGCAGATTTACAGTCTGCTGCCATTAACCACTCGGCCACCCTTCCGCCGGAGGGCGGCTTCTAGCCAAGGCGCATGCTCCGAGCAAGCGGAGAGGTCGCGGCGCGGCAAGGTTGGAGCGGGTAGAGGGAATCGAACCCTCGTCTTCAGCTTGGAAGGCTGCGGCTCTACCATTGAGCTATACCCGCGCGCGGCCAGCCAAATAGCGGTTTGGGGCGGCTTAGTCGAGAAGGCGCGGTCGTTCGACCCAAGGGCGCCTATCCGCGAGGCGCCGACTGCGTTTTCCCCGCTCGCGTGATCGCCAAAGGCGCGCGTCGGGTTTGCCGCGGCGCACCGCCGGCTCATACTGCAGCCGTGTAGGACCTTGACGGGGAGGCGGTGATGCCGCTGGCAAGGGCGCTTGTGCAGATCGTCGTGGCGCTTGCGTGCTTGGCTGCGGCCGGGTGCGAGACGGCGTTCGCGCCGCCGCCGCCGCGCGCGGCGGAGGAGCGGGCCGTGGTTGAAGGCGAGCCCGTCGCAGAAGTCGGGTCAGACGAGCTGGCGGTCGGCGCCACTGCGCGGCCGCCACGCGAACTATGGCTCGGCGCCGACATGGTGATTCAGCGCGTCGAACCAGAGGTGGCGCGCGCCGAGGTGGGCGAGGCGGTGCAGCAACTTGTCGCCGACGCGCGCTTTTGCACCCCAATGCCGACGGTGTGGTTGGCGGCATCCGAGCGCAACGGAAGATTCGTGGTGCGTTTCGATCTGATGCGCCGCGACTGGGGCGCCGATGTCGCCGCGAGCGCGCAGTCGCGCATGGAAGACATGGTAGCGATGGGATTTCTAACACGACGCGACGTGTCGGAGGTCGGAATTGGCGCCGTCGAGTACACGCTGACGCGGGAAGGGCGCCTCTATCTTCGCGGCGCCATCGATTCCGGTCAGCGCCCTGCATTCTGTGCGCCCGCTGAACGACGCGTGGTCGAGATCACCGCGATGGAGTGGGGCCAGTTCCCGTGCGGCACCCTCCGTGTGCGCTTCACCCACACGGCTGATGCATGGCCCGCTTGGGCCACCACCGCTTCGTCTCGCCAAAGGCTGGAGCAAACTTGGCCCCCTCTCGGCGAGAACGGTTACGGCGAAGTGTCGTTAAGCCGCCAGTGGTTTCGCGTCGCCAGCTTGCCCCGTGGGGCTCGCAACGGAGCGCTTGTCTCGGCATGCCTCGACGATGATCGCGAGCGTGTTATCGCCAACGATCTGAATCTTTCAGCGCCGCCGCCTTACTGAAGATTACTTCAGCAGGAACGTCACCTTCATGTTGACGCGCCATTCGCTGATCTTGCCGTTCTTGGCCGTGACCTTGATGTCCTGAATCCAGGCGCCTTCGACGTTTTCGAGCGTATCTGAAGCTTTCGCCATGCCTTGCTCGATGGCGTCTTCGAGACCCTTGTTCGAGCCTGACGTAACTTCGATGACTTTCGCGACTGCCATGGCGTCCTCCTGTTCGATTGAACGGGAGGACGCTAGGCCTCGTGGCGGGTGTCAGCAATGTTCCCGCGCGATGGCGTTATCGAGCGCGATCGCTCTCTGCCCTTAAGCGTACGCCCACCATGAAGTTGCGCGGCGCGCCAGCAAAGGCGCCGGGGCTCTCATAAGTTTCGTCAGTGACGTTGCGGCCCGACAGGTAAATCTGCGCGCCATAGCTGATGCGCCAGGCGGCGGATGCATCGAGCAAATCGTAGGAGGGCAGGTTCCCGGCGGCGATGAAGAGGCCGTCACCGTCATAGAGGCGATCGAGTTGTTCACCGACGCGCCGCCACGAAAGCCGCGCTGAGAGGGGCCCATGTTCAGCAATCAACGATGCCGTCCAGCTTTCTTCCGGCCGTCTCGGGAGCGGCGCGCCAGTGACGCCATTTTTGGCGTTGGTGTGGACGTAAGACAGTTGTGCGGTCAGCCACGACACCGGCGAAATCGCAACGCGGGCTTCTGCGCTTTCCAGTTCGGCTTCATCGATATTGATGAAGGCGTATGGCGGGGACGACGCATAGGTGATCAGGTTGTCGACGTTTGTTCGCCGATAGATCAAGCCCACTTCTAGGCTGCGGTCTTGCCCGAATGCGCTGAGCCAGGCGTCGGCGCCCACTTCCCAGCCATCGGCTTCTTCCGCTTCCAACGCGGCGTTGCCGTAGCTTGGATCGAAGCGCTCATTGAGCGTCGGCGCGCGAAAAGACGTACCGTAATTGGCATAGACGCGCGCGAACTCGGCAAGCGCGAACGATGCGCCGAGGCGCCACGTGTCTTGTGTGCCGAAGCCATCAAATTCATCGACGCGCGCAGCGGCCGTCAGCGTGAGCGCCCGCAGATCGCCTTGAGCTGTGATGAACGCGCCGGTTCGATCCTGGTCAGCGACAATGCTGGTGAACATGGTCGCGATATCGACATTTTCGCGCTCGGTCTCGATACCAAGTAGAAAGCGTGCGTTTGAGAGCGCGCCAATGTCGCCGGTCCGCCAGTCGAGCGTGAGATCGGCGAAGTGGCGTTCGCCGTCGAAGGATGCCGTGGTGACGCCGCCGTCGCGTTCCGCGCGCTCGTAGTTGAGTTGACCGCCCGCTGCGCGCAGCGAGAGCGCCTCACTGATCCGCCACGTCGCGCCCAAACGCGCAAGCGCCAGATCGTTGCGAGCGATCTCGAGATCGGTGTCGTCCGCGCGGTATTCGTCGAAGGCCATCGTGTACGGAAAGGCATCAAAATCCGCCCGCGCTTCTCGGCCGCGCAACAGAAGATCGAGGGAGAATGCATTTGAGACATCGAAATCGAAAACGCCGGTGATCGTCGTTGATTCCGCGCCATCTTCATCGCCGGTGTGGGTGCTCATGCGTTCGGGGACGAGATCGTAGCCCTCGGTCGCATAGCCTTCGGCCGTCACCGCGTAGCGAAATGCGCCAAGCGTGCCGTCGATTGAGACTGTGCTGGAGATCGTCTCGAACGATCCGATGCCGATATCGAGTTGCGCATTGAACGGCCCATCCCGGCCGCGGCGCGGCAGCATGTTCACCACGCCGCCAATCGCGTCGGAGCCGTAGACTGCGCTCATCGGCCCTTGCACGACCTCGATACTAGTCAAGCCGCCAAGCGTGTCTTGACCCGCGTCGAATGCGGAACTCGGGGAGGAGGGGTCGTTCAGACGGATGTCGTCGAACAACACCAGTGTGTGGTTGGACGAAGCGCCGCCGGAAAAAATGCTTGCCTGGCTGCCTGCACCGCCGGACTGCACCACGTGCAGGCCCGGCGCGTCGCTGAGCGCATCGGCCAACGAAGCAATGCCGCGGGCGTTTGCGTCTTCAACATCGATGACATTGACATCAGCAGGCAATCGCACCGCATCGCTTGGAAGCCGCGTCGCGGTGACCACGATGGCGTCGTCGGTCGCTTGCGCGAAAGCTGGAGTCGAAAAGAAGGAAGCCGCCAATAGCGCGGCCTTCATTACGTTACGCATGGGTGCATCCCCGTTTTGCAGGCGCGCCCCGTCCCCTCGGGCGCGCGTTCACAGCGACAAGCGGGGCGTGAACACACGCGGGGCCGCCCGCGTCGCTGCTGCGGAGACGTTCCGGTTCGACGGCTGGACCCGGCCGGGCGAACGAGCGACGTGCGGCGGCAGGTCTCCTGGCTCACGGCTCGATCGCGTTCCGCCGCCTTCCCAACCGGATATCCGGTCAGTGGCATGATGGCGGAGCGCTCGCCGCTTACAGTTGCGGGCACAGCCGCGGTTTTGGGGTTGGCAACCCCGCACCGCGTTCCCATTTCACGTCCTCATCGGACGACCGTCGCGCGGAGACGTTTAGCCGCGTCGGATGGCTCCGCCAAGCCGTTGTGGGGCTTGACGTGAGCAATGCTACCGCTAAAGACCCGCACCTTACGCGCGCTCCGGCCCGGCCGAAGCGTCGATCATCATTTTTGGACGCCGGAGAGACAGGACCTCACAATGGCCAAGGAAAAGTTTGAGCGGAACAAGCCGCACTGCAACATCGGCACGATCGGCCACGTCGATCACGGCAAGACGACGCTCACAGCGGCCATCACGATGGTTCTGTCCAAAAAGGGCGGCGCCAAGGCGATGTCCTACGCCGATATCGACGCCGCGCCGGAAGAAAAGGCCCGCGGCATCACGATCAACACGGCTCACGTCGAATACGAGACGGCTGACCGTCACTACGCGCACGTCGATTGCCCCGGCCACGCCGACTACGTGAAGAACATGATCACCGGCGCCGCCCAGATGGACGGTGCGATCCTCGTCGTCTCTGCCGCTGACGGCCCGATGCCGCAGACTCGTGAGCACATCCTGCTCGCCCGCCAAGTCGGCGTGCCGGCCCTCGTCGTGTTCATGAACAAGGTCGACATGGTCGATGACCAAGAGCTGCTCGACCTCGTCGAAATGGAAGTCCGCGAACTGCTGACCTCATACGGCTTCCCGGGCGATGACGTGCCGATCGTCAAGGGCTCGGCTCTGGCCGCCGTTGAAGGCCGCGACGCGCCGATCGGCGAAGACGCGATCATGAGCCTCATGACCGCCGTCGACACCTACATTCCGCAGCCGGCGCGTCCGCTCGATCTGCCGTTCCTGATGCCGGTGGAAGACGTGTTCTCGATCTCGGGCCGCGGCACGGTCGTGACCGGCCGCGTCGAGAAGGGCATCATCAAGGTTGGCGAAGAAGTCGAAATCATCGGCATCCGCCCGACCGTGAAGTCGGTCTGCACCGGCGTTGAAATGTTCCGCAAGCTGCTCGACCAGGGCCAAGCTGGCGACAACATCGGCGCGCTGCTGCGCGGTATCGACCGTGAGGGCGTCGAGCGCGGCCAGGTTCTGGCCAAGCCGGGCTCGATCACGCCGCACAAGAAGTTCGAAGCGGAAGTGTACATCCTGACCAAGGAAGAAGGCGGCCGTCACACGCCGTTCTTCACCAACTATCGTCCGCAATTCTACTTCCGCACCACCGACGTGACCGGCATCTGCCAGCTGCCGGACGGCGTTGAAATGGTCATGCCGGGCGACAACATCAAAATGTCGGTCGAGTTGATCAACCCGATCGCCATGGACCAAGGCCTCCGCTTCGCTATCCGCGAAGGCGGTCGCACGGTTGGTTCGGGCGTTGTGGCCAAGGTTGTCGAATAATCGGCGCCTAAAACCAAACAGAGTTGAAAGCCCCGGCGTGCGAGCGCCGGGGCTTTTTCTTTGCCTGTGTGATCTCAGGATTTATCAACATAAACGTTCAGGTAATCTTCGTTAACAAACCTTTGCCAACGCCTCAGGGTCGCCATAAGGTTGTCCCCAGCGCAGATGGTTAATCCACGCGCGACCTTCTGAGGGAGACTACAGATGCGCTTATTGATTGTGGCGGCCATGGCCGCTTGTATGGGGGGCACCGCCCTCGCCTCTGAAATGACCAAGACTCTCGCGGACACGTCCGTCACCCAAGCGGTCGACACCAAGGTCTGGGACAGCGCCCGCTGCTGGATCTGCAACGATCCGCTCGGAAACGGCACCAAGCCGCGCTAAGCCGAGGCGTTAGCAGACTGAATCGAGGGCCGCCCCAGCCGGGCGGCCCTTTTTTCGTCCTGAGCGTTTCTGACGCATCCACCAGGGCGCCTGCGGGCATCTCACCGGTAAGCATGCCGCCCTAGAGGCGCGAGGGAGACTGACAGGATGGAACGTTTTGTGTTCGTCGCAGCCGTGACGATTGCCGTGATTTTCGGCATTGGCGCGGTGTTTGGCGGCCCGAATTTCCACTTCGCGTTTGACGAAGATGGCGGCGGCACGTCTCCGATTGTCGAGGTTTCGGCCGGTCGCATGGAGGCTCAGGCCTTCGCCGGTACCGATCTCAACATTAAGGGCGCCGCCGCGACCGTCGTCATCGTCCCGGAGGACCGGGCGGATTTCCTGATCGAAATCGACAATTCCGCCGGGCGGACGCCGATGCCGTTAGTCAGTGTCGATGCCACGCGGATCACGATCGATGGCCAAATGCGTGGCCGGATCGGCAATTGCGGCGAGACCAGCGTGGATTTGCGCGGCTATGGCGATATTCCGGTCGCTGAGTTGCCGCGCATCACCATCCGCGCCCCGCGCAGTTTCGACCTCGACCGCGGCGGCGCTGGGACGACGGAAATCGGCGCAACTGAGAGCCTCGACTTAGAACTCAGCGGCTGCAGCACGGCGACCGTCGGCGATGTCGCTGGCGAGCTGAATGTCGATCTAGCCGGCTCGGGCCGCATCAATGCTGGCGCTGTGGGCAGTCTGGACGCCGATGTGGCCGGTTCCGGCGATATCACGGTAGGGGCGGTTGCCAACGGCGCGAACGTCGATGTGGCCGGCTCGGGCACGGTCACCATCGCCTCGCTTACTGGCGAGTTCTCGACCGATGGCGCGGGCTCCGGCAGCGTTACAGTGCAGGGCGGCGCGATCACCACGGCGTCGATCGACCTGGCCGGCTCGGGTGAAGTCAGCATCGGCGCCTCGGTTGCGACCCTGGACGTTAATGTGGTCGGCTCCGGCGATATCGATGTGACCGGCACCGTCGGCGATGTTGACGCTGAGATCGCCGGTTCTGGCAATGTCACTGTCGCCGCCGTTACCGGCACGGTGCGGAAGGAAGTGTGGGGCTCCGGCGACGTTCAGGTCGGACGCTGAAAAGCGCGCAAAACGCGCCTTGACGCACTGGGGTAGCGTCTGTAGGACACGCCCCTTCGAGCCGGCTGTAAGCTTCTGCTTAGACGCGGTTCGCAAGCTACGTTGCAGCTTCCTCGGGTATCCTTCGGGATTTGGCCAGGTCGAGCACGCGGGGTCGAAGGCCCCGTAAGAGCAGCGTTTTTTGCGATCCAACTTGCGCAGCGCCGTTCGGTTCGGACGGCGTTTTTCTCGTCGGCGGTTCAAATGGGCCAGCCGGCGGTTCTTGCGTCCGGCGGCCTAGGTCGCGGGCTCAGGGAATTTAAGTTCGGGAAGTTTGGCGATGATGCAGCAAAATATCCGGATCAGGCTCAAAGCCTTCGACCACCGCACGCTCGATCTTTCGGCAAAAGAGATCGTGTCGACCGCGAAGCGCACGGGCGCGACTGTTATCGGCCCGGTGCCGCTGCCGACGCGCATCGAAAAGTTCACCGTCAACCGCTCGCCTCACGTCGACAAAAAGAGCCGCGAGCAATTTGAAATCCGCACGTTCAAGCGCGTGCTCGATATCGTTCAACCGACGCCGCAAACGGTCGACGCTCTGATGAAGCTCGATCTGTCGGCCGGCGTTGACGTGCAAATCCAAGTTCTGGGTTGATCACGATGGCCAACGAACAATCCCCCAAAGAACCTTCGCGACGTACTGGCGTCATCGCCAAGAAGGTCGGCATGATGCGCGTCTTCGGTGACGACGGCGCACATACGCCCGTCACCGTGCTCGATCTCGCCGGCTGCCAAGTTGTTGGCCGCCGCACGGTCGATGCCGAGGAATTCAAGAATGCGGCTGGTGAAGCGGTTGCGCTGAAGCCGAAGAAGTCGCGCAAGAACGAGAAGAACGCTCCGCCCGCGCGCCAAGCCAAGGGCGACGGCTACACCGCCGTGCAACTCGCCGCTGGCGGCGCCAAGGCAAAGAACAAGACCCAAGCTGAGCGCGGTCAGTTCGCGCGCGCTAAGGTCGAGCCGAAAGCGATCATTCGCGAATTCCGCGTCTCGGAAGATAATCTCCTGCCGGTCGGCGCCGAAATCAGCGCCGACCATTTTGTTATCGGCCAGAAGGTCGACGTCTCCGGCATCAGCATCGGTAAGGGCTTTGCCGGCGCCATGAAGCGCTGGAACTTTGGCGGCTTGCGCGCCACGCACGGCGTTTCCGTTTCGCACCGTTCGCACGGTTCGACCGGTCAGCGCCAAGATCCGGGCAAGGTCTTCAAAGGTAAGAAGATGGCCGGCCATCTGGGCGACGAGCGCGTCACCACGCAGAATCTGCAGATCGTCCGCGTCGATGCAAAGCGCGGGCTTTTGTTTGTGAAGGGCGCGGTGCCTGGCGCCGAAGGCGGCTGGGTCGAAGTGCGTGACGCTGCGAAGTCGGCGCTGCCGAAAGAAGCCCCGAAGCCGGCTGGCGTACGCCAAGCCGAAGCCGCGGCTGAGTGAGGGCGGACATGAAACTCGATATTCTCTCGCTCGACGCCAAGAAGGCCGGCTCCGTCGATCTCGACGACGCCATCTTCGGCATCAAGGAAATCCGTTCCGACATCCTGCATCGCATGGTGAAGTACCAACTCGCCAAGCGTCGAGCCGGCACGCACAAGACGCAAAGCCGCGGCGAAGTCTCGGTCTCGCACTCCAAGCTCTACAAGCAAAAGGGTACGGGCCAAGCGCGTCACGGCGCCAAGAACGCGCCGATTTTCCGTGGCGGTGGTCATGCGCACAACCGTCTGCCGCGCGATTACAGCCACGATCTCACCAAGAAGTTCCGCGTGCTGGCTCTGCGCCACGCGCTCTCGGCCAAGGCCAACGCCGGCGACATCATCGTGATCGATGCGCTGACGGTGAAGGACGGCAAAACCGCCGCGCTGCGTAGCTCGCTCATCAATCTGAAGCTTGAGAAGGCGCTCTTCATCGCCGGCGCCGAAGTCGACGCCGGTGTGGCGCGCGCCGCGCGCAACCTGCCGCACATCGACGTGCTGCCGAACGCCGGCCTCAACGTCTATGACATCCTGCGCGCCGATAAATTGGTGCTGACGCAGGATGCGGTGAACGCCATCCACGAGCGCTTCAAGGACAAGGCCGGCAAGGCTGACGCCCCGAAGAAGCGCGCGCCCGCGAAAAAGAAAACCGAAGTTGAAGGGGCCGCGGCATGAGCGCGCTCAAGCATTACGACACGATTATCGCGCCGGTGATCACGGAAAAGGCGACCCTGCTCTCCGAGCAGAACAAGGTCGTCTTCCGCGTGCCGCTCACGGCGACGAAGAAAGACATCAAGGAAGCCGTTGAGAAGCTCTTCAACGTCAAGGTCGGCGCGGTGAACACCATCGTGCGCAAAGGCAAGACGAAGAACTTCCGCGGCACGCCGGGCCGGCGCAGCGACCACAAGAACGCGGTCGTCACGCTGCTCGACGGGTATTCAATCGACGTGACCACGGGGCTCTGAGATGGCGCTCAAGCAATTCCGCCCGACCTCACCGGGTCGCCGTCAGCTCGTGATCGTCGATCGCGCTGAGCTGTACAAAGGCAAGCCGGTCAAGGCGTTGACCGAAGGCCTGACCAAGTCAGGCGGCCGCAACAATATGGGCCGCGTCACCGCGTTCCGTCACGGCGGCGGTCACAAACGCACCTATCGCATGATCGACTTCAAGCGCCGCAAGTGGGGCGTTGAAGCGACCGTCGAGCGTCTCGAGTACGATCCGAACCGCACCGCCTTCATCGCGCTTCTGAAGTACGCCGATGGCGAGCAGAGCTACATCATCGCGCCGCAACGCTTGAAGCAGGGCGATACGGTGATCGCCGGCGAAAAGGTCGACGTGAAGCCCGGCAATGCGATGCCGCTGAAGGCGATCCCGGTCGGCACCATCGTCCACAACATCGAACTGAAGCCGCTGAAGGGCGCCCAGATGGCGCGCTCGGCCGGCACCTACGCGCAAGTCGTCGGCCGCGACACCGGCTACGCTCAGCTGCGCATGGCGTCGGGCGAAGTGCGCATGGTGCAGGACGTTTGCATGGCCACGATCGGCGCCGTGTCGAACCCTGACAACATGAACGAAGTCTGGGGCAAGGCTGGCCGCGGCATCTGGTTGGGCCGCAAGCCCAGCGTTCGCGGCGTCGCCATGAACCCGGTCGATCACCCCCACGGCGGTGGTGAAGGCAAGACCTCGGGCGGCCGTCACCCGGTCACGCCCTGGGGCAAGAAAACCCGCGGTCCGAAGACCCGCAAAACCAAAGCGTCGGATCGTTTGATCATCCGCCGCCGTCACTCGAAGAAAGTGAGCTAGTCCAGATGCCGCGTTCTGTTTGGAAAGGCCCGTTCGTCGACGGTTATTTGCTCGCCAAGGCCGAGAAGGCTGCTGGCAGCTCCCGTCGTGAGACCATCAAGACGTGGTCGCGCCGCTCCACCATCATGCCGCAATTCGTCGGCCTCACCTTCCAAGTTCACAACGGCAAGCAATTCACGCCGGTGCTCGTGAGCGAGGACATGGTCGGCCACAAACTCGGCGAGTTCGCGCCGACGCGTAACTATTTCGGCCACGGCGCCGACAAAAAGGCCAAGAGGAAGTAGCCATGACGGTCGTGCGAGAAAAGCAACGCGGACCCGACGGCAAGAACCGTCGCCGCGAAGCGTCCAACGAAGCAAAGGCTGTGCTGCGCACGCTGCGCATCAGCCCGCAAAAGCTGAACCTGGTCGCCCAGTCGATCCGCGGTCTCTCGGCTGAGAAGGCCGTGAACGAACTGCGTTTCAGCCAGAAGCGCATCGCCAAGGACGTGCTGAAGTGCCTGAAGTCGGCGATCGATAACGCTGAAAACAATCACGGCCTCGACGTCGACGGCCTGGTGGTTGCGCAAGCGCATGTCGGCAAGAACATCACCATGAAGCGCATGCACACGCGCGCGCGTGGCCGCGGCGTTCGAATCGAGAAGCTCTTCTCTCAAATCACAATCGTGCTGCGCGATACGACCAAGCAGCCCGAAAACGCTGAGGCCGCGTAATGGGTCAGAAAGTCAATCCGATCGGTCTGCGCCTCGGCGTCAACCGCACCTGGGACTCGCGCTGGTACGCGAGCGGGACGCAGTTCGCGACGCTGCTGCATCAAGACATCAAGATCCGCCAGTTCGTGCGCGAGAAGCTCAAGGCAGCCGGCATCTCGAAGATCATCATCGAGCGTCCGCTGAAGAAGTGCCGCGTCACCGTTCACACCGCCAAGCCAGGCGTCGTGATCGGCAAGAAGGGCGCCGACATCGAAAAGCTCCGCAAGGAACTGGCGCGCATGGCGCCGGGCGCGGAAGTGCACTTGAATCTGGTCGAAGTGCGCAAGCCCGAGACCGACGCGATGCTGGTTGCTGAAGGCGTCGCCCAACAGCTTGAGCGCCGGGTTGCGTTCCGCCGCGCCATGAAGCGCGCGATGCAGTCGGCTATGCGCTTGGGCGCGCAGGGCATCCGCATCAACGTTTCGGGCCGCCTCGGCGGCGCGGAAATCGCGCGCATGGAATGGTATCGCGAAGGCCGCGTGCCGCTTCACACGCTGCGCGCCGACGTCGATTACGGCACCTGTGAAGCCGACACCGCCTACGGCAAGATCGGCGTGAAGGTCTGGATCTTCAAAGGCGAGATCATGGAACACGATCCGATGGCGCAGGACCGTCGGGCGATGGAAACCGGCGAAAGCCGTGAACGCCGCGATCGCGACGATCGTCCGCGTGGCCGCGATGATCGTCCGCCGTCAGGCGACCGTCCGCGCCGCGGCCGCCGTCCGCCACGTGGTGAAGAAGCTAGCTCGGAACCGGAGGCATAACCCACCATGATGCAGCCGAAGAAAACCAAGTTCCGACGCGCCCATAAGGGCCGCATCAAGGGGAACACCAAGGGCGGCAGCGCCCTCAACTTTGGCCAGTTCGGGCTGAAGGCGCTGGAGCCGAACCGCGTCAATGCGCGCGAGATCGAAGCGGCCCGCCGCGCGATCACGCGTGAAATGAAGCGCCAAGGCCGTGTTTGGATCCGCATCTTCCCGGACGTGCCGGTTTCGCAAAAGCCGGTCGAAGTCCGCATGGGTAAAGGTAAGGGCGCCGTCGAGTTCTGGGCCGCGCGCGTCGCGCCTGGCCGGATCATGTTCGAAGTCGATGGCGTCTCGGAAGCGATCGCGCGTGAATCGCTGCGCCTCGGCGCTGCGAAGCTCTCGGTCCGCACCAAGATCGTCGCCCGGATGGAGGGGCTCTGATGGCGCAAACTGACATCAAAACCGTCCGCGATCAGGACGAAGCCCGCCTCAAGGACGAGCTGCTCTCGCTGAAGAAAGAGCAGTTCAACCTGCGCTTCCAGCAAGCCACGGGTCAGCTCGAAAAGTCGTCGCGCATCCGCGAAGTCCGCCGCGCCATCGCGCGCGTGCAGACGGTGCTGCGCGAGAAGTCGCCGAAAGTGAAAGTGTAAGCCATGCCGCGCCGCGTGATGCAGGGAACGATTGTGAGCGACAAAGGCGACAAGACTGTCGTCGTGCAGGTGGAACGCACCTATCTGCACCCGCTCCTGAAGAAGACTGTTCGTCGGTCGGCGAAGTTCCACGCCCATGACGAAGCCAACGCCTTCAAGACCGGCGAAAAGGTCGAGATCCAAGAATGTCCGCCGAAGTCCAAGCTGAAACGCTGGGAAGTCGTCGGGCGCGTCGGAGCATAATTCTATGATCCAGATGCAAACCAATCTTGAGGTCGCCGACAATTCCGGCGCCAAGCGCGTCATGTGCATCAAGGTGCTGGGCGGCTCCAAGCGCCGCTACGCCACTGTGGGTGACACCATCGTCGTCTCCGTCAAGGAAGCGATGCCGCGCGGCCGCGTGAAGAAGGGCGATGTCCGCAAAGCCATCGTCGTGCGCGTGTCGAAGGACATCAAGCGCAAGGACGGCTCCACCATCCGCTTCGACTCGAACGCTGCGGTGCTGATCAACAACCAAGGCGAGCCGATTGGCACGCGTATCTTCGGACCGGTGCCGCGCGAACTGCGCGCCAAGAACCAAATGAAGATCATCTCGCTCGCGCCGGAGGTTCTCTAAATGACCGCCCGCATCCGTAAGGACGACACTGTCATCGTCATCGCCGGTAAGGACAAAGGCCGCTCGGGCCGCGTTCTGAAAGTGCTGCCGAAGGAAGATCGCGTCGTCGTCGAAGGCGTGAACATGGCCAAGCGCCATACCAAGCCTGATGTCGCCAACCCGCAAGGCGGCGTCATCGCCAAGGAAGCGTCGCTGCACCTGTCGAATGTCGCGCTGCGCGATCCGAAGACCGGCAAGCCGACGCGCGTTGGCTACAAGGTGAACGACAAGGGCCGCAAGGTTCGCGTCGCCAAGGGTTCTGGAGTTGAGATCGATGTCTAAGGACCCGAGAGAGGCCCAAAAGGCGGACAACATCGCCGCCAAGGCCGCACGCAAGGCCGCCGCCGACAAGAAGTCGGCAGCGCCGTCGAAGCCGCGTGCGCCGAAGCCGGCCGATTACACGCCGCGCATGAAGCAGCGCTACATGAGCGAGATCCGCGGCCGCCTGCGCGAGCAGTTCAGCTACACCAACGAGATGCAAATCCCGCGTCTCGAAAAGATCGTCATCAATATGGGCGTTGGCGAAGCGACCGCCGACTCCAAGAAGCTGACGTCCGCGATCGAAGCGCTGACCGCAATCGCCGGCCAAAAGCCGGTGTCGACCAAAGCCCGCAAATCCATCGCGCAATTCAAACTGCGCGAAGGCATGAGCGTCGGCGCCAAGGTCACGCTGCGCAAGGATCAGATGTACGAGTTCTTGGATCGCCTGGTCACCATAGCGCTGCCGCGCGTGAAGGACTTCCGTGGTCTGAACGGCAAGAGCTTCGATGGCCGCGGCAACTTCGCCATGGGCATCAAGGAACACATCGTGTTCCCCGAGATCGACTACGACCAGATCGACCAAGTTTGGGGCATGGACATCATCGTCTGCACGACCGCGCGCACCGACGATGAAGCCAAGGCTCTTTTGAAAGAATTCGATTTCCCGTTCCGGAACTGATCGCGAAAGCGATCCACCCCAGAACGCACCGGGAGAGTAGAGAAGTATGGCCAAGACAAGTTCAATCGAACGCAACAAAAAGCGTGAGCGGCTGTCGAAGAAATTCGCCGCCCGTCGCGCCAAGTTGCGCGCCGCGGCGCTGAACGAAGCGCTGCCGCTGGAAGAGCGCTTCGCCGCGCGCCTGAAACTGGCGCAGCTGCCGCGTAACTCTTCGGCCACCCGTATTCGCAGCCGCTGCGAACTGACGGGCCGCCCGCGCGCGTTCTATCGCAAACTCAAACTCTCGCGGATCGCGCTGCGTGATCTGGCCTCCAAAGGTCAGATCCCCGGCATGGTCAAGTCGAGCTGGTAAGGGAGAGATCAGATGAACCTGAACGATCCCGTTGGTGATCTCATCACCCGCATCCGCAACGCCCAGATGCGCGGCCGCTCGAAGCTCACGTCCCCCGGCTCGACGCTGCGCACGCGCGTGCTGCAAGTGCTGAAGGACGAAGGCTATATCCGCGACTTCCGTGACATCGAAAACGAAGGTCACAAGGAAATCGAGATCGAGCTGAAGTATTTCGAAGGCGCGCCGGCGATCCACGAGATCCAGCGCGTGTCGAAGCCTGGCCGCCGCGTTTATTCGTCGATCAAGGATTTGCGCCTGGTCCGCAACGGCCTCGGCATTTCGATCATCTCAACGCCGAAGGGCGTGATGAGCGACGCCGCCGCGCGCGACGCTAACGTCGGCGGCGAAATCCTCTGCGAGGTCTATTAAGATGTCCCGCCTCGGTAAGAAACCGATCCCCGCTCCCAATGGCGTCACCATCACGGTGAAGGGCCAGGACGTGAGCGTGAAGGGCCCGAAGGGCACGCTGAACTTCCGTGCGCACGACGACGTCGAAGTGTCGTACGGCGACGGTGCGCTTTCGGTGAAGCCGCGCTTCGAGACCGCGCGCTCGCGCGCTCTCTGGGGCACCACGCGCGCCGTGCTCGCCAACAATGTGAAGGGCGTCACCGAAGGGTTCGAAAAGAACCTGGAAATGACCGGCGTCGGCTATCGCGCCGCGATGCAGGGCAAGAACCTGCAGATGCAGCTCGGCTACAGCCACGAGATCATCTACCAGCCGCCGGAAGGCATCACGATCGCCGTGGGCAAGCCGACGGAAGTGAAAGTCAGCGGCATCGACCCGCAAGCCGTTGGCCAAGCCGCCTCGGAAATCCGCTCCTACCGTCCGCCCGAGCCCTACAAAGGCAAAGGCGTGCGCTATGTCGGCGAGTTCATCCGCCGCAAGGAAGGCAAGAAGAAGTAAGCCATGGCCCGGAAGCTCAACCCCACCGAACGCCGCGCCCAGCGCAACCGCAGCCGGCTCAAGAAGAACGCCGGCGAAGGCCGCTTGCGTCTCTCCGTCTTCCGCTCGTCGAAGAATATCTCGGCGCAGCTGATCGACGATACGAAGGGCGTCACCGTCGCCTCCGCCTCTTCGCAAGAAGAAGCCGTGGCCGCGAAGGGCTCGAACAAGGACGGCGCCGCCGCCGTCGGCAAGTTGCTGGCCGAGCGCGCGCTCGCGAAAGGCCAAAAGCTCGTGATGTTCGATCGCGGCCGTTACATTTTCCATGGCCGCGTCAAGGCGCTGGCCGATGCCGCCCGTGAGGGCGGACTCGAATTCTGAGGACAACGCGATGACCGACGAAACCGCAGGCGGCCCGCCGGCCGAGACCTCAGCACCGGAGCAACCGCGCGGCCGTGGCCCGCGTGGGCCCCGTCGTGGCCCGCCGGGCGGCGGTGGCGGCGGCCCGGGTGGCGGCGCCAACCGTGGACGTCGCGACGATCGCGGCGGCCGTGGCCGTGACAATAATGAAGAGCGCGCTG
This sequence comes from Alphaproteobacteria bacterium, assembly GCA_003242075.1. Taxonomy (GTDB): domain Bacteria; phylum Pseudomonadota; class Alphaproteobacteria; order Caulobacterales; family Aquidulcibacteraceae; genus Vitreimonas. The sequence continues at coordinate 22,426 of QBMO01000027.1, forward strand.
ACGGCGAACTGGTCGACAAGCTCGTCGCGATCAACCGCGTCGCCAAGGTCGTGAAGGGCGGTAAGAACTTCGCGTTCGCAGCGCTCGTCGTCGTTGGTGACAAGAAGGGCCGCGCTGGCTTCGGCCATGGCAAGGCGCGCGAAGTGCCGGAAGCGATCCGCAAGGCGACGGAAGAAGCCAAGAAATCGCTTATCCGCGTGCCGCTGCGCGAAGGCCGCACGCTGCACCACGATGGCAAGGGCCATTGGGGCGCGGGCAAAGTCATGCTGCGTGCAGCGCCGGCCGGTACCGGTTTGATTGCCGGTGGCCCGATGCGCGCCGTTCTCGAAGTGCTGGGCGTCTCCGACGTAGTCGCCAAGTCGAAGGGTTCATCGAACCCCTACAACATGGTGCGCGCCACGTTCGATGCGCTGAAAGAGCAAAGCTCGCCGCGTCAGGTCGCTAACCGCCGCGGCCTCAAAGTGTCCGACATCGTCAACCGTCGCAAAGACGGCGCGAGCCTCGGCGAAGTGCCGGCGGAGGGTTGATAGATGGCCACGAAAAAGAAAACCGCTGGCGGCACCGTCAAAGTGAAGCGCGTCGGCAGCCCGATCCGGCGTGAATTCGATCAACGCGCAACGCTCGTCGGCCTCGGCCTGACGCGCGCCAACAAGGTCGTTGAACTCGAGGATACGCCTTCGATCCAAGGCATGATCCGCAAAGTGCAGCACCTCGTCGAAGTCGTGAAATAAGACGGCGCAGCCGTCGGAGTAGGTACGATGAAACTGAACGAACTGGCCGATAATCCCGGCTCAACCAAGAAGCTGATGCGCGTCGGTCGCGGCGTCGGCTCTGGCAAAGGCAAGACAGGCGGTCGCGGCGTGAAGGGGCAAAAGTCCCGTCGCGGCGTGTCGATCAATGGTTTCGAAGGCGGACAGATGCCGCTGCACATGCGCATGCCGAAGCGTGGCTTCAATGCGCTGAACAGCAAGAAGCATCAGTGGATCAATTTGACCACGCTCCAAAACGCCATCGATAACAAGAAGATCGACGCCAAGAACGATATTACCGAAGACACCCTGGTCGAGGCCGGTGTGTTGCGCCGTAAGAAAGACGGCGTGCGCCTCCTTGCGCGCGGCGAGCTGAAAGCCAAAGTGAACATCACCGTTTCCGGCGCCTCCGCCGCGGCCATCGCCGCGGTCGAGAAAGCTGGCGGTAAGGTGACGCTGCTCAATCCGCCTGCAGCGGACGAAGCAGCAGCCTAAGGTTCGCTCTCCGGACGGGGAGTTTTCCGGCCTCGCCGGGATCAGATTCGGAGCAGCGCGCCCAAATGGCTTCAGCCGCAGAACAACTAGCAGCCAATATTAACTTCGCGGCGTTCGCGAAGGCCACCGATCTACAAAAGCGCATTTGGTTCACGCTGATTGCGCTCGTCGTTTATCGCATCGGCACTTTCATCCCGATTCCGGGCGTCGATCCGGCAGCGTTCGCGCAGGCCTTCCAGCAACAAGCTGGCGGCATCCTCGGCATGTTCAACACCTTCTCCGGCGGCGCCGTGGAACGGATGGCGATCTTTGCGCTGAACGTGATGCCCTACATCTCGGCCTCGATCATCATGCAGCTAATGTCGACGTCGGTGCCGTCGCTCGAGCGCTTGAAGAAAGAAGGCGAAGTCGGCCGCAAGCAGCTGAACCAGTACACCCGCTATCTCACGCTCGTGCTGGCCATCTTCCAGTCGTACGGCATCGCCATCGGCCTGCAAGCAAGCACCGGCGTGGTGACCAACCCGGGCATATTCTTTATCGCATCGACGGTGATTACGCTCACCGGCGGCACCATGTTCTTGATGTGGCTGGGCGAGCAGGTCACGGCGCGCGGCGTCGGCAACGGCATCTCGCTCATCATCTTCGCCGGCATCGTCGCGGAACTGCCGCGCGTCATCTTCCAGACGCTGGCGCTGGCGCGCACCGGCGACATCAACTTCTTCGCCATCTTCGCGCTCGCCATCGTGATGCTGGCGGTGATCGTCTTCGTCGTCTTCATTGAGCGATCTCAGCGACGGCTCGTGGTGCAATATCCCAAGCGTCAGCAGGGCAACCGTATGTTCATGGGCGAGAGCTCCTTCTTGCCCTTGAAGGTCAACACGGCCGGCGTCATCCCGCCGATCTTCGCTTCGTCGCTGCTCTTGCTGCCGACAACGATTGCAAGTTTCGCCGGCATGGGCGCCGACGCGCCGGAATGGCTGACGACGTTCGAACTCTATTTCGGCTACGGCAAAATCGGCCATATGGCGCTCTACGCCGCCGGCATCATCTTCTTCTGCTTCTTCTACACGTCGATCGTGTTCAACCCGGAAGAGACGGCGGACAATCTGCGCAAGTATGGCGGCTTCCTGCCTGGCATCCGCCCCGGCAAGAAGACGGCCGAGTATCTCGATTACGTGTTGACGCGTCTCACCGTCATCGGCGCGGCCTACATCACGGCGGTCTGCTTGCTGCCTGAAATTCTAATCAGCGCTTACAGTATTCCGTTCTATCTAGGCGGCACCTCGATCCTCATCGTGATCTCGGTGACGCTCGATACGGTGGCGCAGATTCAGTCTCACCTCGTCGCGCACCAGTACGAGGGCCTGATCAAGCGCTCCAAACTGCGCGGCAGTGGCGGCGGGATCGTCAAGAAATGAACCTGATCCTGTTCGGCCCGCCCGCTGCCGGCAAAGGCACGCAGGCCAAGCGGCTGACCGCCGAACGGGGTTTCGTTCAACTTTCGACCGGCGACATGTTGCGCGCCGCGCGTAAGTCAGGCTCCGAACTCGGTCTGAAAGTCGCGGCGATCATGGATTCGGGATCGCTGGTCTCCGACGACATCGTCATTGCGCTCATCGAAGATGCGCTGGCGCAAAACAAGGACGCGCCAGGCTTCATCTTCGATGGCTTTCCGCGCACCGTCGCGCAGGCAGAAGCGCTCGACGCCATGTTGGCCAAGCACGGCAAGCAGATCGACCGCGTGGTGAAGCTGGAAGTCGATTCACAAAAGTTGATGGATCGTATCGCCAAGCGCTTCGCCGAAGAGGGCAGGGCTGACGATAATCCCGAGGCCTACAAAGTCCGCCTCGACGCCTATCTCGCACAAACCGCGCCGCTCGTGCCGTACTACGAGCAGCAAGGAAAGATGCGCAGCATCGACGGCATGGCCGATATCGATAGCGTCTCCAAAGGCATCGCCAAAGCGCTCGAAGTCTAAAGCAAAGCCGCCGGATGCATTCTGCACCCGGCGGCGTTTTGCGTGAGGACTAGAACTGCAGCGCTGGCGCTTTCAGCCGCGCGACCCAATCGGCGAAGTTGCCGGTCCAATCCAGCAGCAGCTTCTTGAAGCTCTCGTCAGTGACCTCGCCATCGACGATCAGGCCATCGCGGTAGTTGAGATAGATCTCAGGCTGCGCGGTCAGCGCCATGCCGATTGTGCTCGCCACACTACGCAGCTGCGACTGCGCGGCGGCGGTGCCGACTGCGCCGAGGGTGGCGCCGACGATCGCGCCGGGCTTGCCGGCCCACGAATTCTTGCCCCACGGCCGTGAGCCCCACTCGATGGCGTTCTTGATCGCGGCCGAGAAGGTGCGGTTGAACTCCGGCGTCACGAAGAGGACAGCGTCGGCAGCTTCGATCTCGCGCTTGAAGCGCTGGACCGCGGCCGGCAATTCGCCTTCGAGGTCCTGATTATAGAGCGGCAGATCTCCGATCTCGACGATCTGGAGGTCCAGCCTCGGGCGGGCCAGCTTCGCCAGCGCGTCGGCGAAGACGCGATTTATAGAGCCCTTGCGGAGGCTGCCCACGATAACGGCGACTTTAGCGGTCATTTTTGATCCCCTGGTAATGGAAAGTAACCAGGGCTATATGAGTGCCTATGAAAGCCGCTCAAGAACGCACAGCAACGTCACCAGGGCACACGCGTGTGTCCGACATCGAATCCCACGATTGCCGCGCCGTGAGCGGCATTCTCTCTAGGATTGGGGATAAGTGGAGCGTCCTGATCATCCAGCGCTTGGGTGAGGGGCCGCGCCGCTTCAATGAAATCAAGCGGATGATCGGCGGCATCTCGCAGCGTATGCTCACCCTCACCCTCCGCAACCTGGAGCGGGATGGGCTGGTCAGCCGGACAGTCACCCCCACGGTGCCGCCCCGGGTCGATTATGCTCTCACTGACCTTGGCCGTGATCTCTTGGTCCCGGTATCAGCTCTTGGTGAATGGGCGATCCAGCACACCCCTTGTATTGAGGCCGCCCGCGCCCGATTTGACGCTGCCGAGGCGGCGCAAACGCCGCAACAGGGACGCGTTTCGGGCGGTTGACGCGGCATTTCGCCCCGCTATAACCACGCCCTTCGCGAACACCCAACGCGCGATGCCCCACCGGTCGAATGACCGGGCGGCGTCGTGCCTATTGCGTTTTGGAGCACGTCCACAATGGCTCGTATCGCCGGCGTAAACATCCCGACCCAGAAGCGCGTCGTCATCGCGCTGCAGTACATCCACGGGATCGGCAAAGCCTACGCCAAGGAAATCTGTGAGAAGGTCGGCCTCACGCCGGAACGCCGCGTGGCGGAACTCACGGACGCTGAAATTCTCCAGATCCGCGAAACCATCGACCGCGACTACACGGTTGAAGGCGACCTGCGCCGCGAGAACTCGACCAACATCAAGCGCCTGATGGATTTGGGCTGCTATCGCGGCCTGCGTCACCGTCGCGGTCTGCCGGTTCGCGGTCAGCGCACGCACACGAACGCGCGCACGCGCAAAGGCCCGGCGAAACCGATCGCCGGCAAGAAACAAGCGACCAAGAAGTAAGGACACGCCGCAATGGCTAAGGAATCCACCCGTGTTAAAAAGCGCGAGCGTAAGAACATCGTGACCGGCGTCGCGCACGTGAACGCGTCGTTCAACAACACGATGATCACCATCGCCGACGCGCAAGGCAACACGATCTCGTGGTCGAGCGCGGGCACGATGGGCTTCAAGGGCTCGCGTAAGTCGACGCCGTACGCCGCGCAGGTCGCCGCTGAAGATGCGGGCCGCAAGGCGATGGAGCACGGCATGCGCACGCTCGAAGTGAACGTGTCGGGTCCGGGCTCGGGCCGCGAAAGCGCGCTGCGTGCGCTCCAGGCTGTGGGCTTCACGGTGACGTCGATCCGCGACGTGACGCCGATCCCGCACAATGGCTGCCGCCCGCCTAAGCGTCGCCGCGTCTAAACAACACTGAACGGGCGCGCGAGTAGCAACGCAGCGCCTCTGATTGGATAAGGCATGATGTCGATCGAAAAGAATTGGCTTGAACTCATTCGTCCGAAGAAGCCGGTGGTTGAACACGGCTTCGATCCCGCGCGCCGTGGCACGCTGGTCGCTGAACCGCTTGAGCGGGGCTTTGGCCTGACGCTCGGCAACGCGCTCCGCCGCGTGCTCCTCTCTTCGCTGCAAGGCGCTGCCATCCAGTCGGTGCAGATCGACGGCGTCGTGCACGAATTCAGCTCGATCCAGGGCGTGCGCGAAGACGTCACCGATATCGTGCTGAACTTGAAGCAGGTCGCCATCCGCATGCGCGGCGAAGGCCCCAAGCGCGTGATGCTGACCAAGACGGGCCCGGGCGAAGTGAAGGCCGGCGACATTCAGACGGTTTCCGACATGGAAATCCTGAACCCGGAACTGGTCATCTGCACGCTTGATGACGGCGCTTCGATCCGCATGGAGCTGACGATCAATAACGGCAAGGGCTACGTCCCGGCCGAACAAAACCGCCCGGACGATGCGCCGATCGGCCTGATCGCCATCGACTCGATCTACTCGCCGGTCCGCCGCGTCGCCTACCGTGTAGACAACACGCGCGAAGGCCAAGTGCTCGATTACGACAAGCTCGTGATCGAAGTGGAAACCAACGGCGCGATCCGTCCGGAAGACGCGATCGCCTACGCCGCGCGCATCCTGCAAGACCAGCTGCAAGTGTTCATCACCTTCGAGGAGCCGAAGCAGAAGAAGGAAGGCGGCGACAAGCCGGACCTCCCCTTCAATCCGGCTCTGCTCAAGAAGGTCGACGAACTCGAACTCAGCGTTCGTTCGGCCAATTGCTTGAAGAACGACAACATCGTTTACATCGGCGACCTGATCCAGAAGTCGGAAGGCGAAATGCTTCGCACCCCGAACTTCGGCCGCAAGTCGCTGAACGAGATCAAGGAAGTGCTGGCCTCGATGGGTCTGCACCTCGGCATGGCGGTCGAGAACTGGCCGCCGGACAACATCGAAGATCTCGCCAAGAAGTACGAAGACCAAATCTAACGGAGCGCCGGTTTGAGCCGGCGAGGGAAAGACCATGCGTCACGGTTCAGGACACAAGAAGCTAAACCGCACGGCCAGCCACCGTCAGGCGATGTTCGCCAACATGGCCGCTTCGCTGATCAAGCACGAGCAAATCGTGACGACGCTGCCGAAGGCCAAGGCTCTGCGCCCAGTCGTCGAGCGCTTGGTCACGCTGGCCAAGAAGGGCGATCTCGGCGCCCGCCGCTTGGTGCTCTCGCGCATGCGCGATGAGACGCAAACCAAGAAGCTCTTCGACACGCTGGCCCCGCGCTACAGCGCCCGCGCCGGCGGCTACACGCGCGTGCTGAAGGCGGGCTTCCGCCATGGTGACAACGCCCCGCTCGCGGTGATTGAATTCGTCGATCGTGACGAAGCTGCGCGTGGCCAAGACAGCGGCCCGCGTCCGGAAGCGATCTACACCGACGATTGATCCTTCGCGCGAATGTCACACGAGAGAACTAAAGCGGCGACATGATGTGTCGCCGCTTTTTCGTTGCAGCTTTTGCTGCCCTCGCCTTGGCCGCCTGCGCGCATGGCGACGCCATGCAGCCGGCGCCGCCCGCAGCGACGGGCGAGACGATCACCATTCTGATCTCGCTCGACGGCTTCCGTCCCGATTATCTCGATCGCGGCATCACGCCCGCGCTTTCCGATCTCGCCGACAACGGCGTGCGCGCCGCGATGCAGTCGAGCTTTCCGTCGGTGACCTTCCCAAACCACTACACACTCGTCACCGGACTTCATCCTGGCCGCCACGGCCTCGTGAACAACCGCATGGAGGATGCCGAGCGCCCAGGCGCGGTGTTCACGCTGCAAGATCGCGCCGTGGCCGCCGATCCGATCTGGTGGGCCGACGGCGTGCCGATCTGGGTGACGGCCGAGCGCCAGGGCGTGCGCACCGGCACGATGTTTTGGCCAGGCAGCGAGTACGAACTCCACGGTCAGCGCCCCACACGCTGGCGCACCTTCGATCAAGGGCTGCCAGGATTTGCGCGTGTCGACGTGCTGTTGTCGTGGCTCGACTTAGGTGAGGCCGAGCGTCCGCGCTTCTTCACGCTCTACTTCGATCTCGTCGATACAGCCGGTCACCGCTACGGCCCCGATGCGCTCGAAACCAACGCCGCCATCGCTGAAGTCGATGCAGCGATTGGGCGCCTCGTTGCTGGCCTTGATGCACGTGGCTACGCCGGTCGCGTGAATTTCGTCATCGCCGCCGACCACGGCATGGCCGCGCAAGCGCCAGATGCGATCATCGATCTCGACGCGCGCATCACGCCGCAGCAAGCGCGCGTGATTTGGGACGGCCAGTTCACAGGCATTCAGCCGCTGGCTGGCCAGGAGGCCGCGGTTGAACAAGCGCTGCTCGGTCGTAGCGATCGTGGCGAGTGCTGGCGTAAAGCCGACGTGCCCGCGCGCTTCGATTACAGCACCCATCGGCGCATCCCGGCGATCGTCTGTCTCGCCGACATCGGTTGGCGCTATCGCAGCAGCCAGCTTCAACAATACGCGACGCCAGCGCCAGGCGCGCACGGCTGGGATCCGCAGGCGCCGGATATGGCGGCGGTATTCATTGCGAACGGGCCAGCGTTCAGACGCGGGGCGACGCTGCCGCCATTTGAAAACGTGTCCGTCTATCCGCTGCTCGCGCGCCTAATTGGCGTCGAACCCGAAGCTCATCAGGGCGATCTCGCGGACGTTCAGCCGGCGCTCGCCGAGTAGCAGTTATGCGTCTCGGCGAGACTTGGCTTATTGCGGCGCCGGTGTTTGCGCTTCGCCTTCGGTGATCGGCACGCGCACGGTGCTGCAGCGGCGCCGCGGCATGCGCTCACCGGTCGCCACGTCCAAACGCACGCACACGCGCTCTTCACGATATTGCGTTTCCGCCGGCGCATCCGCGGCAGTCGGTGCTGGCGTGGTGACGGCAGGGGCCTCAGCGGGTTGCTCCGTGGTTTCGCCTGCAGGCTGTTCGGCGACTGCGCCCGGTTCCGGCGAAGCCGGTGCGGGTGGGCCCGCGACGGCCTGCAGCAGCGCAACCACAATCAAATCGATCATTCAAAAGTCCCCAGAGAAGGCCCTCACACAACCATAGAATGCCAGCACGTAGCGCTGGCTACAAGCTTGACTAATACTTATCAATAAATGAAACTATTGGCGATTGAAGGAAGGAAACCGCATGTCCGATCTTTATCGCCCGAAGGGGCTCTCAAGCGCCGTGTGTTACGTCGATCCGAAAACTGCATTCCGCTGGCTCGAAAATGCCTTCGGATTCGAGCCGCTGATGGTCATCCTCGATGAGAACGACAACATCGCCCATTCGGAAATGCGGTACGGCGATAGCGTTGTGATGGTTGGCAATGAGTGGAGCGCCGATCACAAGAGCCCGAAATCCATCGCCGGTAAGAACACGCAAACCGTGCACGTCCAACTCGCGCGCGGCGAAGACATCGACGCCCATTGTGAAAAGGCCCTACAAGCCGGCGCTGAAATCTTGCAGGCGCCGGATACCCAATTCTACGGCGACCGCACCTATCGCGCCCGCGATCCCGAAGGCCACATCTGGACCTTCGCCGTGACCGTCCAGGAAATGACGCCGGCCGAATGGGACAAGGCCGCGGGTGGTGGCATGCGCACGCAAACCAACCTATGAGCGCAAAGCCCAACATTGACGCGACGTTGGCGGCGTTGGCCGATCCACAGCGCCGCCGCGTCGTAGAATTGCTCGGCCATAAGCCGCGTCGCGCGGGCGAGTTGGCGGACGCCCTCGGCTTGCCCGCGCCAGCGATGAGCCGCCACTTGCGCACACTGAAGCAAAGCGGTCTCGTTGAGGAGACGCACCCTGAGTACGATGCGCGCGTGCGCATTTACGCTCTGAAGGATGGCGCCATGGCGGACTTGAAACACTGGCTGGCGGAAACCGAGAGACACTGGAGCGTCCAACTCGCCGCCTTCAAGGCGCACGTGGAGAAGAAGCGTAAGTGAGCGCCGTTATCGTCGCGCTGCGCGTGAAGGCGTCGCCGGAAGAAGCGTTCGACGTCTTCACGCAAGAGATCGCCGCTTGGTGGCGGCCGAACGGCCTGTTTCAGATCACGCCACGCGGTGACGGCGTACTCAGTTTCGAAGGCCGCGAGCGGCTGATCACGACGCTCGCCTCCGGCAAAGTGTTTGAGATCGGCAAGGTGACGGCGTGGGAGCCGGGCGTCCGGGTCGCCTTCACCTGGCGCCAAGCCACGTTCACGCCAGAACAGGTCACGCACGTCGAGGTTCGATTCGAGCCCGTCGGCGAGGAAACGCGGGTGACCGTCGAACATCGCGGCTGGGATACGGTCCCACAGGAGCATGTCGCCCGCCACGGCTTCCCGCTCGCGGCCTTCCAGATGCGCCAGGGCGAGCATTGGCGCGCGCTCCTGGCCGCGCTGGCGGCGCAGTTCGTCTGATAGCGGCGGCCGATCAAGCCCGCCGCCATGTTTCGGTCATTTCGGGCGGCATGATCCGCCGCTTCGGTTTCGAAGGCAGTTCCTCATGAAGATCACCCGCGCGGGCCTGTTGAAGGCTTCTCCGTTCGTCGCGCTTGTGGCGGGTTTCGCCGGCGGCGCCATCGCCATTTCTCCGCTCGCGCAGGACGCGCCGCGCCAGCCTGCGAGCGGCGAACCCTATCTGCAATTGGTTCAGGCCGAACCGCTCGTGCGCGCGGCGCCGACCGACCGCGGCCAAGTGCAGCTCTCCTTCGCACCCGTGGCCGCGCGTGCGGGGCCAGCGGTGGTAAACGTTTACGCGCAGCGCGTCGTGCAAGGGCGCGGCATTTCGCGTGACCCATTCTTCGGCCGCTTCGGCGCGCCGCGCACCGAACAATCGCTCGGCTCCGGCGTCATCGTCCGCGCCGACGGCATTATCGTCACCAACAACCACGTGGTCGAAGGCGCGCAGTCGCTGAAGGTGGTGATGTCGGACCGGCGCGAGTTCGATGCTGAACTGCTTTTGGCCGATGCACGCGTCGATCTCGCCGTTCTCCGCATCGATCCAGGCAGCGAGCGCTTACCAACACTTGCCTTCGCCAACACGGCCGATGCGCAAGTCGGCGATCTCGTGCTCGCCATCGGCAACCCGTTCGGCCTGCAGCAAACGGTGACGAGCGGCATCATTTCCGCACTCGCTCGCACTGAAGTCGGCGTGAGCGATTACGCTTTCTTCATCCAGACCGACGCGGCCATCAATCGCGGCAATTCCGGCGGTGCGCTCGTTGACATGAACGGCGCGCTCGTCGGCGTGAATACGGCGATCTTTTCCGAGAGCGGCGGCTCGAACGGCATCGGCTTTGCCATCCCCTCCGAGATGGTGCGTCGCGTAGTCGAATCCGCCGTCTCCGGCGGCGACACCGTGATCCGTCCATGGCTCGGCGCGCGACTGCAGAGCGTGACGCAAGATCTGGCGCGCTCGCTCGGCCTAACGCGCCCCGAAGGCGTGCTTGTCACCGATCTTTATCCACGATCGGCAGGTGAGCGCGCTGGCTTGCGCAATGGCGACGTTATCCTGTCTGTCGCTGGCGTGGAAGTGCGTGACGAAGGCGCGGTGCGCTACCAGTTCGCAACGCAGCGCCCAGGTACGCGCGTGCCGCTCCTCATTTTGCGAGAGGGCCGGCAAACCACGCTCACAGCAACGGCCGAAGCGCCGCCGGGCGGCGCGCCGGAAGCGCGCCAACTCACCGGCCGCCACCCGCTCGGCGGCGCCACGGTTGTGACGCTGACGCCCGCGACGGCCGAAGCCTCAGGCCTCGATCCTTTCAAGCACGGCGTCTTCATCCAGACGCTCGATCGCCGTGGCGTCGCCGCCCGCATCGGCTTCCGCCCTGGCGACATCATCGACGAAGTGAACGGCGCCCCAGTCCGAGACGCCGCGCAGCTCGATGGCGTGATGGCGCAATCGCAAAGCTGGGTCATTGCCGTCGAGCGCAACGGTCAGCGCCGCGAGATACGGTTCTAGGCTCACACCCATCGTTTTCAGGCGCCGGAGCGCGTATCTAGAAGCGATGAGTGATTTGTTCGAAGCCGCCGGCATGGACCAGGGTGCGCCTACGCCTCTGGCCGAGCGCCTGCGGCCGCGCAAGCTCGATGAGGTGGTTGGCCAGGATCACCTACTGAAAGCTGACGGCCCGATCGGCCGCATGGTGGCGCAGAAGCGGCTCAGCTCGATGGTGCTCTGGGGCCCGCCTGGCGTCGGCAAGACCACCATCGCGCGCCTGCTGGCTGAAGAAACTGGACACGAGTTTCAGCAGATCAGCGCTGTGTTCTCAGGCGTTGCCGATCTGAAGAAGGCCTTCGAGACAGCGAAGGGCCGGCGCGCCAGCGGCAAGGCGACGCTTCTGTTCGTGGACGAAATCCATCGCTTTAATCGCGCGCAGCAAGACGGCTTCCTTCCTTATGTCGAACAGGGCGTGGTGACACTGGTCGGCGCCACCACCGAGAATCCAAGCTTCGAGATCAACGCGGCCCTTCTCTCGCGTGCGCAGGTGTTCGTACTGAAGCGCTTAGATGAGCCGGCGCTTGAGCAATTGCTCGCACGCGCCGAAGCGCTGTTGGGCAAGAGCTTACCGCTGACAGACGACGCGCGAATCGCGCTGACCAATCTCGCCGATGGCGACGGGCGCTATCTGCTGACGCTGACCGAAGAATTGTTTGCGCTTGCCCCCGGCATGCCGCTCGATCCCAAAGCACTGGGCGAACTCTTGCAGAAGCGCGCGCCCGCTTACGACAAAGACCGTGAAGAGCACTACAATCTGATCTCGGCGCTGCATAAAAGCATTCGCGGCTCCGATCCCGATGCGGCGCTCTACTGGCTCGCGCGCATGGTGACGGGCGGCGAAGACTTGCTCTTCATCGCACGCCGTCTCGTGCGCGCGGCGGCGGAGGACGTGGGCCTCGCCGATCCCACTGCGCTGCTGATCTGCAACGCCGCCAAGGATGCGGTGCACTTCATCGGGCCGCCCGAAGCGGAGCTGCACTTGGCGCAAGCCGTAATCCACCTCGCCACCGCGCCAAAATCCAACGCCGCCTACACAGCCTGGAAGCAAGCCAAACAGGCAGCCCAAGAAACCGGCACGCTCGGCCCGCCCATGCACATCCGCAATGCGCCGACAAAGCTGATGAAGGATCTGGGTTACGGCAGCGGCTACGCTTACGACCACGACGCCGAAGGCGGCTTCTCGGGGCAAAACTACTTTCCTGACGAAATGCCCCGCCGCCAATTTTACGCCCCCGAAGGCCGCGGCCGCGAAGGCGCGATTAAGGAGCGGTTGGAGCATTGGGCGAAGTTGCGGGCGGAAAAGGGTTAGCGACTTTGTTTGATAGATTTCAAAATTTCGAAAGCCTGAGAGCGGAGGAAGAACGCGTCCGCGGACTGTCATTGGCGTTGATTGGCAGCGAACCCTCTTTGGTGCTGCACCTACGGATGATCGAGGCGGCAATGACCATCATCGACGTGTTTCGGCAGCAGCCTGTCGCGGACGTGGATGACGAAGCCATCAAGCTGCTTTCCCTTCGCATGTTCAACATGCTGGCGAGTGCACAAGCCCTCGCGTTGTGTGGGTACGCTCAAAACGCTGCAATATTGGGCCGTGATCTTCTTGAGACAGTATTCTTGATCGACCTCTTCAAACGAGACCCTAGCGCGATCAAGAGATGGCGCGAGGCGAAGACTTCAGCCCAAAAAGCAGAGTTCAAACCGGTCGCCGTTCGCACGGTGTTGGATCAATTGGACGGCTTTACCGAAGGAAAGAGGGCGAAGCTCTACAAGGAGTTTTGCGAGTTGGCTTCGCACCCCACTCCACGTGCCGCGCAAATGCTTCGTGCGGGTAATGGGCTTGCTCACGGGGGTCCGTTTCACAATGCGAATGGCCTTCGAGCTGTTGTTTCGGAGCTTGGGCGGCTAGCGCTACAGGTGGGCCTGCACGTCGCCGGATTTCATAAGCTGGACGAGAAGTCGGCGGACGCCGTCATCCATTTCGGAGAGACTAGGCTGGCGTGGTTGAGCGAGTTTTATCCCGGCGCGGTACAGACGTGAGTGACGCCGTGGCTCTCGCGCGCCATCTCGACGCCGCGCAGCGTGTCGTCGTCTTCACCGGCGCGGGCATCTCCACCGAAAGTGGCATCCCGGACTTCCGCAGCCCGGGCGGCGTGTGGAGCAAGATGAAGCCGATCATGTTTCAGGATTTCGTCGCTTCACCCGGCGTGCGGCGCGAGGCGTGGACGCGTGTCTTCAACAAAACGGCGGGCTGGACGGGCGCGAAACCAAACGCCGGGCACAGCGCCGTGGCCGCATTGGCCATCGCCGGCAAAGTCAGCGCCATCATCACGCAGAACGTCGATAATCTGCACCAAGATTCCGGCGCTCCGCTCGACAAGGTGATCGAACTCCATGGCAACGCAACTTACGCCAAATGCCTTGATTGCAGCCAACGTCACGAACTCGATGATTTGCAACTGCCGTACGAACGCGGTGAGGAGATTGTCTGCACGTATTGCGCGGGTCTGCTGAAAACCGCGACCATCTCGTTCGGCCAATCCATGCCGGAAGCCGAGATGATGCGCGCCACAGAGGAGTCGCGCGCCTGCGATCTCTTCCTCGTGCTCGGCTCATCGCTTGTCGTCTTCCCTGCGGCTGGTCTGCCGATCGAAGCTAAGCGCCATGGCGCCAAGCTGATCATCGTCAATCGCGAGCCAACCGATCTCGACGACTATGCCGATCTCGTCCTCAACGAAGAAATTGGTCCGCTGCTCACCGAAACGCTGACGCTGCTCAAATGAGCGACGCCGATTTCGCCCGCTCGCTGTTGATCGCCGAAGACGCCCACGCGCTCGTCTTCAACAAACCCGCGGGCTTGGCCGTGCAGGGCGGCTCTGGCGTGACGAAGAGCTTAGAAGACCTGCTCGCGGTCTTCGCCAAATCCAACGGCAAGCGCCCGCGTCTCGTCCACCGGCTCGACCGCGACACCTCCGGCGTCATCATCGCCGCGCGCACCAAGCCTTCTGCGGCGTACTTCTCGGAAACCTTCGCCAAGCGAGAGGCGCACAAAACCTATCTCGCCATCGCCTGCGGCGGCGCACCCGAGCCGCGTGAGGGCGAGATCGCGTTGGCGCTCAAGAAGGCGTCCCGCAAAGGCCTCGACATCATGGAGATCGCGCGTGACGGCGAAGCGGGCGCGCAGGCGGCTCTGACCCGCTACCGCACGCTCGCCGCGACGCCAGCCGCAGCACTGCTTGAGCTCAGCCCAGAGACCGGCCGTATGCACCAGCTGCGCGCCCATCTGGCCGCGATCGGCAAGCCGATTGCCGGCGACGGCAAGTATGGCGGCCTGTTCAGCATTGCTGGCGTCGAGGTTCCAGGCCTGATGCTGCACGCCGCCGCCCTCGACCTACCGCACCCCGAAGGCGGCCGCAGGCGCTATGAAGCGCCGCCGCCGGTCGCCTTTACGCAGGCGCTTCGATCACTCGGGCTTGAGACGGCGCTGGGCTGAGATACCTGCTAGGATGCCCATTGAGGGATTCTAGAGCCGAGGACCGCCGATGTTCCGCACAATCGCCATTGCCGTCGCCATCGCCATGCTGGCGG